>CAIOYO010000094.1 GCA_903862595.1 uncultured Opitutaceae bacterium | reverse complement strand
TCACGAAATTGCCGACATCGACGACATTGTTGATCGGGCGAAGACCCACGGCAGTGAGCCGCTCCTGCAGCCACGCCGGACTGGGCCCGATGCGGACGCCGGAGATGATCGTGGCCTGGTAGAGCGGACAGTCCTCGGAGGCGTCGACGCGCACCGCGCCGAGCAAATCGGGGCGGGAAGGCGCGTCGGCGAAGAGCGCGGCGTCGTTGGGGACGGCCGGGTAGCGGAGCGGCTCGCGGAACCACGCGGCGAGTTCGCGGGCGATCCCGAGGTGGGAGAGGCAATCGGGGCGGTTGGGCGTGATCTCGATGTCGAAGACCACGTCGCCGGCGGGCAGCACCTCGTTGATCGGGCGGCCAAGCTCGGGACGGTCGCTGAGGATGAGCAGGCCCGAGTGGTCCTCGCCCACGCCCAGCTCACGGCCGGAGCACATCATGCCGTCGGACGCGTGACCGCGGATCTTGGATTGCTTGATGACGAAATCACCCGGAAGGACGGCGCCCGGGAGCGCGACCGGCACGCGATCGCCGACCTGGTAGTTCTGGGCGCCGCAGACGATGGTCTTCACCCCGTGGGCGGGGCCCACATCGACGGTGCAGACGGAGAGCTTGTCGGCGTTCGGGTGGCGATCGCGCGTCAGCACCTCGCCGACGAAGACGGACGACAAGACGGGGGCGCCGGTCGTGTGGACCGCCTCGACCTCGAAGCCGAGGAACGTGATGGCGCGGGAGATTTCGTCGGCGGAACGGCCGGCGAGGTTGACGTACGTCTGGAGCCAGTTGCGGGAGACTTTCACGGCAGGAAGGAGGTTCGCGGAGGCGGAGCGGGGGCGGGAGGAGCGGAGACCGCGTCAGGCGAACTGCCGCAGGAAGCGCAGATCGTTCTGGTAGAAGTAGCGGATGTCATCGATCCCGTAGAGCAGCATGGCGAGACGCTCGAGACCCATGCCGAAAGCGTAGCCGGACCAGACTCGGGAGTCGTGACCGACCCCATCGAGGACGATCGGATCGACCATCCCGCAGCCACCGATCTCGATCCACTCCTTGTTCACCTTGGGCAGGTGGCGGGCGCTGAGATCGACCTCGAAACTCGGCTCGGTGTAGCCGAAGTAGTGCGGGCGGAAGCGCGTCTTCGTATCCTTGCCCAGCAAGGACGTGAAGATGTAGTCGAGCAGCGCCTTCAAGTCGCGAACCGTGACGTTGCGGTCGACGTAGAGACACTCGAGCTGGTGGAAATTGGCGGAGTGCGTGGCGTCGGTGGTATCGCGACGGTAGACGCGGCCTGGCGAGACGATCCGGATCGGCGGCGGCCCCTTGAGCAGCGTGCGGATTTGGACGGACGACGTATGGGTGCGCAGCAAGTAGCGCTCGTCCGGATGGTGCTTGGAGACATTGCCGAACGCGGCATCGCGCGGCAGGTAGAACGTGTCCTGGGCATCGCGGGCCGGGTGATCGGCGGGCGTGTTGAGCGCGTCGAAGCAGTGGTATTCGGTTTCGACCTCGGGGCCGTCGGCGACGGTGAAGCCCACCTTGCGGAGGATGCGGCACATTTCCTCGCGCACCTGGGTGAGCGGGTGGAATGTGCCCGGGCCGACGTCGGGGGACGGCAGCGACACATCGATGGCCGGGCCGACCTGGGCGGCGATCTCGGCGGCGACGACCCGTTGGAGGGCGGCGTCGAGCAAAGCCTGCACATGACCCTTGGCCTCATTGATGCGCTTGCCGAGGGCGGGGCGCTGCTCCTTGGGCACGGAGCCCATCTGCTTCATGAGCGCGGTGAGCTCGCCATTGGGGCCGACGAGGCGGGCCTTGGCGGCCTCGAGTTCGGGGCGGGAGCAGATGGCGGCGAGATCGGCCTGCGCCTTTTCCTGCAGGGCGGAGAGAAGCGATTCCATGGCGACGACGGGGGGGAGGAAGAAACGGGAGGAGGGCGACGCCCCGGGACGTCCGGACGGGACGATCGAGACGGCGGGAATAAGGAAAAACGACGGCGGGCGGTCGGGAAAGAAAAAGGACGGTACCCCGGGGAGGGGCCCGTCCTCGTGAGGCTCAATCCCGGCGAACCGGGAGAGAGCGGTGGGGCGAGCCGACCCGGCTCGCGTTGGGGTGGAATCAGGCCTTCGCCTTGGCGGCGGTGGCCTTGGCCTTCAACGCGTCCTGCGCCTGCTTGACCAAGGCGTTAAACGCGGCCTCGTCGCGAATGGCGATGTCGGACAGGACCTTGCGGTCGAGCTCGATGTTCGCGGCCTTGAGGCCCTCGACGAAGCGGCTGTAGGTGATGCCGGCGTTGCGGCAGGCCGCGTTGAGGCGGACGATCCAGAGGCCGCGGAATTCGGCCTTCTTCTTGCGGCGGTCGCGATAAGCGTACTGCCAGGCGTGCTGGACCGCTTCCTTAGCGTAGCGGAACAGCTTCGATTTGCTGCTGTAGTAGCCCTTGGCGTACTTCAGCACTTTCTTGCGGCGGCGGCGCGAGGCCGGGGCGTTCGTTGCACGAGCCATGTTGGTTTTCCTTTTTTAGATGTGGCCGGCGGGTCGGCTTGAATGATTCACCCGCCTGGCGCGGTTGGAGGTGGTCGGCTGGGAGCGGTGAGGCTTACAGGCCGAACGGGAGACAACGCTTCAGAGGAGCGGCATGCCCCTCGGCGACAAGCTTGTCCTTCGTGGCACGACGCTTTGACTTCGTGCTCTTGGAGGCCAGCAGGTGCCGAAAGCCAGGGGTGCGCCGGATGAGCTTGCCCCGGGCGCTCAGCTTGAAGCGCTTGGCGACGGACTTTTTGGTCTTTTGCATGGAGAACGGGAGAAAACAGAGGCCCGGGATTCCCTTGGCAAGGGCAAAATCCACTCCACCGCGCGCGATTCCGGATGGCCTCAGGACGCCGAAGCCCACGGCAGGCGGTCCAAATCGACGTTTCCGCCCGTGATGATCACCCCGACCCGGCGGTGGCGGAGGCGAGGCTCACGGCCCGCGAGGAGAACGGCCAGCGGGACCGCGCAGGAAGGCTCGATGACCAGCTTCAAGACCTCCCACGCCAGGCGCATCGCGTCGATGATCTCCTCCTCGGAGACCGTGGGGATCGCGGCAACATGGCGCTGCAGCAGCGTGAAAGTACGCGGCGACAGAGT
>CAIOYO010000093.1 GCA_903862595.1 uncultured Opitutaceae bacterium | reverse complement strand
TGGTGATCCGCGGCGTTCCCTTTCGCGAGGCCCACCATGCGGTCGGCGCGGTCGTGAAGCTGGCGGAGCGCTCCGGCGTGCCGCTCAACCTGCTGGACACGGCGGCGGTGCGGCAGGTTCACGCCAAGTTTGGGGACGACTGGCGCGGGGTGTTTGACCTGCGGCGGGCGATGCAGATGCGCCGCGGCACGGGCATGCCCGGACCGATCCAGGTCCGCAAGCAACTCGCCCGCTGGCGGCGTGTGCTCCGCGCGGCCAAGGCCTGATGTGGCGCTGGTTCACGAGGGCGCAGGATGACTCTGCGCTGCGGCCAGTGCGGCCGGGGCTGTCGTTCGCGTTCTTCAATGCGCTGACTTGGCAGATCGGCATCGGCACTCCGATGGTGTTGTTCGCCGAACAGTTGGGCGCGTCGCCGGCGCAGGTCGGGCTCGCCTACGCGTGGGTGTTCGTACTCACGCCGGTCCAGATCCTCTCGACCGCGCTGCTGCCGCGCTTCGGCTTCAAGCGGGTGATGCTGGGCGGCTGGCGGATGCGCAGTGTGTTCCTCGCGGTTCCCATGGTGATGGCCGTCATCGCCGGCGGTTGGGGGCCGCGCACGTGGATGGTGCAGGCTTTGGTTTGGAGCGTGTTTCTCTTCTGCTTCTTCCGCGCCATCGGCGTCTCGGCGATCACGCCGTGGCTGTATGCGATCGTCCCGTCCTCCGTTCGTGGGCGCTACTTTGCGAGCGACCAATACCTCGCCGGCATCGCCGGTGTCCTGACGCTGCTGGTCTGCGCGGGTCTTTTCGCGCTGTTGCCGGTCTATCCCGCGCTGCTTCTGCAATACGGCATCGCGGTGGCCGGCTCTCTGCTCAGTTATCGTGCGCTCCGTCAGCTCCCGGACGCGCCGCGTCCGGCTCCGATCAGTCTCGCCGAGGTGGCACGGGCCACGCCGCGACACCTCCTGACGCCAAGCCCTTTCCGGAGGTACCTTGGGCTCGCCCTTTGGTTTTCCGTGATCACCACGCCGATCGCGCCGTTCGGGGCTTACTATCTGAAGGTCGGGCCAGGGCTGTCGCTCAGCGCCATCATGCTCTTCGAGGTCGTGCGCTACCTAGGCGTGATACTCGCGGCCTGGGTGTTGGCGCGTCGAATCGACGCCACGGGGGCCCGGCCCTTCATGCTGCTCGGCCTCGCCATCTACGTGCTGGTCGCCGGCTTTTGGTGGTTCTATCTCCGCATGCCTGGGGCTGGGGTGGCGGGGGTGTTTGGCAGTTACTTCCTCGTGGGTGTGGCGACGTCGTGCTGGGGTATCGCGAGCCTGAACTACCTCCCCAAGGTGGTCTCGGAGGTGGAGCGACCGCTCATGGTCTCGATCCACGGCGCGGTCACGTCCTTGTGCGGCGGACTCGCGCCGATCGTGTGGGGACTGTTCCTTCGCTCGGAGTCGGCCGCCGGGGCGGGACTGGATGTTTCCGTGTTTGGGTGGTTCTTTGTCTCTGGCTTCGTCAGTGCGTGCGCGATCTCGTGGCTGGCGGCCCGCCTTCCCGAGGATCGTTCGGCGCCGGTGGAGCCCCTGATGATCGGCAATGCGGTGCTGCGGCCCATGCGGGCGATGACCTACCTCGTCAACTTGGTCGACGTCGGCCGGCCCAGCTCCACGACCCGCGCGGATGCCTCGTCGGGGACGTCTCCGGCCGACACCCGGAAGTAAGGCGAGGTGTGGAAAGCGCTTGGCGCGCTGGAGGGATTGCACGACGCTGCCGTCGTCGATGGGCCAGATCCGCATTCTTTCCGATCGCGTTGCGAACCAGATCGCCGCTGGCGAGGTCATCGAGCGCCCGGCCGCAGTCGTGAAGGAGCTGGTGGAGAACGCGCTCGACGCGGGTGCGACGCGCATCGAGGTCGAATTTCGCGTCGGCGGCCGCGCCCTCATGCGGGTCGAGGACAACGGGCACGGCATGGCCCGCGACGACGCGCTTCTCTCGCTGGAGCGTCACGCTACGAGCAAGATCCTTGAAGCGGACGACTTGGATCGTCTGCGTTCGTACGGCTTTCGGGGCGAGGCGTTGCCGTCCATCGCCAGCATTTCCCGTTTCACGCTGCAGACGCGGCGGCGCGACGATGAGGTGGGGACGGAGGTCTTGGTGAACGGCGGACGGATCGTTCACGTGCGGGACTGCGGCTGTCCGGTGGGTACACGGATCGAGGTTGCGCAGCTGTTCAACTCGGTTCCCGCGCGCCGAAAGTTCCTGAAGAGTGATGCCACGGAGGCCGCTCATCTCGTGCAGGGAGTCCGCCTGTATGCCCTTGCTCGGCCCGATGTGGCGTTCAGCCTGATTGAGGACGGTCGCACCATCTTTCGTTCCCCGGAGTGCGCGCGCCTCGAGGAGCGGATCGCCGAGATTTTTGGCCGGCAGATCGCGGACTCCGTCGTGCCTCTGGAGGCTCGGGGCGAGGAGGGGCTCCGGTTGCATGGACTGATTGGGCGTCCGGGGGTGGGGCGCTCCACGCGGCACGAGATGATCACGTTCGTGAACCAGCGGCCGGTGGATAGCCGGACCCTGAACTTCGCGTTGATCGAGAGCTATCAGGAGTCATTGCCCAAGGGGCGCTATCCCTTGGCGTTCATTTTCCTGGAGCTCGATCCAGCGGCGGTGGACGTCAACGTCCACCCAGCGAAGCGTGAGGTACGCTTTCGCAACGAGTCCGCCGTGCGTGGTTTCGTGATCCGCAGCGTGCTCGAGCGGATTCGCGAGCTCACGACGCAGCCGCCGGCTGCGGTGGGCTCGGTGGCGGCGTTGCTCCCTGTCTCGGCGGCCGGCGCGGATGCCGTTTCGCTTGCCGCCGCGGTGGCACCCCCGGCGGTGCCGCCGACGGCGGTGGCGCTTCCCGTCGGCCTCGGACCGCGCGCGGCGTCGCCTCTGCCGGTCTCGCGTCCGGTCGAACTGACCGTCCCATCTACGCAGGCATCTTCTGCGACGGCCCCGGGTGTGCTCCCCGTGCCGCCGGCGACACCGCCGCCGCTGCGTGATGCCATCCGTGCCCCCGCGCCCGCGTGGCGATTTGTCGGCATTGCGCATGGCAATACGGTCCTTTTCGAGACGGCGGCGGGATTGGTGCTGCTGGACCGGCGCGCGGCGCACGAACGGATCTGGTTTGAGCGCATCCAAGCGGAATTTCGGGCGGGGGAGGTGCCGTCGCAGCGGCTACTCCTGCCGATTCCGATCGAGCTCGATCCGGTGTCGTCGGCGTTGCTGCTGGATCGGCTAGCCTTTCTGAACCGACACGGGTTTGAGGTGACGGAGTTTGGCCGAAACTTCTTCCGACTGGAGGCGACCCCGGCGTGGCTGGAGCCGGGCGATGTGGAGTCTTTTTTCCGCGACGTGCTCGGAGCGCTCCGGGAAGGAAGGTTACAGGAGAATGACATGGGAGTGGCGCGGGACGAGTTGGCGCGTTTGGCGTCGGCCAAAGGGGTGCGCCTGCCGCCACTCGGTGGCGCGGCGGAGGCCGCCGCCCTTGTCAGTCAGCTATTTGGCACCCGGGCGCCGCTGACGAGCCCGCTGGGTCGTCCGACCTACATCGAGCTCAACCACGGCGAGCTCGCGCGACGGTTTCACAAATAGGCGCACGTCGGACCCGGGATTGCCAAGCGAGACGGGGACTGGCACGGTTTCTGGTTTACTGGGCTCCTCTCCTCGCATGTCCGCCGCAACCAAGACCACGAAACGCCGCCACTCGGATTCCCCGCCCTCCGCTCCGGCCGAGGTCACTCCTGCGACCGCCGGCGAAGGGGGCTCGGCTAAGTTCAAGCAAGCGATCCTCCGCCATCTGACCTACACCCTGGCGCGAGATACGAGCACGGCGCAGCCGCGGGACTGGTGGCTGGCCACGGCGATGGCGGTGCGCGAGGCCGTGCTGGCGCGGCTGATTGCGACGCAGCGGCTGCACAACCAGAGCAACACGCGGCGCCTCTATTATCTGTCCTTGGAGTATCTCATGGGGCGCCTGATGGAGAACAACCTCTCCAACACGGGTCTGCTCGAGCCTGCGCGGCAGGCGCTGCAGGAATTGGGAGTCGATCTCGACGAACTGGTGGAGCAGGAGGTCGACATGGGTCTCGGCAACGGCGGCTTGGGTCGGCTCGCGGCTTGCTTCCTGGATTCGCTCGCGACCCTCGACCTGCCGGCGATCGGCTACGGCATTCACTACGAGTTCGGGCTCTTCCGGCAGGAGTTCGTCAACGGGCACCAAGTCGAGCATCCGGATGCGTGGATGATCTTCGGCACGCCCTGGGAGGTGATCCGCCCCGAGTACGCGATCGAGGTGCGGGTGTACGGCGAGGTCGAGAACGTGTTCGACGACCGCGGCCATTACCGCCCGCGTTGGGTCCGCAGCCGAGCGATCCTCGGCGTGCCCTACGATATCCCGATCGCGGGCTACGGCACGAAGACGGTCAACTTCCTCCGCCTCTGGGCCTCGCGCTCGACTGAGGAGTTCGACCTCGCCGTGTTCAATTCCGGCGGCTACGTCGATGCCGTGCGCGAGAAGGCGGTCGGCGAGACGGTCTCTAAGGTGCTGTATCCGAACGACCGGACGGAAAACGGCAAGGAGCTGCGTCTCGTGCAGCAGTACTTCTTTGTCGCGTGTTCGCTTCGCGACATCATCCGGCGGCACCTGCGGGTGGCGAGCAACTCGTGGTCGAACTTCGCGGAGAAGGTGACGCTGCAGTTGAACGACACCCATCCGGCGGTCGCGGTGCCGGAGTTGATGCGCATCCTGATCGACGAGAACGATCTTTCTTGGGAGCGGGCGTGGGAGATCACGGTGGCGACGTTTGGCTACACGAACCACACGCTCTTGCCGGAGGCTTTGGAGGCATGGGGTGTACCGCTCTTTGGACGCGTGTTGCCGCGCCATCTTCAGATCATTTTCGAGATCAACCAACGCCTGATGGCGGCGGTGGAGCAGCGCTGGCCGGGCGATGATGCCAAGAAGCGAGCTTGCTCGCTGATCGAGGAGGGTGGGGCGAAGGCGATCCGGATGGCCAATCTGGCGGTCGTGGGCTCTCACGCCGTGAACGGGGTCGCCGCATTGCACACGGATCTGCTGAGGCGGTTTCTGTTTCCGGAATTTGACGCGCTCTACCCGGGTAAATTCCGCAACAAAACCAATGGCATCACGCCGCGGCGCTGGCTGCTCGATTGCAATCCACGCCTCGCCGCGCTGATTTCCCGCCGTCTCGGTTCGACCGCTTGGGTGCGGGACCTCGATCGCTTGCGGGACCTGGAGCGTTTCGCGGATGACGCGGTGTTCCAGCAGGAATTCATGGCGATCAAGCGCGAGAACAAGGTCGCGCTGGCAGCGGTGATCCGCGAGCAGTGCGGGCTCGAAGTCTCGCCCGATGCGCTCTTCGACGTGCAGATCAAGCGTCTCCACGAGTACAAGCGGCAGCACCTTAACCTGCTCCACATTCTCGCCCTCTATCGGCGGCTGCTTCAGGATCCGGGGCTCGACCTGGTGCCGCGGGTGTTCGTCTTTGCGGCGAAGGCCGCCCCGGGCTACGATCTGGCGAAGAACATCATCCGGGCGATCAACCTCGTTGGCGCGCGCATCAACGCCGATCCGCGGATCGGCGGACGCCTTAAGGTGGCGTTCCTCCCGAACTACCGCGTTTCGCTCGCAGAGAAGATCATCCCGGCGGCCGACCTCTCGGAGCAGATCTCGACGGCGGGCAAGGAGGCTTCGGGAACCGGCAACATGAAGCTGTCCCTCAATGGCGCGTTGACCATCGGCACGCTCGACGGCGCCAACGTCGAGATTCGCGAGGAGGTCGGCCCCGAGAACATCTTCATCTTCGGTCACACCGTCGATGAGGTGGTCGCGATCAAGGCGCAGGGCTACAATCCGTGGACGCGGTACGAGCGGGACGAGGAGCTGCGGGCCGTCGTCGATTGGATCGGTTCCAATTTCTTCTCGCCGGATGAGACGCATGCGTTCGGCTTGTTGCACCACAGCTTGCTGAACGGCGGTGATCCGTACCTCGTGCTGTCGGATTTCCGCTCCTATTGTGATGCCCACGCTCGCGTGGACGAGGCTTTCCGTGACCGGCAGCGCTGGGCGCGGATGGCAATCCTCAACACGGCGCGGATGGGCAAGTTCTCCAGCGACCGGACGATTCGCGAGTACGCCGAGGACATCTGGCGGCTGCCTGCAGTGGCGCTGCGTTAGGCGGGGGCCGGCTCGGAAGAGTTTTCGGTTGCGCAGGGGCGCGGCGTCCATGGACTGGGGGACGTGTCCTCCGGCTACCAGGTGATCGCCCGCAAGTGGCGTCCTCAGACGTTCGACGATGTCGTCGGCCAGGACCATGTCGTGCGCACGCTGCGCAATGCGATCGCGCGGGGGCGAATCGCCCACGCCTACCTCTTCGTCGGACCCCGCGGGACCGGCAAGACGTCGACCGCCCGGATCTTCGCCAAGGCGCTGAACTGCACCGATGGACCGAAGGCGGACTTTGATCCGGCCGATCCCGCGGTCCGCGCCATCGCCGACGGCACGTCGATGGACGTCATCGAGATCGACGGTGCGTCGAACAACTCGGTCGACCAGATTCGTGACCTGCGGGACGACGTGCGCTACGCCCCGGCCCAGGGAAAGTACAAGATCTACATCATCGACGAGGTCCACATGCTCTCGAACCAGGCGTTCAACGCGCTGCTCAAGACGCTGGAGGAGCCGCCCGCGCACGTGAAGTTCGTGTTCGCGACGACCGATGTCCAGAAGGTGCTGCCCACGATCCTTTCGCGCTGCCAGCGTTTCGATCTCAAGCCGATCCCCGGACCGCTGATCGTGGAGCGCCTGCGGAAGATCGCAGCCGACGAAAAGATTCAGGTGACCGACGGCGCGCTCGCCTGCATCGCCCGGATGGCCGATGGGGGCATGCGCGATGCGCAGTCGATCTTCGACCAGATGATTTCCTTCTGCGGGCAGACGATCGCCGAGGCGGATGTCCTCGACGTCTACGGGCTCGTCTCCGAGGAGACGGTCGCGTCGCTCGCGGCCGCCCTCGCGACCGGTGATCATGCCGCGCTCGTGCGCATCGTCGATGAGTGCGATGCCTCGGGCCGCGATCTCGTCCGGTTGCTCGCGGACCTGCAGGGCAGGGTCCGCACGGCCTTGCTCGACGCGATCGCCCACGGCGGCAAGAGCCTGCAACTCGGCGGCGCAAGCCTCACCACGGAGCAGATCACCCGCATGCTCGACGCCCTGCGCGAGGGCGAGAGCAGCGTGCGTCTCGGACTCGCCGAGCGGATCAATTTCGAGGTCACGCTGCTCAAGGCGGTCGAGGCCAGTCGCGCGCGGGCGATCGACAGTCTGATCCGGGAGATCGCCGCGCTCGCGGAGTCGACTTCCGGCGACGCCGACGGCGCAAAAAAAAAAGCCTGACGGCGGTCGTTGAGCTGAATCAGCGGCTCGCCGAGCAGTTCCAGTCCGTCATCGCCGCCTCGCAGGCCTCCCTCGCGGAGGCGCGCAGCCAGAGCGCGATTCGGCCTCCGCTCGAAACCGCCAGCCCGCGTCGTGTCTACGGAGCCTCCCCGGCATCCGCGGCATCTGCGGAGAACGGCGGGGGCAGTGCGAACCCGCCACCCCTCGGGGGAGACGCGGTGCAGGCCGATGACGGGGCTTCCTCCGATGAGGAGGGGCCGCCGTTGGAGGTCATTGTTGGCGATGAGTCATCCGAGGCGCCCGGAGTGGCGGCTCGCCCGGCACCGACGCGGCAGCGTGACGAGGATGACGCGATGCCGGCGCCACCGCTGGCCGAGCTGAGCGGGCGCGTGCCGCCGGCGCTTCAGGAAGCCATGGAAGAGCTCTTCCGCGCCCGGTTCGTGCGGGTGGCGCGGGTCCCGGTCTCCACGCCCAAGGCGGAATCCTAGCCGGCCGGAGGCCAGGCCGAGCCGATTCGCTTGCGCCCCGCCACGCTGCGGGCGTAGACGTAGGTTTCCGCCGTCTCCGGGAATCCCGGAGTGACCAGCGCGATCGATTCGCGCCGGTACAGGCCTTCCGCGACACCTTCGTAGGCGTCGAGATCGCAGAGGCCTTCGGCATCCACCAGCCAGACTTCCCCAACCACGCCGTCCGCCGCAGCGGGCTCGCGCACGAGACCGGGGTACCCGTCGAGTTCGTAGAGGACAAGACCGGGCTCGGTCTGTGCGACCCCGACGAAACGCTGGCGAGCGAGTCGCGCGGCGGCGCGCTGGCCTCGCTTCAGCGTGCCGTACACAAACAGGTGTGTCATGTCGGGGTGACGCTGGAAGACGGCGGCGCGCTGCGGAAATCGAAGACCAGCGCAGTCGCATTGTCGCGGCCGGACTTCTCCACGGCCTCCAGTACGATCCGCTGCGCGAGGGACTGCCCGGCGGGCAACGTCGCTTCGTCGCGCACGAGTTCGTCGAGATGTCGGTCCCAGAGACCGTCGATCACCCCGTCCGTGCAAAGCAGAAAACGGTCGCCGGTTGAGACCGGGCAGCACCCCACGTCCGGCTCCGCCTCGCGCAGGCCGGCACCCATCGCGCGGTGCAGGGAGTGACGGAGGGGATGGCTGCGGGCCTCGCGTTCGTTGATCTGACCCTTGCGGCGGAGCCAGCCGACGTGGTTGTGGTCATCGGTCAACTGCCGTAGCGGCGCGGAGAGTGGCACGGCGTAGAGTCGCGAGTCGCCGACGTGGGCATAGTGGACGGCGCGGGCCGTCACCCAGCACAGGGAAAGCGTGGCTCCCATTCCGGCGCACTCCTCGTAACTTGATCCGAGGACGAGGAGGTCCTTGTGGATGGCGGAGAACAGGCGGGTGAGGGTGGCGGAGCGGGCGGCGTTTTCGTCCTCGGTCCGGCCGACCGGGTGCTGCGGAAGCAGGTGGGTGATTCGGTCGATCGCCATGCGGCTGGCGATCTCGCCAGAATTGGCGCCGCCCATCCCGTCGCTCACGGCGAAGATGAACTCGAGGCCGTCGATTGGGCTCTCGCCCGTCTTCCCCAGGTATCGCACCTCTCGCCCGTCGAACGTCAGGGCGAGAAAAGCGTCCTCGTTATTGCTCCGGACCCGTCCACGGTCCGTGAGTCCGGACCAGCGAATGTGGCTTGGGCGGGCCGCGGTGGCCGGGAGCGAAGGATTGTCGGCGGAGGAGAGGGGATCGACCAAAGACACGGTGGAGAAAGAGAGGCGGGATCAGGCATCCATTGGACGCGTCGGCGACAGCGTGACGGGCTGCCCGGAGTCGTCGAGGATCGTGGCGAATTCGAAGTCGATCAGACAGAACCGGCCGTCGGACGTCCGGTAGGTCACATTGCGCAGGAAAGGGTCCTCGTGCCGGACCCCGTAGGGAAGCAGTGACGCGTACAGTGCGTGCATGCGCTCCGGGTCGAGGTGTTCGACGATGCGGCCGCAGTTGGTCGTGACGATCTTGAGGGCGTCCGGATCCGACTCCAGCAAGCGGGGGACGAAGTCGCAGCCGCGGGACTCTAGATGCTGGAGTACGCGGACCTCATTGGTGAAGCGTTCCTGAGCCAGAGGGCCGCGGAACGTTTTGTGCACCCGGCCATCGTAGCCGATCCGCACCAAGGCGCGCTGCGTGTCTTTGACCGGATGAATCACTCAGGGTGAGCATTTTTGCGCTTTTTCTTGGCGAGGGCAAGGGTCCCCGCTGGCAGAAAATGAACAGAGTGGCGGCGGCACCTGAAAATTCTCGCATGAACAGGATTTCTGGAATGCGCTGGCACGTAAGGTGCTTTTCCGGCCCTGTTTTCGGTTGCTGGAAACCCGGCACCCGGTCCACCGTCCCCTTCGTCGCAACAACCTTACCCTCATGGCAAAATACAAACTCGAATACATCTGGCTCGACGGCTACCAGCCGCTGGCTGGACTGCGCAGCAAGACGCAGATCAAGGAATTCGCCAGCTTCCCGAAGCTCGAGGAGCTGCCCAATTGGGGCTTCGATGGAAGCTCCACCCGCCAGGCGGAAGGCAAGAGCTCGGACATCGTGCTCAAGCCCGTGGCGGTGTTCCCGGACTCGACCCGGAAGAATGGCGTGCTGGTGATGTGCGAGACCTTCCTGCACACCGGCGTGGCGCATCCCTCGAACTCGCGGGCGACGATTCCGGATGATCCGGACACGTGGTTCGGTTTCGAGCAGGAGTACTTCTTCTACAAGGATGGCTCTCCCCTCGGTTTCCCGAAGGGCGGCTATCCTGCTCCCCAGGGTCCGTATTACACGGGTGTGGGCTACAGCAATGTCGGTTCGGTGGCGCGCACGATCGTCGAGCGCCACATCGACATCTGCCTTGACGCCGGCATCAACCTTGAGGGCATCAACGCCGAGGTGGCGAAGGGCCAGTGGGAGTTCCAGATCTTCGGCAAGGGCTCGAAGAGCGCGGCGGACCAGATGTGGGTCGCCCGTTATATCCTGTCCCGTCTTTGCGAGGAGTACGAAATCGACGTCGAGTGGCGCTGTAAGCCGATCCTCGGCGCGTTCAACTCACCACTCGACTGGAATGGCTCAGGTATGCACTCCAATTTCTCGACCAAGCACATGCGCGAGGTCGGTGGGAAGGCCTACTTCGAGAAGCTGATGGCGGCGTTCGACAAGTACCGCGATGAGCATATCGCCGTCTATGGTCCGGAGAACCACCTCCGCCTGACGGGCCTCCACGAGACGCAGTCGATCGACAAGTTCAGCTACGGTATCGCGGATCGTGGCGCTTCGATTCGCATCCCGCACAGCTTCGTCAACAGTGGCTACAAGGGCTACCTCGAAGATCGTCGCCCGAATTCGGCGGCCGATCCGTACCTGGTTGCCGGACGAATCCTGCGGACGATCCAGACGGTCCCGACCACCTGAGCGGTCCAAGGTGTTCGCCTTCGGTCCTCGGATCGAAGGCCTCATCAAAGGTTATCTCTCCAGTCACCCGTCCGGGGAATCAGCTCCCCGGACGGGTGATTTTTTTATGCCCGCTGGTCGTCGCTGCGGTCACCGACGCGCCGCGGCTGCCGATCGCTGCGCCGTGGCGGCCCCGCGGCCAACCCGGGCTCGTGGGACAGAGAGGGGCTGGACTCGGAATGCGCGAGCGGTGCGACATCGACCCGGGGCAGGGAACGGCGGCCGGCGGACTTTCGCGCATGGAGGTCGACTTCAACTGGGCAAGCGTCGGTCGTAACGCCTGGGCAACGAATGACGATTCCGGCTAGCCGGCACTCGTGGAGAGCCCTCGCCGGGGGGCGGGGGCCGCGATTACAAACTTCGATCGTTGCAACTTTAAAAAATTTGGAAATGATTCCAATCGCTTCTAGTTACCCACATGAAAATGATCTCCAAATGTTTGTTCTCCAAGGCGAGCGCACTGGCTGTGCTCGGCCTTTTGTCTCCGGTCGGCGCGATGGCTTCCACGGGTTCGCAAAACCTCCGCGGAGATGACCTGGTTGGCGTGTCCTTCTGGGTGATCTCAATGGCGTTGGTTGCCGCGACGGCCTTCTTCTTCCTCGAGACCCAGCGGGTCTCGCCGAAGTGGAAGACTTCGCTGACGGTCTCCGGCTTGGTGACCTTGGTTGCCGCGACGCATTATTTCTACATGCGCGACGTGTGGGTCGCGACGGGCGAGACGCCGACGGTGTTCCGCTACATTGATTGGCTCATCACGGTGCCGCTGCTGATGGTGGAGTTCTTCCTCATCCTGTCGGCCGTGACGAAAGTACCGGCTGGAGTGTTCTGGCGCCTGATGGTCGGCACGCTGGTGATGCTGGTGGCGGGCTATCTGGGCGAGGCGGGCAAGGTGGGCGTGTGGCCAGCCTTCATCGTGAGCATGGCGGGATGGCTCTACATCATCAACGAGATCTACCGCGGTGAAGCGGGCAAGATCAACGCCGCCAGCGCTCCCCCGGCTGTGCAGAGCGCGTTTCGCCTGATGCGTGGCATCGTCGTCTTTGGCTGGGCGGTGTACCCGATCGGCTACGTCTTCGGCTACCTCCTCGGTGGCGACCCGAAGGACAGCGCGATGGCGCTGAACGTGGTCTACAACTTCGCGGACTTCCTGAACAAGATCGCTTTCGGCGTCATCATCTGGGCCGCTGCGGTCAGCGAGTCGGACAAGCGCTAAGGTCGATCGTCGTCGCCCGCCGCGAGGCTCAGGCCTCGCCGGTTGCGGCGTCGTTTCTCTCGCCGGCGGCCGGGGAAAAATTCCCGCCGCCGGCACACTTTGTTACTGGATTACGGATCCTCGATGCGAACCCTCGCCGAGGTAGCTGACCTTGAGGTCGAGCGACGCATGCTGGCCGCGGCCGAGGCTGGCGCGCGCCCGGGCACGGCCATGGATGCCGCCTGCATCGCGGCGGTGCGTTACCATCTCGCCGAAGGGGGACAGCGGGTCCGTTCACGACTGGCGCTCCACGCCGGCGACGCCCTCGGGCTGACTTCCTCCGACGCCGTGCGACTGGCCGCAGCGTCGGAGTTGCTGCACAATGCCTCCCTCGTGCACGATGACGTGCAGGATCAGGAGCAGATGCGCCGCGGACGGCCCGCGGTCTGGGTGGCCTTCGGCAAGGACGTGGCGATCTGCGTCGGCGATCTGCTGCTCTCGGCCGCGTACGGATGCCTCGTGGATTTCAGCCGCCCGGAGGTGCTGCCGGATTTGTTGCGTTGCGTCCACGAGCGCACGGCTCAGGTGATCCGGGGTCAGTGCGCCGAACTGGCCGGGCGCGATCGCCCGGTCACCTCGCTTGCCTCGTACGAGCAGATCGTGGCTGGCAAGTCTTCGGCGCTGCTTAGCCTCCCACTGGAGCTCGCTTTCATCGCCGCCGGTCAGGAGGTTTGGTGTTCTCGTATCTGGGAGGCAGCGCGGGCCTTTGGAGTCGGCTATCAAATGATCGACGACTTGGATGATGTCGCGTCCGACGCCGAGAATCAGACCCTGAATGTCGTGTTGGTCCTCGAGGCGTCGTGTCCTGCCGATGATGCGCGGTCGGTCGTCCGACGGCAGGCCCGATCACATCTCGAGAATGCCTCGGCGCTGGCCTCGGCGCTTCCCGGTGGGGCGGGTTCGCTGGTTGTTGAGTACTGCTCTCGCCTTGTGCTGCGCCTGCATCGCGACTAGTTGGAGGTCGTGAACGCGCTGGTCATCGGGACGGGGTTTGGCGGCATCGCAGCTGCCCTGCGGCTGCGTGCGAAGGGCTATCACGTCACGGCGATCGATCGCTGCCCAGGCGTCGGCGGCCGAGCGAGGGTATTCGAGCGCGAGGGGTTTCGGCATGACGCCGGGCCGACGGTGATCACGGCGCCGTTCCTGCTCGAGGAATTGTTCGCGCTCTTCGGCGAGCGACTCGACGAGCACGTCACGCTGGTCCCGGTCAAGCCGTGGTACCGCTTCCGCTTTGCGGACGGCACGACGTTCGACTATGGCGGGACGCTGGAGGAAACGCTGGCGGAGATCGCGAAGATCGAGCCCGCGGACTGCGATGGCTACCGGGCGTTGTTGGCGCACTCAAAACGGATCTTCGACGTCGGGTTCACCCAGCTCTCTGCGCGTCCGTTCAACCATTTTGGTGAAATGGTCCGGCAGGTGCCGGCGCTCCTCCGCCTCCGGAATTACGAGACCGTGTGGCAGATGGTCTCACGTCACCTCCGGGATCCCCGGCTGCGTCAGGCATTCTCGATCCAGCCGCTACTGGTCGGCGGAAATCCCTTTGATACGACGAGCATCTACGGGCTGATCCACTACTTGGAGCGAGCCCACGGCGTGCACTTCGCGATGGGAGGCACTGGTGCGCTGGTCGCCGCGTTGCGTAGCCTGATGGAGCGGCAGGGCATTCAGCTTCGGCTGAATACGACGGTCCGGTCGATCGTGATCGAGGAGGGCGCGGCCCGGGGCGTCGTTCTGGATGACGGCACTCGACTGGCGGCGGACGTCGTCGTGTCGAATGCCGATGCGGCGCACCTCCACGGGAGCATGATCCCCCCCGGTCATCGACCCCTGGCGAGCCGGCTGAAGCTGAAGGCCGCCCGGTACTCGATGGGCCTGTACGTGCTCTATTTCGGAACGCGGCGCGTGTACCGCGACGTCGCCCACCACACGATCTGGATGGGGCCGCGTTACCGCGAGTTGCTGGAGGATATCTTCCATCGTCGTGTGCTGGCGGACGATTTCTCGCTCTACCTGCACCGTCCGACCGCGACGGACCCGAGTTTCGCGCCGGAGGGGTGCGACAGCTTCTACGTGCTCTGTCCGGTGCCCAACCAGCAGGCGGGGATCGACTGGGCGCGGGAGGAACCGCGGTTGCGGGCGCGGATCGTTGCCGCGCTCGACGCGACGATTCTGCCGGGCTTGAAGGGGACGATCACGGCGGACTTTGCGCTGACCCCAGACGACTTCGCGCACGACCATCTTAGCGAGTTCGGCGCCGGCTTCTCGATTGCACCGGTCTTCCGGCAGTCCGCCTGGTTTCGCTTCCATAATCGGGCGGAGGGAATCAGGAACCTTTACCTCGTCGGTGCCGGCACTCATCCCGGCGCGGGAGTGCCCGGTGTACTGTGTTCGGCAAAAGTGATCGACGCCCTCATCCCTGCGGCGACATGACTCCTGCCGAGACTCCCCTGCAGCACGCCGAGCGAATCCTCGCGGCGAAGGGCCGCACCTTCCACTGGGCGAAGCGGCTGCTTGGGAGGCGTCACGGCGAGCGGGCGGCGCGGCTCTACGCCTTCTGTCGGCACCTCGATGATCTGGCGGACGAGGAAGCGTCCGCCGAAGCGGCGCGTGAACACCTCGACTTCGCCGCGGAGGCGATCCGGCGCGGGCAGGCGAGCGACCCGGTGCTTGCGGACGCGCTGGCCTTGATGCGCGAGTGTGCGATCGAGCCGGCTGTCCCCCTCGAACTCATCGCGGGCCTGCAGCAGGATCTCGGTGTGGTGCGAATCGCGACGGAGGCTGAGTTGCTGCGTTATTGCTACCGCGTCGCGGGCACCGTGGGTCTGATGATGAGCGACATCCTTGATGCGACGGATCCGGCGGCGGCACCGTTTGCGATCGACCTCGGCATCGGCATGCAGCTGACGAACATCTGCCGGGACGTCCGCGAGGATGCCCTGCGCGGACGCTGCTACCTCCCTCAGAGCCTCGTCGGAACGGTCCCGGTTGCCGCGATCGCCGCGCCCTCGGCGACGGAGCAAGTCGGGCTGCGTGCGGCGATCGCGCACCTGCTGGCGATGGCGGACCGGTATTACGCGAGCGGTGAGCGGGGTCTTTCCTTCCTGCCGCCTCGGGCGCGCCATGGCATCCTCGTCGCCGCGCGAGCCTATCGGCAGATCGGCGTGCGGCTGCGCGCGCGGCGGTGCGATGCCTGGAGCGGTCGGGTGGTGGTGTCCGGGCTGGAAAAGTGCGGACTCACCCTTCGGGCGTTGGCAGGGACTGGATTCGATCGGGGGTTCTGGCGGCGTCCCGACGCCCATGAGGAGGGCTTGCACGTCGCCCTTCGGGGTCTGCCCCGGGTTCATTGACGCGATGCAGACCGATGCCGACCTCATCATCCTTGGTGGCGGATGCGCCGGCCTTAGTCTGGCCATGCGCTTGGCGGCGCGGGGGTCTGACTGCCCGCGGGTCGCGATCGTGGAGCAGAGGGAACTCTACGAGCGCGATCGATCGTGGAGCTATTGGCGCACGCCCGGGGCCCGGCTTACGCACCTGGCTCGCCGGGAGTGGCCGGCGGTCCGCCTGAGTGCCGGCGGGCGGAGCGTGTCGGTCGACTGCCGCGCGATGCCCTATCAGACGATTGATTCGGGTGACTTCTACGCGGAGGCGTGGGGCCTGATCCGGCGGAATCCCCGCATCGCGGCATTCCTCGGAGAGTCCGTGATGGCGCGGCCGGTTCGCATGGAGGGCGTCTGGCGGGTGGAAACGTCGCGGCGTGCGTTGCGGGGTGCAACCGTGATCGACACCCGTCCGCCGCTCGAGGGCTCGGAAACTCCGCCGCAGCTTTGGCAGTCCTTCAGCGGCGTTGAGGTGGAGTGCCCGGAGGGTACCTTCGCCGACGATCAGGTCACGCTGATGGACTTCGAGCCGGATGTTCGGGGGAGTATTTGTTTCCGCTACGTCCTCCCTTATAGCGCGACCCGGGCGTTGGTGGAGGCGACAGTCTTCTCGCCGGAGCGGCGGACGGCGGCGGAACTGGCGCCCGAACTGGCGCGTTTCGTGGCGCGGACGACGGCGGGCCGCGCGACTCGGCTGATTCATCAGGAGTACCACGCGATTCCGATGGGAACAAGCGAGCCGCTGACTGTCCCGCTGGACGGCTGGGTGCGCGTTGGACTCCACTCGGGAGCGGCGCGGGCGGCGACCGGGTATGCCTTTCAGCGGATCCAGCGCTGGGCGGACGTGGCGGCGGAGTATGCGGCCCGGGGGAGAACGCCGGAGCCGCTGCGCGCGGATCCTTGGATCACCCGGCGCATGGATTCGCTCTTCCTTGATGTCCTGTGCCGTCAGCCCGAACGCGCCCCCGGCCTCTTCCTGGGCCTCTTTGCGCTTCCAGATCCCGGGCCAGTCCTACGGTTTCTCAGTGACGAAGCGAGACTGATGGACTACCTGAAAGTCATGCGCTCGCTTCCGGCCGGCCTGTTCCTGCGCGAGGCGTGGCGGAGAGTTAACTCATGACGCTGACCCGAATTCAAGGACTGGCTTTCTGCGCGCTGGCGGTACTCGGTGTGGTTGCGACACGGTTTCTGCCGGCTTTGGAGCGGTCGACCGAGGTTCTTCTCGTCGGGTGCGCGATCGTGGTCCTCGGTGTCCCCCATGGGGCGTTGGATACGATTTTCGCGCGGGAGTTGTATGGCGTGCGGACGTGGGCAGCGTGGCTGCGCTTCGGCGTCGTGTACCTCGTGCTCGCGGCTGCGGTGGTCGGGCTTTGGTTCGGCTTTCCGATGCTCTTCCTCATTGGCTTCCTCATGATTTCCATCGCGCATTTCTCGGGGGATCCCGAAGGACAGGTTCCGTGGCCGGTGCGGCTGGCGCATGGAGGAGCGATCGTCTTTCTGCCCCTGTTGGATCACCGCGAGGAGGTGGAGAACTTGTTCGGTCTGCTGGTGGGCGACGGAGCGGCGGGCTGGCTGACACCATGGCTCGCCTACGCCGCCGGACCGTGGGCGATTGGGCTGGGTGCGGCGGCGC
>CAIOYO010000092.1 GCA_903862595.1 uncultured Opitutaceae bacterium | reverse complement strand
TGCCTACGGTCGGAGCGTGCGCAATCCCAATCGCAGGTCGTGGGGTCGGAGAGCCGGGCTGCTTCTCGGCGGCCTTTTTCTTGGAGTGGCGGTCTGGCACGCGGGAGCACCGTGGTCGGAACCCGTCGAGCCCGCGCTCACCCCGGTTGCGGTGTCCGGCGAGGTAGATCGCGACCGCTCCGGCGCTACGCACGGTTTGCGGGATGAGGGAACGGCGGCAGACTCCCGGCAGGTCGCGGCCGGGCGGAGCACGCCGGAGGCGTGGGCGACTCCGGATACGCTGTTCCGGTGGCGTGCCGCGCCGATCGATGCGGCGGAGATCGAGGCGCGGGCCCCTTTGCCGGCCGACTGGGTCAGGTACGTCGAGGTGAACCTCGGCGTGTTTGCGGCCAAGGATTCACCGCTGTGGCGGACAGATGGATCGGGCACGCTGCGGTTCGCGTTGCCGGGCGTTGGTGAGCAGGTGGTCCAGGGATTGCGCACCGAGGTGCTCGGTCCGCAGCGCTATGTGGTGCAGGGGCAATTGCAGGACCGGCCCGGAAGCCGGGTGTTGGTGAGCTTCAATCAGGACGCCGTTTCGGCCCAGGTCTACGCTCCCGGGGCGGGTGAATTTCATCTGCGGGGATTGGCGGCTACGGAGGGTCAGGTGGCTCAGCTGGTAAAGGTGGCCGTGGATCGCCTGCCGCCCTGCGGCGGCGCACCCTCGCCGACGCACAGCGCCGACATCGCAGCGGTGCGGGCGGCGGCCCTGTCGAAGTTCGCCGCCGAGGGCGGCTTGGCGCGGGCGGCGGCGCGGCGGACTGCCGAGTCGGCCGCGCCGACGATGGTGGCGCGGCTCTTGTTTCTATACACGGGCGCGGTGCGCACCGCGTACGGTACGGTGTCGCAGGTGGAGTCCGTCATCGATCTCGCCATCGCCGCGGTGAACGCCGACTTCGCGAACAGCCAGATCCCGCTCCGCATCCAGCTCGCGGCCGCGCAGTCCGTTACCTACAGCGAGACTGGGCTGAACTACAGTCGCACCCTCTCCGCGCTGCGCGGAGTGACGGATGGGGCGCTGGATTCGATCCACGCCGCGCGCGACGAAGCCTTGGCGGACCTCGTCACGATCGGCGTGATGGGCAACGACTCGGGCAACAGTCTTGGGATTGCCTACCTGCTCGACGAACCGAACGACTACGTGAACCCGTTCTACGCGTTCTCGGTGGTGCAGTTCACGGTCATGGCGACTGCCAGCGTGCTGTCGCACGAGTTGGGTCATAATCTCGGCTGTGCGCACGATCGGGAAAACACCGACGGCCCTGGGGCGTATTCGTTCAGCTACGGTTACCGATTCACGGTGCAGGACTCCCGCGGCGGCAATCGGCAGTTTCGCGACATCATGGCGTATGCGCCCGGTACGCGGCTGCCGTATTTCTCGAATCCCCGCATCAAGATCGCTCAGGCCGAGGCGGCAGGATTGAACGTGGAATTTGCCGAACCCACCGCGATCGGTGTCCCGGCGGGCCAGACGGGCGAGTCCGACGGGGCGCGTACCATCACGGAGAATGCCTTCGAGGTCGCCAATTACCGGATTTCGGGAGATCGCCCGTACGATGCGGGTACCCTCATCAACGTCTCGACCCGGGCGTTCGTCGGCACGGGAGCCCAGCAGCTCATCGGCGGTTTCATCGTGGAGGGCCCCGGCACCAAGCGCGTCCTCGTGCGGGCCGTGGGACCGTCACTCGCACAGTTCGGGGTCCCGGGGACGCTGTCGAACCCGCGGGTGCGGATCTTCCGGCTGCCTCAGGCCGAACTCATCGGCGAGAATGACAACTGGGGTGTTCAGGCCAACCCCCAGGAAACCACGGTGCGCGGCTTTCCCTTTGCGAATGGCAGCCTGGATTCGGCGATCGTGCTCGCTTTGCCGGCTGGCAGCTACAGCGCCAACGTCGAGGGCGTGGGTGGCGCAACGGGCACCGCGTTGGTCGAAGGGTACGAGCTCGATGCCGTCGCCGGGCAGCGTCTCCTGAACCTTTCCACCCGGGCCTATGCAGACCGAGCCGGGCGCGAGATGGTGGCGGGCTTCGTGATCGCGCCGGATCCGCTGCGCTCCTCCGGGACCAAGCGCGTGCTGATCCGTGTCCTCGGGCCGACACTGACTCAGTTCGGCGTCCCGGAGGTGCTCGGGGATCCGATGATGACGCTGTACGATGGAACCGGGCGACGCCTGCTCGAGATCGACGATTGGGATCCGCCGAATACCTCGTTGGCGGGCGGCGCCCGCATCGCGCGCGGCACGGTCGATCAGCCCTCCGAACAGGCCGTCTTCGACGCGATCAAGTCCCTGAATCTCCCGGAGATGACGCCGATCGAGCCGGCCCTCGTGACCGATCTCCTGCCGGGCAGTTACACGGTCGTGGTCCAACCTTTTGAAACCACCGGCCAACCGGCGCAGCCGGGCGTCGGCATCGTTGAGGTCTACGAGCTCCGCTCGCCCTAGCCCTCGCCGACGCGGCGGGCACGTGGCCGGAGTGTGCCAATTGCGGCGCGCCCGGCCGCCGAATTGGCGCAGGGTAGGGTCAGATTGCCCCCGGCCGGGCGTCCCTGCTCTAGGGAGCGGGTTGGAACGCCGATTGCAGAGGTAGTTTAATCATGGATCCTTCCACCCTTACCACGATGTCCCGCCAGGCGATCACCGACGCCCAAGCGGAGGCCCGCCGTCGCTCCCACAACGAGGTCGAAACGTGGCATCTCCTTCACGCGCTGCTCGCGCAGGAAAAGGGCATCGTGCCCGGCCTCGCCGAGAAACTCGGGCTCACGGTGTCGGCCCTCGCGCTTGCCGCCGAGCGCGAGTTGGAGCGGCTCCCCAAGGTCACCGGTAGCGTCGATTCCTCGAAGGTGTACGTCACCCAGGCGGTGAACGAAGTCTTCACCCGTGCCGAGGCCGAGGCAAAGTCGTTGAAGGACGAGTACGTCTCCGTGGAGCACCTCTTCCTCGGGCTGCTCGACGTCGCCAAGCCCGAGACCTTCGCGAAGTACCTGAAGTCGTTCGGACTCGATCGCGCCCGCGTGCTCGAAGCGCTCAAGGCGCTCCGGGGTAACCAACGCGTGACCAGTGACAACCCCGAGGCCACCTACGCCGCGCTGGAGAAGTACGGCATCGACCTCGTGGCGCAGGCGCGCAAGGGCAAGCTCGATCCGGTCATCGGTCGCGACGACGAAATCCGGCGCACCGTTCGGATTCTCTCGCGCCGGACCAAGAACAATCCCGTCCTCATCGGCGAACCCGGCGTCGGCAAGACGGCGATCGTCGAGGGCCTCGCCCAACGGATCGTCCGCGGCGACGTGCCGGAGGGACTGAAAGACAAGACGATTTTCTCCCTCGATATGGGATCGCTGATCGCGGGCGCGAAGTACCGCGGTGAATTCGAGGAGCGCCTCAAGGCCGTGCTCAACGAAGTGCGCCAGGCCGAGGGCCGGATCATCCTCTTCGTCGACGAACTGCACACCATCGTCGGCGCCGGCAAGACCGAGGGCGCGATGGACGCGGGCAACCTGCTCAAGCCCATGCTCGCGCGCGGCGAGCTGCACTGTATCGGCGCGACCACGCTCGACGAGTACCGCAAGCACATCGAGAAGGACGCCGCGCTGGAGCGCCGCTTCCAGCCCGTGCTGGTCGAGCCGCCGAGCGTCGAGGACGCCATCTCGATCCTGCGCGGCCTGCGCGAGCGCTTCGAACTCCACCACGGCGTGCGGATCCAGGACAACGCGCTCGTCGCGGCCGTCACCCTGTCGAACCGGTACATTTCCGACCGCTTCCTCCCGGACAAGGCGATCGACCTCGTGGATGAGGCGTGCGCGATGATCCGGACCGAGATGGACAGCGCGCCGCAGGAGCTCGATGCCCTGCAGCGCCGGGTCCTGCAGCTCGAGATCGAGGAGGCGGCCCTGCGCTTGGAGAAGGACGACGCCTCGCGCCAACGGCTCGAGACCCTGCGCAAGGAGCTGGGCGATGCGCGGACGCAGGCGACCGCCCTGCGCGCGAAGTGGGAGAAGGAGAAATCCTCCGTCGACCGCGTCCGCAAGGTCCGCGAGGAAATCGAGTCGGCCCGCGTGGCCATGGAGCGCGCGGAGCGCGCCTATGACCTCAACACCTTGGCGGAACTGCGCCATGGTAAGATCCCGCAGCTGGAGGCCGAGCTCAAGCGCCTCGAGCGCGCCGAGGCCAAGACTGAACTCTTCAAGGAGGAAGTCTCGGCGGAGGAAGTGGCGGAGATCGTGGCGAAGTGGTCCGGCGTGCCGGTGACGCGCCTCGTCGAGGGCGAGCGCGAGAAGCTGCTCCGCCTGGGCGATCAATTGCACCAGCGCGTGATCGGGCAGGACGAGGCCGTCCGCCTCGCCAGCGATGCGATCCTGCGAGCCCGGGCCGGCATTAAGGATCCCCGCCGTCCGGTCGGAAGCTTTCTGTTCCTTGGCCCGACGGGCGTGGGCAAGACCGAGCTCGCGAAGACACTCGCCGAAACCCTCTTCGATACCGAGGCTGCGCTCATCCGCATCGACATGTCCGAGTACATGGAGAAGCACAGCGTCGCCCGCATGATCGGCGCGCCTCCCGGCTACGTCGGCTACGACGAGGGCGGGCAGCTCACCGAGGCGGTGCGGCGCAAGCCCTACGCCGTCGTGCTCTTCGACGAGATCGAGAAGGCGCATCCCGACGTGTTCAACGTGCTCCTCCAGGTCTTGGATGACGGGCGGATCACGGATTCGCAGGGACGCACGATCGACTTCAAGAACGTCATCGTGATCATGACCTCGAACCTCGGTAGCCGCCACCTGCTGGAAGGCGTGACGGGCGAGGACATCCCGGAGAGCGTGCGCGAATCCGTGCTCGTTGAGGTGCGCCGGGCGTTCCGTCCGGAATTCCTCAACCGCATCGACGAGATGATCCTCTTCAAGCCGCTCACGCTCGACGAGATCGGCCGCATCGTGGATCTCCTCGTGGCGGACCTGAACCGTCGCCTGGCGGACCGCCGCGTGACCGTGGTGCTGGATCCGGCCGCGAAGACGTGGGCCGCCGAGAAGGGGTACGACCCGGTCTTCGGAGCGCGGCCGCTCAAGCGCTTCCTCCAGCGACAGGTCGAAACGCAGCTCGCGCGGGCGCTGATCTCCGGGGAAATCCCGGAAGGGTCGACCGTAACCTTCGGAGTCGAGAACGAGACCCTCGTGATCCGTCGCTAACCCGCGGTGCCGAACAGGC
This sequence comes from uncultured Opitutaceae bacterium, assembly GCA_903862595.1. Lineage (GTDB taxonomy): Bacteria > Verrucomicrobiota > Verrucomicrobiia > Opitutales > Opitutaceae > UBA6669. The sequence continues at coordinate 59,576 of CAIOYO010000092.1, read as the reverse complement.
GCGCGTGGTTGTCCGCCACGGTGGCGGCCAGCGTTGGGACGTCGGTCCCGCGCTCGGCCGCCAGCGCGGCGTAGGCGACGAGCAGATTGCCCGGGTGATTGACCTCGCCGCCTGCGTCCGCGGGCAGGGTGAACTGCTGCCGCTCGCGGGGCAGCGGCATCGCTGGCGCGTCCGTCTCGACGAGGATCCGGTCGGCCGGCAGGCCGGCGAAGATTCCGGAGCCACGGGTGCCAAGCCGGAATCCGATGCTGGCGCTGTAGGAAAAATGCGCGCCGAGATCCAGCAGTGCGGGCAGGAGGGAGTCCGGGCCTGAGTAGGCGTGGACGAGGAAGCCCCGTGGAAGACGTGGGCTCTCGCGCAGCAAGGCCAGCAGTTCCGGCCAGATCCGCAGGCCGTGGAGGGTAACGGGGCGATGGAGCGCGGCGGCGAGTGAAAGCTGGACCCGCAGCACCTCCGCTTGCTCCGTCAGCGAGGCCGGCGGCCCAGGCAGCCGCGCTGCTGCAGCCGTCAAGATCCAGCGGTCGAGCCCCACCTCTCCCACCGCGGCACGGGGATGGGCCCGCAGCATCCGCTCCAGGACGTCCGCCCAGTCCGGTTCACGCTGGGCCACCCACCACGGGTGGAGCCCGAAACTCGGGAGGATCCACCGCTGCGCGCCAGCGAGGGCGGCGACTGCCGGCCAGTCGCCAGCATGCGTGCCATTGGTAACTACAGAACGAATACAAAGAGCAGGCAAAGCGTCGAGCAGCTCCAGCAGATGGACCTGCAGCCGCGGATCCTGCAAGTGCAGGTGGGCGTCGTGAAAAGCGGGGGCGAGCGGCATGGCGGGGCGGTCGGCGCAGGCTGGGGGTGGGGACGGCTTCCCAGCCGGTCGGCGGCTCAGGAGGCGGCGGAGAGCTCGCGCAGACGGGCCCGGACGGCGGCGAGTCCGGCGCGCCGCGTGCCGGAGATGTGGGAATCGAGCCCGAGCAGCGCGACCGGATCGGCGTCGGCCCGCAGGCTCGCAAGCGCGGCCGGATCCGGATCGCTGAAGAAGTCGCAGGTCAGCACCACCAGTGCCCGCACCAGCGGCGAGTCGCTGTCGCCGCGAAACACGGCCGAAGCGAGCTCGGAGCGGGTGACCCAGACCCGGGATTGGCAGCCGTGGACCCGGAAGTCGTCGGTGCGGAAACGCTCGTCGAGCGGCGGCGAGGAGCGGGCGCGTTCGACGACGGCGGTGAGCCGTTCCTGGGCGTCCTCGATGAACTGGAGTCCGTCGATCAGATCCTGTTGGCGCGGCGAGAGCGTCATGTGGGCAAAAGACGTAGGAGGCGGTTGGGCCGTCGGCAAGTGTGGCCGAGTGGCGGGCTTGCCTCGGGGCGGGGGTGGCGTACGGTGGGGGCATCGTCGTGATGTTTCGCTCGTTGCTCTGCGTCCTTTCGCTGTGGGGAGTGTTGGCTGGTCCGAACCTGGCGGCCCAGGGCGTGAGCCTGCCGCCGCCGCCTCTGGTGGTGGATGTGGGACCGTCCCCTGTCTCCGCAGCGGAGCGGATGCTCGCGCGGGAAGCGGCGCAGCGCGCGCTGGAGTTCGGTTTTCCCTCGATTGCGGCCGGGATCTTGCGCGCCCAGTTGGTGTCGGCGGACCCTGCGGACACGGTGGGGCGCAACCGTCTGGTGCTGGACCTCGCGACGGCGCTGCTGGATGACGGGAAGGCGGCGGACGTCGAGGACGTGTTGCGGCAGTATGCCGGGTTGCCGAATGCGCGGTACCGCCTCCGGGCGGCGCTGGCGGCGGTGCGGCTGCGGCGGTGGGACGTGGCGCGGGTGGAGATTGGAGCGGCCCCGGTGGCGGACTTGCTGGCGGCGGAGCGGGGCTGGCATTTTTATGTGCAGGGACAGCTGGCTGATGCCGGGCGGGAATTTTCCAAGGCGTCGGCGTTCTATGAGCAGGCGTTGGGTGCGGCGGGCACGGAGCTGCAACGGGCCCGTTTCATCCTCGCGCGGGAAGAGGCACGGTTGGTTTCCGGTGACTTCAGCGAAGCGCAGCTGGCGACCCTGCGAACCTTCTTGGAGCGCAATCCGGGACGCTCTGCGGCCTACGAGGCCATCAGCCAGCTCGCGCTGGCCCTAAACGGTTTGGGCCGCCGTGGCGAGGCGATGGAGACCCTCCGCCGGCAGCTGCAGGCCCTCCCCCCGGAGCAGTCCGGCACGGCCGATCAGTGGCTTTTGCTGCTTGGCTTGATCGCGGGACCCGGGGATCCGGTGGGGCGGAACGCCCTCGGCCAGTTGCTCAGTGGATCGGCGGATCGCGACAAGCAGCGCGTGGCACTGGTGATCTTGGCGCGCGGTGCGCCGCCCGCGGCGTTCCGGGCGGAGCTGGATCGACTCATCGAAGCGCCGACGCCGCATCCGATCCTAGAAGACCTCCTCCTGCAGCGCGCTGAGCTGGCGTTGGCGGCGAAGGCGTACGCGGACGCGGATCGCGATGCGGTGCGACTGCTGGAAACCTTTCCCGGATCCCGACTCAAACCTCAGGCTCTCGGCGTGCGCGTGCGGGCGGCGTGGGAGACCCTGCGTTATCGGCGGGCAGCGGATTACGCGATTCAGACCCGGGCCGCGCTCGGGGGAGATCAGGGCCGTTTGGCGGCGGAGCTGGGCGTGTTGGTGGCCGAGGCCTACTTCCGGGCTGGCGATTACCTATTGGCGTCCGATGCGTATGCGGCGGCGATCGCGGTGCCACCGGACGGATTTCCGGTTGGCGACCTGATCTTCCAGCGCGTCCTGTGTGAAGTGGAGGCGGCGCGGGCGGACCCGGCGCGCCTGACGATCGCGGAGACCCTGCTGGATGAAGGGGGCCGGGACCCTCGCTTGGATCCCGCGAACCGGTGGCAGGCAGAGTGGAATCTGGCGCGGGCGCTGCAAGTGGCGGGCCCGGAGACGACGCAGCGGGCCTTCGAGCGCATCGAGCGCCTCTTGGCGCAGCCTCCGGCGGCGGCAGCGGTCGGCGTGGCTCCGCTCACCCCGGACTTGCGCGTGCGCATGGCGTGGCTGCACGCGCGCCTGTCGTTGGACGTGGGACGCCCGGAGCGGACACTCACCTTGGTCGAGCGCCTCGTGGCCTCGCTGCAGGACGTCGAACCCCGCCTCCGCGTGGAATTGGCCAGCAGCGCGCGCCTCCTGGAGGCCGATGCCTACCTCGCGATTCCGGGGAGGGAGGAGGCCGGGCTCGATGTGCTGCGCCGGCTGCGGACGGAATTCCCGCAGAGTGATGCGGCGGTGTATTCCTTCATCAAGGAGGCGAGCTTTGCCGCGGGCCAGAATCGTTTCGTGGACGCGCAAAGCCTCTTGGTGCGCCTGGCGGATGACTTCGCCCGGCACGCCTACGCGCCCTTTGCGCTGTATCAGGCCGCGTTGAACGCGGAGCGCCGCGGGCAGGATGCTTTCTATCGCGATGCGAATCGCCTGATCGAGCGACTCGTCCAGGAGTACCCTAAGAGCGACCTCGTCTTCTATGCGCGGCTCAAGCAGGGAGATCTGCTGCGCCGGCTAAACGAATTCTCCTTTGCGCAGCAGGCGTATGAGGAGCTGATCAACGCCTTTCCGAAGCATCCGGACGTCCTGTACGCGCACCTCGCCCGGGCGGCCTGCCACGCGGCGCAGGCCGGGGCGGGTGGATCCGGACAGATGACCGCGCACGCTGAGACCGCCTTGGGCATTTATGAGCGGCTGGTCGACCAGGCGGATGCGGCGCCCGAGATTCGGATGGAGGCCGGTTACAACCTCGGACTGCTCCTTTCCCGAAAGGGTCGGGCGGAAGGACGCAAACGGGCGGAAACCGTCTGGTGGCAGCAAGTCGTGACCCCGTTCCTGCTCGATTCGGCGCAGGAGAGTAAGCTGAGCGCGCGCGGCCGGTACTGGCTCTCGCGGACGCTCTTGGGGCTGGGTGAACTCTTTGAATCGCAGGACCGACGCGATCAGGCGACGGATGCGTACCAATTGCTCCTGCGCAAAGGGCTGCCGGGAGCATCGCTGGCGCAGGCGCGTCTCACGCGTTTGGGGGTAAAGCCATGAAACCCGGTGCGACGATCGCGTGTCCCCGGGGTGCGGGGATGATTTGTCGGTTGCCCGCAGGCGCCGCTCGACCAACGACTCAGGGAACACTGTGGCACCGTACCCCTCACTTGCGATGACCGGCTTTGACTTCACCCTCCTGACTCAAGGCGGACCCATGATGTACGTGGTCCTCCTGATGGCCATTGTGGGCGCGGTGCTCTTTGTGGAGCGCACGCTCTTCCTGCATCGCAGCCAGATCCGTTCGGCGGCGTTCATCGACGGCGTGAAGAACATCCTGGCGAAGCGCCGTCTCGTGGAGGCGCTGACGGTCTGCGAGGAGACGCCGGGGCCGGTGGCGGCGGTCGTGAAGGCCGCTCTCCTGAAGGCTGGGAGCGACGAAGTTTCGCTGCGGTATGCGGTTCAGGAGGCGGCGCTCATCGAATTGCCGGTGCTGGAGCGTCGCCTGGGCCTCTTGGCCGCGATCGCCCAAGTGGCGCCGCTGGTGGGAGTGCTAGGCACCGTGTTGGGGATGATTTCGACCTTCGGCGTGTTCATGGGCGGCCCCCAGTACGTGCCCGCGCAGACGATCGCCGCGGGGATGTGGGAGGCGCTGATCTGCGCGGCCGGCAGCCTGATGGTCGGCATCCCGGCGCATCTCGCGTATCACTTCCTGGCCGGCCGGGTACGTTCGTTGGTGCGGGACGTCGAGTGGGCGGCGAACGAGACCATGCGCTACCTCCTGAGCGAGTACCGCGTCGAAAACGGCGGAGCGGCGGACAAGCCCGAGGGGCGCTGAGGACCTGGCGATGGTGACGCGTCCCCTCGATCTTGCCTCTCGACTGCGGCGACCCTTCGCGCCGTGGGACTGGCTGCACGTGGTCAACGCTGGGCTGATCGCGCTTTTCTTTGTCCTGTTTCAATCGAAGCACGTGATCGCTCCGGGCATTGTGATTTCGGAGAATCAGGGGGCGGCGCGAGCGCTCCGGTTGCCGGCCGTGCCCGGAGCGGTGGAGTTGGGTGGCACGGTCGCGCTCGTGGTGAGCGTGATGGGGCGGGACCTCGTCTTCACCGAGGACGGCAAGTACACATTCGCGGAGTTCGCGCGTTGGCTGAAGGCGCGCAGCGTCCCTGGCGGGTCGGCCCGGCTCCTGGTGCGGGCCGATGATGCGGTTTCGCTGAATGACTTTTCGGCGATCTTCGATGCCGCGAGTGCGGCCGGATTCACCGTGCAACTGGCGGCCGAACCGGCGCCGCCCCGCCCGTGATCGCGGTGAGTGGACGAAATCGATGAAACCGACCGGGCAGGCCAAGTCGCAAGCGAACGGTACCGCGTCGCGGCGCCGCGTGGAGCCGGCGTTTCCTTGGCTGTGGACCACGGTGGCGGTGGTCGTGGTGTTCGTTGGAGCGACGGCGCTGGTCCGCACACCGGAGCCGCCGGCCCCGCGACGCCCGGCCGAGACGGCTCCGCGCAACTCGGTCGGCCTCACCCGTCTCGATGAGAAGTCCGCGGACGTGGTGACGCGGGAGGAAGCGGTGTTCCGCGATCCGACGCCCCTTTTCCTGCCGACCCCGTGGAATGCCGGAGCGGACGTGGGGCCCAGCGCGCCGGCGACCGGTCCGGAGGGGCGCTTTCCAGACTATGCGGCGAAATTGGTGAATCCTGCGGCGGAACTGCCTGCCTGGTTCGCGCCGACGCCAACGCCGACGGCCCCCGCCGACGCCCTGCGGGTGGGGGAGCGGGGCAACCCTTATGGCGCGGTTGGTCGCCGCGAGACCCCGATTGAGCCCTTGCCCGAGCGCCTGGGCTTTGTGGATGTGTTGCAGACAGCGACGGGTCGACGCGTGCTGGCGGTGTCGGTACCCTTTTCGCGCGGGGCACCCGAAGGAGATTGGCAACCGCTTGAGATGCTGGTTGGAGTGGATCGAGCAGGTTCGGTGGAGGCGGCGGTGATGACCGGTTCGGGTACGGACGAGTGGGACCGCTTCCTACGTCAGTTTATTGAGAAAGAGTTTCGTTTAGGTCAGCGCGTTGCCCCAGGATTCTATCGCGTGGTGGTTGGGCCGTGATGTGATGGGAGCTAATTTGAGAATTCGCGAAGATTGCAGTTGACGGTGCTTCTCGCGGGGAGCAATTTCCCCGCTCTTTTCGTTTTTTGACCCACAGTCTCTTGGTCTGCCCAGATAGCTCAGTTGGCAGAGCACGTCCTTGGTAAGGACGAGGTCGCCGGTTCAAATCCGGTTCTGGGCTCCAGGTCAATGACTCGAAAACGTCGCACGACTTCCGCGACGTAAAACCCCGAGGTCAAAACAGTTAAACTTCCAACAACCCAAACCGTTCCACTCCATGGCTAAAGGTACATTCGAGCGCAAGAAACCGCACGTTAACGTTGGCACGATTGGCCACGTCGACCACGGCAAAACCACCACCACGACGGCGATCCTGAGTGTCCAGGCGAGCAAGGGCCTGGCGGAGGTCAAGTCGTATGCAGACATCGCCAAGGGCGGAACCGTCCGCGATGCGTCCAAGATCGTGACGATCTCGGTGGCGCACGTCGAGTACGAGACCCCGAAGCGCCACTATGCCCACGTTGATTGCCCGGGCCACGCTGACTTCGTGAAGAACATGATCACGGGTGCGGCGCAGATGGACGGCGCGATCCTCGTGGTTTCCGCGGCTGACGGCCCGATGCCGCAGACCCGTGAGCACATCCTCCTCGCCCGTCAGGTTGGCGTGCCGAAGATCGTGGTCTGGCTGAACAAGGTCGACCTGATCGACGACAAGGAACTCCTCGACCTCGTCGAGATGGAGATCCGCGAGCTCCTCAACAAGTACCAGTTCGACGGCGACAACGCTCGCATCGTGCGTGGTTCCGCCACGGCCGCCCTCGAGGGCAAGCCGGAGGGCGTGGCCCAGATCACCGAGCTGATGGACGCCATCGACGCCGAGATTCCGGAACCGCAGCGCGAGACGGACAAGCCCTTCCTGATGTCCGTTGAAGACGTCTTCTCGATCACCGGCCGCGGCACCGTTGCCACGGGTCGTATCGAGCGCGGCATCGTCAAGATCAACGAGACCGTTGAGATCGTCGGTCTCCGCGACACCGTCACGACGGTCGTGACGGGCATCGAAATGTTCCGCAAGCTGCTCGATAGCGGCCAGGCGGGCGACAATGTCGGCATTCTCCTCCGTGGTGTGGACAAGGATGGCATCGAGCGCGGCCAGGTTCTGGCGGCCCCGAAGTCGATCAATCCGCACAAGAAGGCGAAGGCGGAAATTTACGTCCTCACCAAGGAAGAGGGCGGCCGTCACACGCCGTTCTTCAATGGCTATCGTCCCCAGTTCTACTTCCGCACGACGGATGTGACCGGTATCGTCAACCTGCCGACGGGCGTGGAGATGATCATGCCGGGTGACAACGTCAGCGTCGAGATCGACCTGATCGTCCCGATCGCCATGGAGAAGACCCAGCGTTTCGCCATCCGCGAGGGTGGTCGTACGATCGGGGCGGGCCGTATCACGGACATCATCGCCTAATCCGAAACACCGGGTTCGACACCTTCGCCGAGGTCCCGTACCGGGGCCTCGGCTGTGTCGTCTAAAAAACAGTCTGATCCACAGGGGTGTAGCTCAATCGGTAGAGTAGCGGTCTCCAAAACCGTTGGTTGGGGGTTCGATTCCCTCCGCCCCTGCCACTTTCCCACCATGAAAAACCCTTTCCGCAGCACGCGTATCTTCTTCGGGGAAATGCTCGATGAGCTGAAGAAGGCCACGTGGCCGACGAAGTCCGAACTGCGCGACTCGACGATTGTCGTCATTGTCGCCTCCGTGCTGCTCGGGGTCTTTACCAGCGTGAGCGACTTCGCGCTGTATCAGGTCGTCGACCTGTTCACGTCCTGGGTTGGCTGAGCCCCCCGCCATGTCCGCCCCAACGTCCGCGCCTCCCGGCGCCCAGTGGTTCGCGTTGCACACGCTCTCCGGTCAGGAGGGCAAGGTGAAGACGTACATTGAGAAATTCAAGAAGGCCGAGGAGCTGGACGACAGCATCTTCGAGGTGCTGCTGCCCACCGAGATCGTGTCCGAGGTCAAGGGCGGCAAGAAGACGACGAAGACGCGCAAGCTCTATCCGGGCTACGTCTTCATTCACATGAGCCTCTACGACGGGGACGGGAAGGTGATCAACCGCCCGTGGTACTTCGTCAAGGAGGTCGCCGGCGTGATCGGCTTCGTCGGTGGCGAGCGTCCTGCCGCACTGCGCCAAGCCGAGATCGACGAAATCCGCGCCCGCATTGAGGCCGCCTCCGGCAAGGAAGTGCCGAAGGTGCAGTATGAGGTCGGTGAGGAGGTCAAGGTCACCGACGGCGCGTTCGCCAATCTGACCGGTCGCATCGACGAGATCGATCCCGATCGCGGCAAGCTCAAGATCTCCGTCTCCATCTTCGGCCGTTTCACTCCGGTCGAGCTCGAGTACTGGCAGGTCCAGCGCATGACCGAGTAACTGTTTTTCCTCCCTTTTCATCACTAACCTCTGACCTTTTCCCTCCATGGCCAAGAAGATCCAAGGCTACGTCCGTCTCCAACTGCCCGCCGGGGCTGCAAACCCCGCCCCGCCCGTCGGCCCCGCTCTCGGTGCCCAAGGCGTGAACATCATGGCGTTCTGTAAGGAGTTCAATGCACGGACCAAGGACCAGAACGGCATGATCCTGCCGGTGGTCATCACCGTCTATTCGGACAAGAGCTTCACGTTCATCCTCAAGTCGCCGCCGGCGTCCGTGCTCCTGAAGAAGGCCGCGAACATCGCCTCCGGTTCCGCCAAGCCGAACCAAGACAAGGTCGGCAAGGTCACCCGCAAGCAGCTCGCCGAGATCTGGAAGATCAAGGCGAAGGACATGAACGCGAAGGACGAAGCCGCCGGCATCAAGGTGATCGCCGGAACTGCCCGCAACATGGGCATCGAGGTCGTCGACTAATCTCCGTCCCTTTTCGGGCCGGATAGGTGTCCGGCCCCCTTCAACACCCACTCAACGCGGGAGTCCCCCCGGACGTTCGCACCGCAAGGAGTCCACATGGCAGCCAAGAAACAGAGCAAGAGATACCGGAGCGCCCTCACGGTCGCTGACCTCAGCAAGGATTACCCGCTCAAGGATGCGGTCGCAATCCTCGCCAAGTTCCCCAAGGCGAAGTTCGACGAGACCGTCGAGCTCTCCTTCCGCCTCGGCGTTGACGCCACGGCGGGCGACCAGATGGTCCGCGGCACGACGCCGCTGCCCAATGGCTCGGGAAAGAAGGTCCGCGTGCTTGTCTTCACCGACAATCCGAAGGCCGCTCTCGATGCGGGCGCCGACCATGCCGGCCTCCAGGACATCATGGCCAAGATCAACGAGGGCTGGCTCGACTTCGATGTCGCCATCGCCACCACCGACGCGATGAAGGTCGTCCGTTCGATCGCTCGTGTGCTCGGTCCGAAGGGCCTCATGCCGAATCCGAAGTCCGGTACCGTCACCGACGACATCGTCGCCGGCATCAAGGCCGTCAAGGCCGGCCGCGTCGAATTCAAGATGGATAAGGCGGCGAACATCGGCGTCGGCGTTGGCAAGCGCTCGTTCACCGCGGAGCAGATTCTTGAGAATGCCGCTGCGGTGCTCGATGCCGTCGGCAAGGCCAAGCCTGCCTCGTTCAAGGGCACGTACATCCGTACGGTCGCTCTCTCCTCCTCCCAGAGCCCGGCCGTGCAGATCGCATCGTCGGAGTACTCGAAGTTCTAACCGGAGCCTCGCCACCCATGAGAGCCGAAAAGAAGTACCTCATCACCGAGGTCGAAACCCATCTGAAGAAGAGCGACTACGTCATCCTCGCGAATTTCGCGTCGTTGTCCGTAGCCGACGTGGCCGAGCTCCGTTCCCGCCTGGCCGGCGAGAGCGCTGAGTATCACGTTGTCAAAAACAGCTCCCTGCGCGTCGCCGCCAAGGTGCTGGGTCTGCCCGACGTGGATGCTGGCCTGACCGGTCCGACCGCGATCGTGGTCGGCGGAAAGAACCCGGCCGGCGTCGCCAAGGTCCTCAAGCACTTCATCGAAGAGAAGAAGAAGCTCGCGGTGAAGACCGGCATTCTCGACCGCAAGGTCATGTCGGCCGCCGAGTGGTCGCAGATCGCTGACCTCCCGTCCTTCGGTGCCTTGCGCTCGCAGTTCCTCGGCCTGCTCACCAGCGCCGGTGGAGCCTTCGTCCGCGTCCTCGACGCCAAGGTCAAGAAGGAGACCCCGGCGGCCTAAGCCGCCTGTTCACCCACGATTCCCATCCCTTTTCGGGTGGGCGAGCCTTCGGGTTCCGCCGCCCGGGAAACAACCCAAGAGGTCGCCTAGGAGATACGTCTCTTAAACGAGACCGTCCCCGGTCCGCTAGGCGCCTCAGGAGTACACCATGAGCAACATCACCAAAGACCAAGTCATCGAGTGGCTGTCCGGCCAGTCGATTCTCGAACTCGCGGCCCTCGTCAAGGACCTCGAAGCCAAGTGGGGCGTCTCGGCAGCGGCGGCAGTAGCCGCGGCTCCGGCCGCTGGCGGCGCCGCTCCGGCGGCCGCTGCGATTGAGCAGACCGAGTTCACCGTCGTCCTCGCCGATGCGGGCGCCAACAAGATTGGCGTCATCAAGGAAGTGCGCGCGGTCACCGGCCTCGGCCTCAAGGAAGCCAAGGATCTCGTCGACGGCGCCCCGAAGCCCGTCAAGGAGAACGTCGCCAAGGCCGAAGCCGAGGAAATCAAGAAGAAGCTCGAGGCGGCCGGAGCGAAGGTTCAGCTCAAGTAAGCAGCCGCTTGGCCTCCTGTCTCATCCAGGCGCCAAATTTTTCGGGACAGGCTGCGTTTCGGCGCAGCCTGTCCTTTGCCTTTGATTTTTCTGTTCTTTTTCCGTTGAGGACGAGCGCGGCCCCCCGCCGTGCAAGTCCGTCGCTCCTTGTCTCCGGGCGAAGCCCCGTCCGGTGACCGTCCAGCCGTTTCGTCATACATCCGGGAATTCCCATGGCCGATCGTAGCAACCACGCAGACCGCATCAACTTCGGCAAGCTCCGCGAAGTCATCCAGCCGCCGAACCTGATCGAGCTCCAGATTAGCTCGTATCTTGACTACCTGCAGAAGGGGATTCCCGAGAAGCAGCGCAAGAATCAAGGCCTCGAAGCGGTCTTCCGCGAGGTCTTCCCGATCGAGTCCTACGACGGGCGTCTCGTCCTCGAGTACGTTTCGTATACCATCGGTGATCCCAAGAACACCGAGATCGAGTGCATCCGCGACGGCATCACCTACTCGGTGCCGCTCTACGTCAAGCTGCGCCTCCGTGAGGAAGACTTCATCAAAGACGAGGAGATCTACATGGGCGAGATCCCGATGGTGACCGAGCGCGGCTCGTTCATCATCAATGGCGCCGAGCGCGTCGTGGTCTCCCAGCTCCATCGTTCGCCCGGCATCGCCTTCGAGGTCGCCCCGCATCCGAACGGCAAGCTGCTCCACTCTTTCCGCATCATCCCCGACCGCGGGACTTGGCTCGAGGTTCAGTTCGACAACAACGACCTGCTCTACGTCTACCTCGACCGCCGCCGCCGTCGCCGGAAGTTCCTCATCACGACGCTGCTCCGCTCGATCGGATTCAGCGCCGACATCGACATCCTTAATCTCTTCTACGAGATCCGCGATCTTAAGGTCTCCAAGGCCCTCGATCTCGAGAACGTCAGCACGCTCGTCCTCGTTGAGGACGCCATCGACGCCCAGCAGGGCGTCGTGCTCGCCCGCGCGTTCGAGCCGCTGACCAAGGCCATCGTCCGCACGTTCGAGAAGCATGATATCACGTCGATCCGCGTGATCGACACCGCCGCCGACGAGGGCGCGATCATCCGCGCGCTCAAGAAGGATCCGACGCGCAACGAGGAAGAGGCCCTGAAGGAAATCTACAAGCGTCTGCGTCCGGGCGAGCCGCCCACCACTGCAAACGCCAAGGCCCTCCTGAAGCGTCTGTTCTTCGATCCGAAGCGCTACGATCTCGGCCGCGTCGGCCGCTACAAGGTCAACCAGAAGCTCGGCCTCAAGGTCGACCTCGAGCAGCGCATCCTCGAGTCCGGCGACGTCGTCGCCGCCACCAAGTACCTCGTGCGTCTCAAGCGCGGCGAGGGCGTCGTGGATGATATCGATCACCTGGGTTCCCGCCGCGTCCGTACCGTGGGCGAGCTGCTCGCCAATCAGTGCCGCGTCGGCCTTGCCCGCACCGAGCGTCTCGTGCGCGAACGCATGACGATGTACGACCAGAGTGTCGACTCGATCACGCCTCAGAAGCTGATCAATCCGAAGGCGCTGACGACGGTCATCCGCGACTTCTTTGCCCGTTCCCAGCTGTCCCAGTTCATGGACCAGATCAATCCGCTCGCGGAGGTGACGCACAAGCGCCGCCTCTCCGCGCTCGGACCCGGCGGTCTGAACCGCGACCGCGCCGGCTTTGAAGTGCGCGACGTGCATCCGTCCCACTACGGCCGCATCTGCCCGATTGAGACCCCGGAAGGTCCGAACATCGGTCTGATCAATTCGCTCTCCACCTACGCCCGCGTCAACGAGTTCGGCTTCATCGAGTCGCCGTACCGCGTGGTCAAGGACGGCCGCGTGTCCGACAAGATCGACTACCTCACCGCTGACCAAGAGGAAGGCAAAGTCATCGCCCAGGCGAACGCTGAGATCGACGATCGCGGTAACTTCGTCGGCAAGGTCACCGTCCGTCAGGACGGCAACTTCCTCGAGGTGCCCGCCAGCGAGGTCCATCTGATGGACGTTTCGCCCAAGCAGGTCATTTCGATTGCCGCCGGCATGATTCCGTTCCTCGAGCACGACGATGCGAATCGCGCGCTGATGGGTGCGAACATGCAACGCCAAGGTGTGCCGCTGCTCCAGGCGGAGTCGCCGTTCGTCGGTACCGGCATCGAAGAGCGCGTCGCCCGCGACTCCAAGATCGTCGTGGTGGCCGAGGAGCCGGGCATCGTCGCCTCGGTCGACGCTCGCCGCATCGTCACGACGCGTGACGGTGATCTGCCGCGCAACTTCGACAAGAATCCGAAGAGCGATTCCAAGAACGGCGTCTGCGTGTACGAGCTCCGGAAGTTCATGCGCTCGAACGCCGGCACCTGCTTCAACCAGAAGCCGATCGTCAAGAAGGGCCAGAAGGTCCGCGTTGGCGACGTGATCGCGGACGGTCCGTCCACGGACCGCGGCGAGATGGCCCTGGGCCGCAACGTTCTCGTCGCGTTCATGCCTTGGAACGGCTACAACTTCGAGGACGCGATCCTGATCTCCGAAAAGGTGCTCAAGGAAGATGTCTTCACCTCGATTCACATCCAGGAATTCGAGGTCACCGCGCGCGATACGAAGCTCGGACCTGAGGAAATCACCCGCGACATTCCGAACGTGGGCGAGGAAGCCCTCAAGAACCTCGATCACAATGGCGTCATCCGCATTGGTGCCGAGGTCAAGCCGGGCGATATTCTCGTCGGCAAGATCACCCCGAAGTCTGAAACCGAGCTCGCGCCCGAGGAAAAGCTGCTGCGCGCGATCTTCGGTGAAAAGGCTGCGGACGTGAAGGACACGTCCCTCGTCGTGCCGTCCGGCGTCGGTGGCATCATCATGGACGTCAAGGTCTCCTCCCGCATCGACAACCAGCAGGAGAAGCTCTCGCCGTCCGACCGTCGCCGCCAGATCAAGCAGATCCAGGAGGACTACAAGACGGAGATGGATAAGCTGCGCGAGTCGCTGACCGAGGCGCTGTCCAACATTCTCCTTGGCGAGAAGATCCCGCTCGACGTGGTCAATGGCCAGACGGGCGAAATCATCATCCCCGCCAACCGCAAGATCACGAAGACGCTGCTGCGCAAGCTCGCGGCCGTGTCCAAGCACGTCGAGATCGATCCCTCCCCGGTCCGCATCAAGATCATGGAGATCATCGGTTCCTACCAAGGGAAGTTCGATGAGCTCGAAGGTGATCGCGAACGCAAGATCCAGGGCGTCGAGGCCGGCGAAGACGCCGGGACCGGCGCGATCAAGCAGGTCAAGGTGTACATCGCCACGAAGCAAAAGCTGGAGGTCGGTGACAAGATGGCCGGCCGCCACGGCAACAAGGGCGTCGTCGCCAAGATCGTGCCGGAAGAAGACATGCCGTTCCTGCCGGACGGTACGTCGGTCGAGATCTGCCTGAATCCGCTGGGCGTGCCGTCGCGCATGAACGTCGGTCAGGTGCTCGAGACGCACCTCGGCTGGGCGTGCAAGAAGCTCGGCATCAAGGTTGCCACGCCCGTCTTCGACGGTATCCCCGAGAAGAAGGTCCGTGAGTACCTCAAGCAGGCCGGTCTCCCGAACTCGGGCAAGAGCGCGCTGTTTGACGGCCGCACCGGCGAGAAGATCGATCAGGAGGTCGTTGTCGGCTACATCTACATGATGAAGCTGAATCACTTGGTCTCCCACAAGATCCACGCCCGTGCCGTCGGTCCTTACTCGCTCGTCACCCAGCAGCCGCTGGGCGGCAAGGCGCAGTACGGTGGCCAGCGCTTCGGCGAAATGGAGGTGTGGGCGCTCGAGGCCTACGGCGCGGCGCACACGCTCCAGGAACTGCTCACCGTCAAGTCCGACGACGTGCAGGGCCGCACCAAGATCTACGAGTCGCTCGTCAAGGGCGACAACACGCTCGTCGCCGGCACGCCGGAGTCGTTCAACGTGCTGATCAAGGAAATCCAATCCCTCGGTCTCGACATCAAGCTCGCGAAGAGTGATGCGCTCAGCCTCGGCGCTTGAGCCATCCACCCATCGCCCGAACCCGTCCCGCATCCTTTCACGTCAGCGTCCCTCCCATGAGCATTCAACCTGCTGAAACCGCCGCTTCGACTCGCGACGAGGCCCGGTCCGCGCTCGGTCTCGAAGAGAATCTCTTCGACTGCGTCTCCATCACCGTGTCCTCGCCGGAAACCATCCGCGCGTGGTCCAAGGGCGAGGTCAAGAATCCCGAGACGATCAACTACCGTACGTTCAAGCCCGAGCCGGGTGGCCTCTTCTGCCAGAAGATCTTCGGCCCGGTCCGTGACTACGAGTGCGCGTGCGGAAAGTACAAGCGCATCAAGTACAAGGACGTGGTGTGCGATCGCTGCGGCGTCGAGGTGACGATCGCCCGCGTCCGTCGCGAGCGCATGGGCCACATCGAGCTCGCCGTCCCGGTCGCCCACATCTGGTTCCTCAAGAGCATGCCGAGCCGCCTCGGCCTGCTCCTCGACATGACCGCCCGCTCGCTCGAGCGGGTGATCTACTACGAGAACTTCATGGTGATCGACCCGGGCAAGACCCCGCTCGAGCCCAAGCAACTCCTGACCGATACCGAGTACCGCCAGGCACTCGATGAGTACGGTGATGATTCCTTCGTCGCCAAGATGGGCGCCGAGGCCGTCCGCGAAGCCCTCAAGGGCATGGACATGGTCGCGACCGTCGCTGAGCTGCAGGAGCAGATGCGCGCGACGCGCTCGAAGCAGATCAAGAAGAAGCTGTCCAAGCGCCTGAAGGTCATCCAGGGCTTCATCCACTCGAAGTCCCGTCCCGAATGGATGGTCCTCGAGGTGCTGCCGGTCATCCCGCCGGACCTACGTCCGCTCGTTCCGCTCGAGGGCGGCCGCTTCGCGACGTCTGACCTCAACGATCTCTACCGCCGCGTCATCAACCGGAACAACCGTCTCCGGAACCTGATGCAGCTGAAGACGCCGGATGTCATCATCCACAACGAAAAGCGCATGCTGCAGGAGGCGGTCGACGCCCTCTTCGACAACGGACGCCACGGCCGCCCGGTGACGGGTGCGGGCAACCGCCCGCTGAAGTCCCTGTCCGACATGCTCAAGGGCAAGCAGGGCCGCTTCCGCCAGAACCTTCTCGGCAAGCGCGTCGACTACTCGGGCCGTTCCGTCATCGTCATCGGTCCGGAGCTGAAGCTCAACCAGTGCGGACTCCCGAAGAAGATGGCGCTCGTCCTGTTCGAGCCGTTCATCATCCGCCGCCTCAAGGAACTCGGCTTTGTCCACACCGTCCGCGGTGCGCGCAAGATGATCGAGAAGAAGTCCCCCGAGGTGTGGGATATCCTCGAGGAGGTCACAAAGGGTCACCCGGTGCTCCTCAATCGCGCGCCGACGCTTCACCGCCTGTCGATCCAGGCCTTTGAGCCGGTGCTCATCGAGGGCGAGGCCATCCGCGTTCATCCGCTCGTGTGTACCGCGTACAACGCGGACTTCGACGGTGACCAGATGGCCGTCCACGTCCCGCTTTCGCTCGAGGCCGTCATGGAGTGCAAGCTCCTGATGATGTCGACGAACAACATCTTCTCGCCGTCCTCCGGCAAGCCGATCCTCACGCCGTCCCAAGACATCGTGCTCGGCGCGTACTACCTCACGATCGAGCCGCGCAAGAAGCCGGCCAAGGATCAGCGCGTTCCGATGCTCGCCGGCCTCCAAGAGGTGCTGTACGCGAAGGCGGATGGCGCCCTCAAGGTCCACGATTGGGTCGACATTCCGAACCCGGATCACCACCGCACGACGGTGTACGGCAACGCCGAGAAGCGTCTGCTGCGCACCACGGTGGGTCGCGTGATCTTCAACCAGATCTGGCCCGCCGGACTGGGCTTCATCAACTTCCCCGTGCCGAAGGGCAAGCTGGGCGACCTCATTCTTAATACCTACAAGGTCGCCGGCGATGCCGTGACCGTTGACATGCTCGATCGCCTCAAGGAGCTCGGTTTCCAGACCGCCTTCCAGGCCGGCATTTCGATCGGTATCGACGATATGATCATCCCCGAGGACAAGAAGGAGATCGTCTCCGAGTCCCGGAAGAAGATTGCCGAGGTCGAGGGTCAGTTCAACAAGGGTATCATCACCGACGGCGAGCGCTACAATAAGGTCGTCGACATCTGGACCGGCGCGACCGACAAGATCGCGAAGGCGGTGTTCTCGAAGCTCGAGAACAACGAAGGCAAGACCGAGGTGAATCCGGTGTACATCATGATGGACTCCGGTGCGCGCGGTAACAAGCAGCAGGTGCGTCAGCTCTGCGGTACCCGCGGCCTCATGGCCAAGCCGTCCGGCGAAATCATCGAACGCCCGATTCTCTCCTCGTTCCGCGAGGGTCTCACCGTCTTGGAGTACTTCATCTCGACGCACGGCGCCCGCAAGGGTCTGGCCGACACCGCGCTGAAGACCGCCGACGCCGGCTACATGACGCGCAAACTGTGCGATGTGGCCATGGATGTCATCATCGCCGAGGAGGACTGTGGCTCCCGCGATGGCATCTGGAAGAAGGCCATCTTTGAAGGTGACGACGAAATCGTCGGCCTGCGCGAGCGTATCGTCGGCCGCTGCTCGAGCGACGATGTCTCGAACCCGCTCAATCCGAAGGAGTGCCTCGTGGGCTCCGGCGAACTCATCACTGAGGAAATCGCGACCAAGATCGTCGAGTCCGGCATTGAGCGCGTGAAGGTGATGTCTCCGCTGACGTCGATCAGCAAACTGGGCATCGATGCCAAGAGCTACGGCATCAACCCGGCTACGAACCGCCTCGCCAAGATCGGCGACTCCGTCGGTATCATCGCCGCGCAGTCGATCGGTGAGCCGGGCACGCAGCTGACCATGCGTACCTTCCACATCGGTGGTGTCGCGTCCGGCGGCTTCAAGACCCCGGAAATCCGCGTCCGCTCGAAGGGCACGGTCCGCTACCGCGGCCTGCGCCTCGTGAAGACGGCCGACGGCGGCAACATCGTGCTGAACAAGACCGGCAGCATCCAGATCGTGGATGCAGACGACAAGGAGCTTGAGAGCTACAACATCGTCGTCGGTTCCTTCCTCCACGTGGGTGACGGCGGCGCGATCGACAAGGGCGCGGTGCTGGCGCAGTGGGATCCCTACAACGTCCCGGTGCTTTCCGAAAAGGGTGGCACGCTGGTCTTCAAGGACATGATCCCTGGCGTCACGGTGAAGCGCGAACTCGACGAATCATCGGGCCGCATCGCCACGGTCGTCATCGAGCACAAGGAGGACCTCAATCCGCAGATCGAGATCCGCGATGGCTCGAACCAGCCGCTGGCCGCGTATTCCATTCCGGTGGGAGCGCAGATCGTGGTGGGTGAGGGCGACGTCATCGCCCCGGGCGCTTTGCTCGCCAAGACGCCCCGCCAGGCCTCCAAGACCAAGGACATCACCGGTGGTCTTCCGCGCGTCGCCGAGTTGTTCGAAGCCCGTCGCCCGAAGGATGCCGCCGAGATGGCGCGCATCGATGGCATCGTGGCCTTCGAAGGCACCGTCCGCGGCAAGCGCAAGCTGGTCGTTCGCAACGAGGAGACCGCTCAGGAAGAGGAACACCTCATCCCGACCGGCAAGCACATCATCGTGCAGCCGGGCGACGTGGTCCACAAGGGCCAGCACCTCACCGAAGGCTCGGCTGACCCGCATGAGATTCTCGAGATCCTCGGGCCGAGCGCGCTGTACGACTTCTTGATCGCCCAGGTCCAGGAGGTGTACCGCCTGCAAGGCGTGACGATCAACGACAAGCATATCGAGATCATCATCCGCCAGATGCTGCGAAAGGTTCGTATCACCGATCCGGGTGACAGCGAGTACTTCTGGGGCGAGCAGGTGGACCGTGCGGCGTTCCTCGCGGACAACCGTCGGATCGAGGAAGCGGGTGGTAAGCCCGCGGAAGCCGAGCCGATCCTGCTTGGAATCACCAAGGCCTCGCTCGAGACCGAGTCATTCATCTCGGCGGCGTCCTTCCAAGAGACGACCCGCGTGCTGACGGACGCCTCGACGCTCGGCAAGATCGACAACCTCAAGGGCTTCAAGGAAAACGTCATCATGGGTCACCTGATCCCTGCAGGAACGGGTCTCCCGGCCTTCAAGCGCCTCCGCATCTCGCTGCCGTTCGGCGAGGAGCTGAACGAGGTGGATCAGCCGATCGTTTCCGACGCTACCCCCGCCTAAGCGATCCGCGGGCAGGACTCCTGCGAACTCCGAGCCGATCGACTGGCCGCATTCTCACGAATGCGGCCAGTTTGCGTTTTCGGAGCACGGGAGCCCTAGGCAGGGCGAAAACGATCGAACGGGAGGGCCCAGGGGAGGGCATCGCGGCCCCGAATTCGCGGCAGAAAGGTCTTGCGTACGACGTGCGGCTTCGGTGTGCTGTCGATCCCTCCCGCCAAAACGACTTGTTGAGCCTAGCTCCAAGTTGTTATTCGCCCGGTCCGCAAAGGCCGGGCGATTTTTTTGCCGGGGCCTCTCTCTCAACCACGCTCGCGCTTCGCTCTATTGCCCGGTTTTTTTCTGATGGAAGCGCTTCGTGCGTCGGGAAAAGCGGGTTCCTGCAACAATCTTCGAGTTTCTGCTTGCCGAGGGGGGGCTCGTTGCTAGTTTCCGCGTCTTTTCGCCACTTCCGAGACACACCATTTCGTATGCCGACCATCAACCAACTCGTGCGCAAGGGCCGCCGCAACATCCGGGCGAAGTCCAAGTCCCCGGCGCTTGCGGGCAACCCCTTCCGCCGCGGCGTCTGCGTGCAGGTCATGACCCGCACCCCGAAGAAGCCCAATTCCGCGATCCGTAAGGTCGCCAAGGTTCGCCTGACCAACGGCAACGAAGTCATTTCGTACATTCCTGACGAAGGTCATAACCTTCAGGAGCACTCCATCGTGCTCGTGCGCGGTGGCCGCGTGAAGGATCTTCCCGGCGTCCGTTACCACATCGTGCGCGGCACGCTCGACGCAACTGGTGTCGAGAAGCGCCGTCGCAGCCGCTCGAAGTATGGCGTCAAGCGCCCGAAGGCCGCGAAGGCCTAATTAACCTCAGGAACGACGCACTCCTACCATGTCACGCCGTCACAGAGCCGACAAACGCACGATTGAACCGGACATCCGCTACAAGAGCCCGCTGGTGGCGCATCTTGTTCATGTGGTCATGAAGAGCGGGAAGAAGAATCTCGCTGAGCGCATCGTTTACGGCGCGTTCGAAAAGGTTTCCGAGAAGCTGGAAAAGGGCGATCCCGTCGATCTGCTGATCGGCGCCATGGAAAATGCCCGTCCGCGTCTTGAGGTGAAGAGCCGCCGCGTCGGTGGCGCCACCTATCAGGTGCCGGTGGAAATTTCTTTCGAGCGCCAGGAGAGCCTGGCCCTTCGCTGGATCGTCACCGCCGCCGGCACCCGCAAGGGCGTGCCGATGCGCGATGCGCTCGCCGCGGAGATCGTCGATGCCTACAACAACACTGGCTCGGTTGTGAAGAAGAAGGAAGACACGCACAAGATGGCGCAGGCCAACCGTGCCTTCGCCCACCTCCGCTGGTAATACAGTTCGTCGCGATACCATGTCCGCTTCCTCCGATCTCAAGATCGTCACTGAAAAGTCCCAGTTTGCTCCGGTGAACTCGCCGAATCGGCCGTTCCCGCTGGAGTGGACCCGGAACATCGGAATTGCCGCGCACATCGATGCGGGCAAGACGACGACGACCGAGCGCATCCTTTTCTATTCGGGCTCCGTCCACAAGATGGGCGAGGTGCACGAGGGGTCGACCGTGACCGATTGGATGGAGCAGGAGCGCGAGCGTGGCATCACGATCACCGCCGCCGCCATTTCCTGCGCTTGGAACGCTTCCTGCGGCCCTTGGAAGGGCATCAAGCAGCGTATCAACATCATTGATACTCCGGGACACGTTGACTTCACCGCCGAGGTGGAGCGCTCGCTGCGCGTGCTCGACGGCGCGGTCGCCGTGTTCTGCGCGGTCGCCGGCGTGCAGCCCCAGTCCGAGACGGTCTGGCGCCAAGCCAACAAGTACCGCGTTCCCCGCGTCGCGTTCATCAACAAGATGGACCGCACCGGTGCCGACTTCTTCCGCGCGGTCTCCGAGATGCGCGAGAAGCTCAAGGCGAACGCCCACCCGCTGTTCATCCCGATCGGCAAGGAGGAGAACTTCAGCGGCGTCATCGATCTCGTTCAGCAGATCGCCTACATTTTCGACGAGACGACGGATCCGCTCGGCATGACTCCGGTCACGAGCCCCATCCCGGCTGAGTATGCTGCACAGGCCAAGGAGTACCGCGACCACTTGATCGAGGCGGTATCCGACTTTGACGACGTGATCGCTGAGAAGTACCTCGGCGGCGAGGAGATCACGGTGGACGAGCTCATGCTTGGCGTCCGCAAGGCGACCATCTCCCTCCAGTTCACGGGTGTGATTCCCGGCTCCGCTTTTAAGAAGAAGGGCGTGCAGCGCCTCCTCGACTGCGTGGTGAACTATCTCCCGAGCCCGATCGACGTTCCCCCGATGAAGGGCCAGAACTCGGACGGCCAAGAGGTCGAAGCCCGAGTCGACGACAAGTCGAAGCTCGCCGGCCTCGCGTTCAAGCTCTGGAGCGATCCGTTCGTGGGCAAGCTGGTGTTCTTCCGCGTCTACACGGGAACGATCACCAAGGGCATGTCGCTGTACAATCCGCGCACGCGGCGTACCGAGCGCGTGTCACGCTTGGTGCTCATGCGCGCCATCGAGCGCGAGGAAATCGACATCGCCTACGCTGGCGACATCTGCGCCCTCGTCGGCGTGAAGGATGTCATCACCGGTGACACCCTTTCCCACGAAGATTACGACATCCGCCTCGAGCCGCCGTCCTTCCCGGACCCGGTTATCGCGATGTCCATCGAACCCAATTCGAAGGCTGACCAAGAGAAGATGGGCACCGCGCTCCAGCGTCTCGTGGCCGAAGATCCGACGCTCCGCGTCTCGACCGATCCGGATACGGGCCAAGTCATTCTCGCCGGCATGGGCGAACTTCACCTCGACATCATCCGCGACCGGATGAAGCGCGAGTTCAAGGTGGAGGCCACCGCTGGCAAGCCGCAGATCGCGTACCGCGAGACGGTCACGACTCCTGCCGACGCCGAGGGCAAGTTCATCCGCCAGTCCGGCGGTAAGGGCCAGTACGGCCACGTCGTCGTCAAGATCGAGCCGAACGAGAAGGGCAAGGGCATCGAGGTCGTCAACGAGGTCGTTGGCGGCGCGATTCCGAAGGAATTCATCAAGCCGGCCACAGATGGTATCCTCGAGGGTACCAACAATGGCGTCGTCGCTGGATATCCGACGGTCGACGCGATCATTCGTATTGTCGATGGCTCGTTCCACGAGGTCGACTCGTCGGAGCTCGCGTTCAAGATGGCGGGCATCTTCGCCTTCAAGGAGGCGATGAAGAAGGCCAAGCCGATCCTCCTCGAGCCGATCATGGCCGTGGAGCTCACGACGCCCGAGGAATACCAGGGCGATCTGATGGGCGACATCAATCGTCGTCGCGGCACGATTCAGGGTATGGAGAACAAGGCCGGCGCGTGCATCGTCACCGCAGCCGTTCCGCTCGAGACCCTGTTCGGCTACGTCACGGACATCCGTTCTCTTTCCAAGGGGCGCGCAAGCGCCTCGATCACGCCCTCGCACTTCGAGCAGGTCCCCAATGCCCTGCTGCAGAAGATCGTCGAGGCTTCCCCCAAGGCGCCGGCGCGCACCTAACCTCCGACTTACGCCATGAAAGGCCAACGCATTCGCATCAAGCTCCAGGGTTTCGACTATCGCGTCATCGATCAGTCCGCCCTCGAGATCGTCGAGACCGCCAAACGTTCGGGCGCCCGCGTGTCGGGTCCGATCCCGCTGCCGACGCGCATCGACAAGCTCTCGGTCAATCGTTCACCGCACGTCGACAAGAAGTCGATGGAGCAGTTCGAGACGCGCACTCACAAGCGCCTGATCGACATCATCGAGCCGACGGCCCAGACGGTCGACGAGCTCAAGAAGCTGAACCTCCCGTCCGGCGTCGACATCACCATCAACGTTTGAGCACCCGGAACATCCTTTAACCCACAGTCTAGCGGCCACTCTCTCCGGCGAGGAGAGAATCGCTAATGTAGGTCTCCAAACGGAAACCCTCCACCTACCACTTAGCCCATGTCAATCAGCACACTTATTGGCACCAAACTCGGAATGACGCAGGTCTACGACGCTCAAAACGTCTTGGTCCCCGTCACCGTCGTCGAAGCCGGACCCTGTTCAGTGGTCCAAGTCAAGACCGTCGAGAACGACGGTTACGACGCAGTCCAGATCGGCTTCTCGAAGCGCAAGGACAAGAACGCCTCCAAGGGCGAGTCCGCGCATGCAAAGAAGGCTGGTCTTGAAACCACGCCCCGCGTGCTCTCCGAGGTTCGCCTCGAGAGCAAGTCCGCCCTGAAGCAGGGTGACGTCGTCACGGTTGAGACCTTCAAGGAAGGCCAGTTCGTGGACGTCATCGGCATCACCAAGGGCAAGGGCTTCCAGGGTGTCGTTCGCCGTTTCCGCGTCGCGGGCGGTCCCGCCTCCCACGGCTCGATGTTCCATCGACGCATCGGCTCCATCGGCATGCGCCAGACGCCTGGCCGGTCGTGGAAGAACCAGGCGATGCCTGGTCACATGGGCGGCGATCGTCGCACCGTGCAAAACCTCCGAGTCGTGAAGGTCCTTCCCGAGAAGAACCTGCTGCTCGTGAAGGGCGCCATTCCCGGCGCCAACGGGGACGACGTGATCGTCCGTACCGCGATCAAGGGCCAGCCCAAGGCCAGCGCCTAATCGAGAGGATCCCCAGCAATGAAGCTCAAAGTTTACAGTCCCGACGCCTCGTCGAGCCGCGATGAGGACTTTCCGAATCTCCCCGTCTTTGAAGGCGACAAGGGCCTTCAGGCGCTCAAGGAAGTGATCGTTGCCATTCGCGCTAACCAGCGCCAGGGCACGCGCTCGACCAAGACCCGCGGTGAGGTGTCCGGCGGCGGCAAGAAGCCGTGGCGCCAGAAGGGCACCGGTCGCGCCCGTGCCGGCTCCATTCGCTCGCCCCTTTGGGTCGGCGGTGGCGTTGTCTTCGGCCCGCGTCCGCGCGACTTCTCGAAGAAGATCAACCACAAGGTCAGTTCACTCGCGTTCAGCCGCGCGCTGTTCGATCGCGCCTCGGCCGGCGAACTCGTCGTCATCGAGTCCGTGGCCCTGCCGCAGGCGAAGACGCGTCAGGTGAACACCATCGTCAATCGCATCGAGCCGAAGGGCAAACTGCTCCTCGTCGACGCTCCGTTCTCGGCTGAAACCGCCCGGGCGGCCCGCAATCTCGCCCGCGTCTCCCTTCAGGAGGCCGCGAAGCTGAACGCGCTGGATCTCGCGCAGTACAAGAAGATCATCGTTAGCTCGGCCGCCCTCAAGGCCATCCTCGCCCGCGTCAACGGAGCTCAGAACTAAGATGAACGCCCTCCAGACTCTCAAACTCCTTCGTCTGACCGAGAAGGCGACCCAGGCCTCGGCGGATCTCGGACAGTACACGTTCGAGGTCGCCCCCAACGCGACCAAGGGCGCCGTGCGCCAAGCCGTCGAGCAGACGTTCAAGGTCAAGGTGACGCGCGTGAACGTCCAGAATTACCGCGGCAAGAACAAGCGCAGCCGCACCGGCCGCCCGAGCACGACCTCCGACTACAAGAAGGCGATCGTGACCCTCAAGGCCGGCGACAAGATCGAGCTCGTCTAAGCGCGCTCGCCGAACACCGGAGAATACCACCATGGCTCTGAAACCTTTTCGTCCCCTGACCCCCGCCCAGCGCTTCACGCTGCTCAACAGCCCCACGGGCCTGAGCAAGAAGCGCCCCGAGCGCGCCCTGACCGAGCCGAAGCCGAAGACCGGCGGGCGCAACGTCTATGGTCGCGTCACGTCGCGTCGCCGCGGCGGCGGTCACAAGCAGCTCTATCGCATCATCGACTTCAAGCGCGCCGACAAGCTCGACGTGCCGGCGAAGGTGATCGCGCTCGAGTACGATCCCAATCGCACGGCCCACATCGCCTTGGTCCAGTACCAGGACGCCTCGGCCGAGAAGCGCTACATCATCGCCCCGAAGGGCCTTGAGGTCGGAACCACCATCGTCACCTCCAACAAGGCGACGACGAATGACTTCCTCGTCGGAAACAACTTCCCGCTGAGCCTGATCCCGCCGTCCACCGCGCTGCACTGCGTGGAGCTGGTGCCGGGTCGTGGAGCAAAGCTGGCCCGCACCGCCGGCACCTCCATCGTCCTCGTGGCGGTCGAGAATGGCGTCGCGCAGTTGAAGATGCCTTCCGGTGAAATCCGTCTCCTCAGCCCGAATTGCCGTGCCACGATCGGTGCGGTGGGCAATGGAGATCACGCCAATGAGTCGCTCGGCAAGGCCGGTCGCAACCGTTGGCTCGGTCGCCGCCCGCGCGTGCGCGGTATGGCGATGAACCCGGTCGACCACCCGAACGGTGGTGGTCAGGGTAAGTCCAAGGGTGGTGGTGGTCGCCAGCAGCTGGTGTCCCCGTGGGGTCAGCTCGCCAAGGGCTTCCCGACGCGTCGTCGCTCCAAGACCTCCAGCAGTCAGATCCTCGTCCGTCACAACGGCCGTCCGCCCCGCAACCGGAAGTAATCGCTCTTTTCCATCATGGCCCGCTCCATCAAAAAAGGCTTTTTCGTCGACTACCACCTGCTCGAGAAGATCGAGAAGGCGTCCAAGTCTGGCGGCACGAAGAAGCCCATCCAGACGTGGTCCCGCCGTTCGACCATCACGCCCGACTTCATCGGGCTCACGTTCAACGTCCATAACGGCAAGGCTTTCGTCGCCGTTTACGTGACCGAGAATATGGTTGGTCATAAGCTCGGCGAGTTCGCCCCGACGCGCATCTTCAAGTCGCACGGCGGTATGACCCGCAAGGAAGTCTGATCCCGTTCCGGCTGTCCTTTTCCTCATCGTCCTTACCGACCCGTATCATCCCATCAAAAAAGGGCAGGGTGGTCACCGTTCCGGTGCCGCTGCTGTCGCCCCTCACGGGGAATCCCTCAAGCAACCATGGAAGTCCAAGCCATCACCCGCTACGCTCGCATGTCACCGAAGAAGGTGCGCGAGGTGGCCCGTACGATTCAGGGCCGCAAGGCCCCCGATGCCGTCGATCTTCTCGGGATCATCCCGCGGAAGAGCGCGCAGCTCATCGCCAAGACGCTGAAGAGCGCCATCGCAAACGCCGAGAACAACAACAACGTCTCGGCTGACGCGCTGACCGTGAAGTCCGCCATCGTGGACCAGGGTCCGGTGCTCAAGCGCTTCAAGGCCGGTGCGCGTGGTACTGCCATGCCCCGCCGGAAGAAGATGTCCCACATCACGATCGTCCTGACGGACGGCAACTCCAACTAATCCTTTCCATGGGCCAAAAGACCAATCCCACCGGTTTCCGTCTTGCCGTTCGCCGGAACTGGCAGTCCCGCTGGTTCGCCACCAAGAAGGATTTCCCGAAGCTCCTCCTCGAGGACCAGATCATCCGCGAGAAGCTGATGGAGAAGCTCAAGCAGGCCTCGGTGCCGCGCATCTTCATCGAGCGCGCCTCCAACCGCGTGCGCGTCAAGATTTACACCGCCCGTCCGGGCGTGGTGATCGGCCGCAAGGGTCAGGAGGTCGAGAAGATCAAGGACGAGCTCGCCAAGCTCACGGGCAAGGAGATCCTCCTCGACATCCAGGAGGTCAAGAAGCCCGAGATCGAGGCTCAGCTCGTCGCTGAGAACGTCGCCCTCCAACTCGAGCGCCGCATCGCGTTCCGTCGCGCCATGAAGAAGGCCGTGGAAATGTCCATGGCGCTTGGTGCCGAGGGTATTCGTATTCAGTGCTCCGGCCGTCTCGGCGGTGCGGACATCGCTCGTCGCGAGTGGCAGCGCAAGGGCCGCGTGCCGCTGCACACGCTCCGCGAGCACATCGACTATGGCTTCTCCGAGGCCCAGACCGTGTACGGCAAGATCGGCGTGAAGTGCTGGATCTGCAAAAAGGAAGCTGACGCCAACGCCTAAGCTGGTTCTTCCCCCGCCGCGTTCCTGCGGCGGGACCGAACTTCAAAACTCCGGATATCTCCCATGGCTCTCGCACCCTCCCGCACCAAGTTCCGCAAGTCCCAGAAGGGCTCGCGCGCCGGCAATGCCAAGCGTGGCAACACCCTGGCCTTCGGCGAGTTTGGTCTTCAGTCTCTCTCCCGTGGCCCGATGACGGGCCAGCAGATCGAGGCCGCCCGCGTCACGATCTCCCGCCACCTCAAGCGCAAGGGCAAGCTCTGGATTCGCATCTTCCCGCACAAGCCTGTGACGAAGAAGCCGGCGGAGACCCGCATGGGTCAGGGCAAAGGCCCCGTCGAATTCTACGTCGCGGTGATCAAGCCCGGCGCGGTGCTCTTCGAGCTCTCCGGCGTTCCGACTTCGATCGCGAAGGAGGCTTTCCGCCTCGCCGACGCCAAACTGCCGTTCCGCTGCCGCTTCATCGTGCGCGCCGGTTCCGCAGCCTAACCTCCGGGCTAAACCCGACACCACCGACTGCCATGACTTCCAAAGAAATCCGTGAACTGACGCCCGCCGAGATCGACACCAAGGTCCGCGAGGCCCGCGAGCGTCTCCTCCAACTCCGTCTCCGCAAGCACACCGGCCAGGTCGAGAAGACCCACGAGCTGCGTGCGCTGCGCAAGGACATTGCCCGCCTCCTGACCGGGGCGACCGCGAAGAAATCCGTCAAAGCCGCCTAACCGCCATGTCCACGCGCAACACCCGCAAGACCCTTACCGGTTTCGTCACCACCCGCTCCGGCGACAAGTCGGTCAAGGTCACGATTCCTTACAAGACGCCGCATCCGCGTTACCACAAGGTCATCAATCGCCAGACCGTCCTTCACGTCCACGACGAGAAGAACGAGACCAAGACGGGCGACAAGGTCGAGGTCATGGAGACCCGTCCCCTCAGCCGTCTGAAGCGCTGGCGCATTGTCCGCATCGTTGAGCGGGCCATCACGTCCGACGCCGTTGCCATCAGCGAGACCGATGTCGCTGCGGCCGTTCCCACCAAGACCACCGCGCCGAAGGCGTCGACGCAGGCCTAAGCCCGCGCTCCCGACCACCCGTCGCAGACTGAAAGGAAACCCATGATCCAGCTTCGTTCCATCGTCGAGGTCGCCGATAACACCGGCGCCCGCAAGGCCGCCTTCATTTCCCGCAAGGGCCAGAACACCGACACCGCCGGAGTCGGCGATATCGTCACGGTCCACATCAAGGAGAGCACCACCGATGCCACCGTGAAGAAGGGCGAGGTCGCCAAGGCCGTCGTCGTCCGCACGCGCGCCCCGGTGCGTCGCGCCGATGGCAGTTACCTGCGCTTCGACGCCAACGCCATCGTTATCATCGGTGCCGACGGCAATCCGCGCGGCACCCGCATCTTCGGGCCCGTCGCCCGCGAGCTGCGCGCCAAGAATTTCATGAAGATCATCTCGCTCGCCCCCGAGGTGCTGTAAAGGAGCCGACCATGCAGACATTCCATATCAAACGCGGCGACGAAGTCGTCGTCCTCGCCGGCGCCCACCGTGGCAAGTCCGGTAAGATTCTCGAGATCCTCGCCGGCTCGCAACGCGCCCGTGTCGAGGGTGTCGCCATGATCAAGCGGCATCTCAAGAAGTCCCAGGAGCATCCGAACGGCACCATCGCCGAGCGCGAAGGCTCCATCCACGTGTCCAACCTGCAGCTGAAGAGCCGTTACGACGCGAGCAAGCGCCGTCCGGCCAAGGCTGCCGCAACGGCCTAACTCCCTTTGCGTTCTCCCTTGCCTCGGCAACGGGACAATGAGAACGTTTTCCTTTTTCCTCCCTTAACGAACTCCCTCTGCCACCGGCTTGGAAACCCGGGGCTTCATCCATGAGTACCGTACCCGCCCTCAAGAAACTGTATGCCGAGCAGGTCGTCCCTGAGCTGACGAAGCTGCGTGGCTATAAGAATGTGCACCAGGTGCCGCGCATCACGAAGATCGTGATCAACACCGGCATCGATTCTGAAGCTGACAAGAACCAGATCGCCGACATCGCTCGCGATCTCGGCCTCATCGCCGGCCAGAAGCCCGTGCTCGCCAAGTCGCGCAAGGCGATCGCCAATTTCAAGCTCCGTGCCGGCCAGGTGGTCGGTGCGCATGTGACCCTTCGCGGCAACAACATGTGGGAATTCCTCTATCGCCTGCTGGCGGTGGCGATTCCGACGATCCGCGACTTCCGCGGTGTCTCGCCGAAACTCGATGGCCAGGGTAATTACAACCTGGGCGTCACCGATTTCACCATCTTCCCGGAAATCACCGTCGAGAACGTCAAGAAGACCATGGGTCTCGACATCACGATCGTCACCACGGCTAAGTCGGATGACGAGGGCCGCGAACTGCTCCGTCTGATCGGCATGCCGTTCCGTCGCTCCGAGAACCAGAAATCGGCCGCCTGATCCTAAGACTCACGCCATGCCCAAGACATCCGCCATTCAGCGCAACGACAAGCGCAAGAAGCTCACGGCGAAGTTCGCCGCCAAGCGCGCCGAACTCAAGGCCCTGCTCGCCAACCCGGCGACCACCGACGAGGAGTTCTTCGCCGCGCAGAAGAAGCTACAAAAGCTTCCCCGCAACTCCTCCGCCGTCCGCATCCGCAATCGCTGCTCCATGAGCGGTCGTCCGCGCGCGTACATCGGCAAGTTCGGCGTCTCACGTATCCAGTTCCGCGAGCTCGCCCTCGCCGGCAAGATTCCGGGCGTGACCAAGTCCTCCTGGTAATTTCATCCCCCGACGGGAGTGCGTGCACCTCCGGTGCCCGGGATATGACCCGTCGGATTCACCCAAGCAGCATCCACTACCATGACTGATCCCATCAGCGATTTCTTGACGCGTCTTCGGAACGCGTCGCTTGCGCGACAGGCGGAGACCGCCTCGCCCCATTCCCAGATGAAGGAGGCCATCGCGGCCATCCTCAAGGAAGACGGCTTCATCACCGACTTCTCCCACGGCACCGATGAGCGCGGTCACAAGACCCTCGTCGTGAAGCTTAAGTACGTGAATGAGACGCCCGCCATCACCCAAGTGAAGCGCGTGTCGACCCCGGGTCGCCGCCTTTACTGCGGATACCAGGAGATTCCGCGCGTCCTCAATGGTCTCGGGATCAGCATCCTTTCGACTTCGCGCGGCCTGATGAACAACCAGAACTGCCTTCGCCACAAGGTTGGCGGAGAGCTCGTGTGCACCGTCTGGTAACCCAAGGAGATCTACTCATGAGCCGCATTGGAAAGCAGCCCGTTGTCATTCCCGAGAAGGTGAAGGTCGCCGTGAACCCGGCGAACAATTCCGTTCTCGTCGAGGGCCCGAAGGGCAAGGTCCAGAAGACCTTCGCCCCGGTGGTGAAGATCGACGTCGCCGACAAGAAGGTCACGTTCGCTCCCACCGAAGAGACGCGTTTTTCGCGAGCGATGTACGGTACCGCGCGTTCCGTGGTCGCTGGCATGGTCAAGGGTGTGACCGATGGTTACATCAAGGAGCTGGAGATCCAGGGCGTCGGCTTCAAGGCCGTGCTCAAGGGCAAGCAGCTCGACTTGGCGCTCGGTTATTCGCATCCGATCCTCTTCGACATTCCGGAGGGCATCAAGGTCACCGTCACCGATCAGACGAAGCTCAAGGTTGAGGGCGTTGACAAGCAGCTCGTCGGTGCCGTGACCGCCGAGATTCGCAGCTATTATCCGCCGGAGCCTTACAAGGGCAAGGGTGTCCGTATCGTCGGCGAGCGCGTTCGCCGCAAGGAAGGCAAGACGGTCGCCTAAGGCCCGTCGTAACCTGCATTCGAGGGAATTACTTCATGAATACTATCAAGAAGGCCGACCTGCTGCAAAAGCGCCGCTGGCGCATCCGCAAGAAGGTGGTGGGCACTGCCGCCCGGCCGCGCCTGAGCGTCAAGTTCAGCACCAAACACATCTACGCCCAGGCCATCGACGATGCCGCGGGCTCCACGCTCGTGTTTATCTCGAGCCTCGATCCGGCTCTCCGCAAGGAGGGCCTCAAGGCCAATCTCGCCGGCGCCAAGCGCCTTGGCGAGGCCTTCGTCGCCAAGGCGAAGTCGGCCGGTGTCAGCACCGTGGTCTTCGACCGCAGTGGCGCCCGTTATCATGGCAAGGTGAAGAGCTTTGCCGAAGCCGCCCGTGAGGGTGGTCTGGTCTTTTAACCGCTGTTGCCCATGAGCACTGAATCTGTTCCTTCCCCCGTGGCCGACAGCGGCACTGAAACCCGCGCCGCCGCTCCCAAGCCCCGCTCTTTCGGCGGCCCCGGTGGCCCCGGCGGTGGTCGTCGTGGCCCTGGCGGCCGTGACAGTCGCGGTCCGCGTCGCGATGCGCCCGCCAAGTCCGACGGTCCGGAGATGATCGAAAAGGTCGTCTTCATCAATCGCTGCGCCAAGGTCGTCAAGGGCGGCCGTCGCTTCAGCTTCTCCGCCCTCGCCGTCGTCGGTGACGGGAAGGGGAAGATCGGCGTCGGTCTCGGCAAGGCCAATGAGGTCCCCGATGCGATCCGCAAGAGCACGGAGCACGCCAAAAAGCGTCTCATCACCGTGAAGATCAAGGGCGACACCATTCCGCACGAGGTCTTTGGCGTGTTTGATGGTGGCAAGGTCCTCCTCAAGCCGGCGTCCACCGGTACCGGTCTGATCGCCGGCGGCGGCGTTCGTGCGGTGCTCGAGGCGGCGGGCGTGAAGAACGTCCTCACCAAGTCGATGGGCTCGAACAACCACATTGCGGTGGTCAACGCGACCATCGCGGCTCTGCGGCAGCTGCGCCTCTCCGAGGACATCGCCGCGGTGCGCAAGGCCTAAGTCACTGCATCATTCTTCTCACTCCGAGTCGCGCCGACTCCTTTGTTCGGCGCGGCGACCCAACTAGGAATCCTATGAAACTTCACGAACTCAAGAACGTCCCGGGTGCCGTCCATCGCCGCAAGCGCGTGGGCTGTGGCGAAGGCAGCGGCCATGGCAAGACTTCGGGCCGCGGTGGCAAGGGCCAGACGGCCCGCTCTGGTGGCAGCATCCGTCCCGGATTCGAGGGCGGCCAGATGCCCCTCTACCGTAAGCTCCCGCATCGCGGCTTCAATCAAGCGGCGTTCCGCACCGAAATCGCCGTGGTCAACGTCGGCGCGCTCGCCGGCCTCTCGGAAAGCGTATCCGAGGTCAACGCGAAGGTTCTTGCCGACCACGGTCTGATCCGTGCCGGCGAGTCCTCCGTCAAGGTCCTCGGTGACGGCGAACTGAAGCGCGCGCTCCGCGTCTCGGCCGCCAAGTTCTCCGCGTCCGCCAAGGCGAAGATCGAGGCCGCTGGCGGCCAGGCGATCGTCGCCTGACGTCGACGGCACCGTCTCGGGGGCTTCGGTATTCGCCGTCGCCCCGCGGGTTTGTCCGGCTCTTCGAACTTCGGTCCCTGTTTCCTCACCCGTGTTTTCCGCCTTCACCAACTCCCTGAAGATTCCGGAGCTGCGCTCCCGTATCTTCTACACGCTGGCGCTGCTCTTCGTGGCGCGCGTGGGCGCGCACATTCCTCTGCCGGGCCTCGATCCGAAGCCACTGCAGACTTTCTTCGCCGACCAAACGGCGGGCGGAGCGAGCGCCCTCGTCGGTCTGTACAATATGTTCACGGGTGGCGCGCTCGTGAAGGGCGCGGTCTTCGCTCTCGGCATCATGCCGTATATCAGCGCGTCCATCATCTTCCAGTTGATGACCGCGGTGATTCCGAGCCTCAGCCGTCTCCAGCAAGAGGGCGACGTAGGTCGTCAGAAGCTGACCCAGTACACGCGGTACGCCACCGTTCTCATCTGTTTGAT
Source organism: uncultured Opitutaceae bacterium (assembly GCA_903862595.1). GTDB lineage: Bacteria > Verrucomicrobiota > Verrucomicrobiia > Opitutales > Opitutaceae > UBA6669. The sequence continues at coordinate 26,802 of CAIOYO010000092.1, read as the reverse complement.
TCAGGGCACGCTGCTGATCCTGGCGCTTGAGAATCCTGGCCGTCTCTTCCCGGGGTACGACATCAACCAGTACGGTTCGATCGTGATCGTCGATCAGGGATGGTTCCTTGTCACCTCCGTCATCTTCATGACGGCGGGTACGCTGATGCTGATGTGGCTCGGCGAACAGATCACCCAGCGCGGTATCGGCAACGGCGTTTCCCTGCTGATCACGGTTGGTATCTTGGCTGACATCCCGGGCGCTGCCGCGGCGACGTACCAGCTCTTCTTTGCCCCGGTGGGCGTGGCCCGCCTCGGCTTGCCGCAGGCGATCATCATGGTCGGTCTGTTCATCACGGTCACCATGGGCATCATCATGGTGGTGCAGGGTCAGAGGAAGATCCCCGTGCAGTACGCCAAGCGCGTCGTGGGCAACAAGGTCATGGGCGGCCAGAGCTCCTTCCTTCCGCTCAAGGTCAACTACTCGGGGGTGATGCCGGTCATTTTCGCCAGCGCTATCCTCCTCTTTCCCCAGCAGATCTTCGCACAGCTCGGCGCAGCGATGAACTGGAAGTGGATGGTCGAGTTCTCCAACAACCTGCTTCGCGGACACTGGTCGTATTACACGATCATGGTCTTCCTGATCCTTTTCTTTAGCTATTTCTGGGTCTCCGTGATGTTCAAGCCGATCCAGATCGCCGATGATTTGAAGAAATACGGCGGCTACATCCCTGGCGTTCGCCCGGGTGATCCGACGGCGCAGTTTCTCGACTTCATCATGACCCGGCTGACGCTGGCTGGTGCGATCTTCCTGACCGTGATCGCGGTCATGCCCGACGTCCTGCTGTTCGAACTGAATGTCCCGCAGCGTATTGCGATCTTCTTCGGCGGCACGGGCATGCTGATCACCGTGGGTGTCGTCCTCGACACCATGCGGCAGATTGAGACGTTCCTGCTTCAGCGGCACTACGACGGCTTCCTGAAGAAGGGTCGCATCCGGGCCCGCAGCCCTGGCATGCAGAGTCCGACCTCGGAAGCGCTGAGTTCCGATTCCGTCATGAAGTTGGTTCTTCCCTTGGCTGGCTTGTTCCTGCTCGGTTTGGCGATTTGGGCCTACCGTCAGTTCATGGGAAATTAGGCTTTACTCGGCTGGACGTGCGCCTAGGTTCTGACCCCCTCGTGGTTTCGGAGTTCGGCGCCAAGTCCAAACTAGTGGTCCTTGGCTCGTTTCTCTTGGACCACGATTCCTGTCTCCGTTCTTTGAATTTTATTGAGCACGTCTCTCCGGTCTCGCTGATGAGTCCGGGGATTTCGCGATCCGCTCCCGCCGGCCCGTCGGTCGGCAAGGGGGATCCGGTCGCCGCCATGCGGCGCTGGTTTTGGTCGCGTAAACCCGATGCGGGTTTCCTGTTGCAGGGATTCCCGGCTACGTTGCTCCAGGCAATGATCCTTGATGAATGGTTGGCGGCGCGCGATGAAGCGCTCGAAGCCATTCTCCTCGGTGATGATCGCGCCTCCGGGAGCGATGTCGCCGGGCATTACCGTCGCATGGGAGTTCCGCTGGTTTCCCTTGTTGGTTCTCCCTCGCGATGATCCCGATCAAGAATGAGCGTCAGATTGCGCGGATGCGTGAAGCATGCGCGATTGCGGCCGATGTGCTGCAGGAACTTCGAGCGCTCGTCCGGCCTGGAATCAGTACGCAAGATCTGGAGGAGGCGGGTCGCGATGCGATCGCGAAGCGTGGCGCGAAGAGCGCCTGCTACGGCTACCAAGTGGGCTCTCGGCGCTATCCGGCGCATACCTGTATCTCGGTGAACGAGGAAGTGGTGCATGGCATCCCTTCGTTCCGCCGCATCCTGCGCGACGGCGACGTCGTGGCGATCGATGTGGTCGTGAGCTACAACGGGGTGGTCGGGGACAACGCCGCCACCTACGCGGTGGGCACCGTGTCCCCGAAGATCCAGCAGCTCCTCGCTGTCACCGAACAGTCTCTTCGCCTTGCGATCGAGCAGGCGAGGGTAGGGAACCGGATCTTAGACATCTCGCAGGCGGTGCAGCGTCACGTGGAGGCCAACGGTTTCAGCGTGGTGCGCGACATGGTCGGCCATGGGGTCGGCCTCGCGATGCACGAGGAGCCGCAGATCCCGAATTTCGGCCGCGAAGTGCGCGACCGGATCCTCCCCGGAATGACGCTTGCGATTGAGCCGATGGTGAACCTCGGCGGTTACCGCACCAAGATCCTCGCGGATGGTTGGACGGTGGTGACTGCAGATGGCGCTGCCTCCGCCCATTTCGAACACACCGTGCTCACGACAGAAGCTGGCCCTGAAATCCTCACGCGGCCGACGACCTCCTTGTTTCCGCTGCACGCCGCTTGAGTCGTGCCGCCCATTCCCTTTTTCGTTTCGTTTCCATCCCTCTCACACACTAACAACCCAGTCCATCATGCCTCGTCTCCTCGGCGTTGAAATCCCCGCGAAGAAGAAAGTTTCTTACTCGCTCCGTTACATCTACGGCATCGGTCCGGTGCGCGCTGATCAGATCCTGCAGGAAGCAGGGATCGATCCGAACCTGCGTGCGCAGGAGCTGACCGAGGAGCATCTGAACAAGATCCTCAACATCATCACCGAGCACAAGTGGGTGGTGGAGGGTGATCTTCGTCGCGAGCTCGCGGCGAACTTGAAGCGCCTGCAGGCGATCAATTGCTATCGCGGCATTCGCCATCGCCGCAGCCTCCCGGTGCGCGGCCAGCGCACCAGCACGAATGCCCGTACTCGCAAGGGTCCGCGCAAGACCGTGGGTGTCACCAAAGCCAAGGAATAATTTACCGTCATGGCCGAAGAAAAGTCAGGTCCCGCCAAGGAGAAGTCCCCCAAGCCGGCTGCTGCCCCCGAGGGTGCTGCTCCCGCCGAAAAGAAGCCCGCCAAGGGCGCGAAGTCCGCTGCTCCGGCAGCCGACGCCGCTGCCCCGGCTGCCGCTCCCGCGGCAGAGGGCGCGGCTGCCGCCCCTGCCAAGCCGGTTGAACTGGTGGGCGGAGTCGCCCGTCAGCCGACCGCTGAGGAGCTCCTCAAGGAGGAGCTGGGAGCGATCAAGATCCGTAAGGCCAAGGGCTCGAAGAACGTCACCACGGGCTTCGTCAACGTCCTCGCCTCCTTCAACAACACGATCGTGTCCATCACCGACCTCAAGGGTCAGGTGATCGCTTGGTCGAGCGCCGGCAAGTGCAACTTCCGCGGTTCCCGCAAGTCCACCGCCTACGCCGCCCAGGTCGTCGCTCAGGATGCCGCGCGCAACGCGATGTCCCATGGTCTCAAGGATGTCGTCATCCGCGTCTCCGGCCCCGGCCTCGGACGTGACAGCGCCGTCCGCGCCCTCCAGGCCATCGGGCTCGAGATCACGTCGATTGTCGACGTGACGCCGATCCCGCACAATGGCTGCCGTCCGCGCAAGCGCCGCCGCGTCTAAGCGAGCGGTCTCCACCCTCCTTTCCATCCTTTAAAAGCCAAGGTACATCATGGCCCGCTACACAGGTCCTACCACCCGCATGAGTCGTCGTTTCGGTCAGCCGATTTTCGGCGCGACCAAGGCGTACGAGCGTCGTCCTTTCCCCCCCGGCCAGCACGGCCCGAAAAACCGCCGCAAGCTCTCCGAGTACGCCGTCGGTCTGAACGAGAAGCAGAAGCTCCGTTACATCTACGGTCTGCTCGAGCGCCAGTTCCGTCGCGTCTTCGAGATCGCCAAGAGCGAGCGCGGCGTCACCGGCGAGCGTTTCCTGCAGTTGCTTGAGACCCGCCTCGATAGCGTGGTCTATCTGCTCGGATTCGCCAAGAGCCGCGCTGCCGCCCGCCAGATGGTCAACCACGGCCACGTCCGTGTGAATGGCCACAAGGTCGACATCGCGAGCTACAACGTCCGTGCCGGCGAGGAAATCGAGATCAAGAACACGCCGAGCTCCCGCCAGATCGCGACCCGCAATCTCGAGGAGAACCGGATGCGCAACGTCCCCGGCTGGCTCACGCTCAACGCCGAGAACTTCAAGGCAGTCGTCAATCGTCTGCCCACGCGCGAAGAGATGGATCCCACGATCAACGAGCAGTTGATCGTCGAGTTCTACTCGCGCTTCTAACCTGGTCCCGGTCAAAGGGCGCCTTCCACGCCTCGCCGCCGCCAGGCCGCCTCCGACCGGACCAACCTCCATCCCTCATCCGCTCCCCGCCATGCCCAAACGCCTCGGAAAGTTCGAACTCCCGAACAAGCTCACCAAAGTCGAGGAAGGCGCCACCGCCACCTATGCCAAGTTCATCGCCGAGCCGTTCGAAGCCGGCTACGGACACACCGTCGGTAACTCTCTCCGCCGCGTCCTGCTGAGCTCCATCGAGGGCTCCGCCATCTCCTCCATCCGCATCGACGGCGTGAACCACGAGTTCCAGAGCGTCGATGGCGTCGTCGAGGATGTCACCGACATCGTCCTCAATCTCAAGAAGGTGCTCATCGTCTCGCAGAAGCGCGAACCGATCACCCTCCAGATCAAGGTCAACCGCGATGGTCCGGTCACGGCGGCCGACATCCAGGCCGATTCGAACATCACCATCGTCAATCCCGGCCAGGTGATCTGCACGCTCGATAAGTCCCGCGCCTTCTCGGCGGAAATTGAGATCAAGACCGGCCGTGGCTACTACCCGGGTGAACAGAACAAGAAGGAAGACCAGGCGATCGGCGTCATTCCGATCGATTCCCTCTTCTCGCCCGTCAAGCTGGTCAAGTACGCGGTCGAGAATACCCGCGTCGGCCAGATCACCGATTACGACAAGCTGATCCTCGAGGTCTGGACGGATGGCCGCATCGCCCCCGATGAGGCACTCAAGCAGTCCGCCTCCATCCTCAAGCACCACCTCGATGTCTTCGATCGCGTCAGCGACGAGGCCTACGAGTTCGAGAACCAGCAGTCCGAGGTCAGCGAGGAGCAGAACAAGCTCCGCAAGCTCCTCAACATGTCGGTCAACGAAATCGAGCTCTCCGTCCGCGCGGCGAATTGCTTGAACAACGCGAACATCACCACCGTCGGCGAACTCGCCATGAAGACGGAGCAGGAGATGCTCAAGTACCGCAACTTCGGCAAGAAGTCGCTCAACGAGATCAAGGAGAAGCTCGAAGCGCTGGGCCTGTCGCTCGGCATGAAGTTCGACGAGCGTCTCCTCGATACCAAGAAGGAGTCCTGAACCTTCGCACGCCGCCCGGTCGTCTTCCCGATGGCCGGCGCGGTGGGCTCATCCTAACTTTCCGGCCCTCGCGCCGCCCGCTGCCGCCCAACGCTGCGACCGGGTTGCCGATCGGGGACCGATCAAAACACCACACCCATGCGTCATAATAAGCATCATGCATCGCTCGGCGTCACGCGGGAACACCGCGCCGCCATGCTCTCCAATCTCGCGGCCTCGCTGATCGAGCACGGCCGGATCAAGACCACGCTCACGAAGGCCAAGGCGCTTCGTCCGTTCGTCGAGAAGGTCATCACCAAGGCCAAGAAGGCCGCGGTCGCCACCGAAAAGAAGGACAAGCTGCATCTCCGTCGTCTCGCCCTCCGCGATGTCCGTGACGAGGCTGCGATCACCGCGCTCTTCGATGAGAAGTGCAAGGAGTTCGCCAACCGTCCGGGCGGCTACACCCGCATCTACAAGCTGAGCGAGCAGCGCCGCGGCGATGCCGCCGAGATGGCGCTAATCGAGTTCATCAAGGCCGACGACGTGGGCTACAAGAAGTCCAAGGGTCGCAAGGCCGCCAAGCCGGCCAAGGCGAACGCCGACGCCGAGGCTGCCCCGGCGGCCTCCGCCTAAGCGGGCCCGGTCTCCTTCAGATCGGACGTTTCCGGCACAGCGCCGAACTTCGGTTCGGCGCTTTTTGTTCCCACCGGGCGCCGCGAGCCGACTTGAGCCGGAGCGCGGTGCCCTCCATGTTTTGTTCCCGTGCTCGATTTCACCCATGCCGCCGTCGCTTACTGCCTCGCGGTCGGCCTCCTGTACCTGGGGCTCTGGGTGTACTACGATCGCATCCGTCCGCGGCGATTATCCCGCCCAGGCCGTCGGCACGCGTTTTTCTGCCCGCGCTGCCAGCGGCCCTACGAGGGCGCGCCCGGCGCGGAAACCGCCCATTGCCCGTTGTGCGGTAAATCACAGGGGCGCTTGCGTTTCTAGGCGCTTGCCTCTCCCGCCACTCGGGTCACTCGTTTGTTAGCACCGCTCCTCGCCCCATGAACCAGACGATCGCCGTCCTCGATTTCGGATCCCAGTACACGCAGGTCATCGCGCGCCGCATCCGGGAGTGCAACGTCTACTCCAAGATCTATCCGTTCGGCACCTCCGCCGCCACCCTCAAGGCCGATGGGGTCATCGGCATCATCCTCTCCGGCGGGCCGAGCAGCGTGTTCGCCAAGGGAGCGCCGATGCCCGACCGTGCGATCTTCGATCTGGGGGTCCCGGTGCTGGGTATCTGCTACGGGATCCAACTCATGGGCCGCTTGCTCGGCGGTACGGTCGCGCGCGGCGAGCGCCGCGAGTACGGCAATGGCACGCTGCGGATCCAGCGCCCGGGCCGTCTGTTCGCGAAGCTGCCCCGGCAACTCACCGTCTGGAATTCCCACGGCGACAAGCTCACCGCGCTGCCGCCTGGATTCGTCGCCATCGGCACGACCGAGAATTCACCGTTCGCCGCCATTGAGGACCGTCGCCGCAGTTTCTTCGGCATCCAGTTTCATCCGGAGGTCTCGCACTCCGAGCGTGGGGTCGACGTGCTCCGCAACTTCCTCGTCGGGGTGTGTGGCGCTCGTCAGGACTGGACGACCAAGGATTTCATCAAGCATGCCGTCGCCAACATTCGCACGACCGTTGGGAAGTCCCGCGTGCTGCTCGGTCTCTCCGGCGGGGTCGATTCATCGGTGGCCGCCGCGCTGATCCACCAGGCGATCGGGCGCCGGCTCACCTGCGTGTTTGTCGACAATGGTCTCCTGCGGAAGGGCGAGCGCGCCGTGGTCGAGGAGCTCTACCGGAAACACTTTCGCATCGATGTGAGGGTGGTCGACGCGTCGGCCCTCTTCCTGCGTCGGCTCAAGGGGGTCACTGATCCTGAGCGCAAGCGCAAGATCATCGGTAACACCTTCGTGGAGGTCTTTGAACGGTCGTTGCGCAGCGTGGGTGAGGCTGAGTTCCTCGCCCAGGGTACGCTCTACCCGGATGTGATTGAATCCGTCGCCATCGCCGGCAATCCCGCCGCCTTGATCAAGTCCCATCACAATGTCGGGGGACTTCCGGAGCGCATGAAGCTCAAGCTGCTCGAGCCGCTGCGCGAATTGTTCAAGGACGAGGTCCGCGCCGTCGGATCCGCCCTCGGTTTGCCGCGCGAGGTGGTGTGGCGCCAGCCGTTCCCCGGGCCGGGTCTGGGGGTGCGCGTGGTGGGCGACATCACTCGCGAGCGCCTCGACGTGCTGCGCGAGGCGGATGCGATCGTGCAGGAGGAGATGATGGCCAGCGAATGGTACTGGAAGGTCTGGCAGTCGTTCGCGGTCTACCTTCCCGTAAAGTCCGTTGGGGTGATCGGTGATGAGCGGAACTACGCCGACGTCATCGGCCTGCGCATCGTCGAGTCGCGTGATGCCATGACGGCGGATTGGAGCCGGCTGCCCTACGATCTGCTGCAGAAGATTTCCTCTCGCATCACCAACGAGGTGCGGGGGGTGTCGCGTGTGGTGCTGGACATCAGTTCCAAGCCGCCTGCGACGATCGAGTGGGAGTAAGCGCGCGCGTTCGTCGTTGCCGCGTTCCGTGCGGTCCGCTTGGCTCGGGGTGCTTCCGCATCCCGACTTCCCGTGCGCCTTCTTTCCTTCAACGACCGTACCTTTGCTTCGCAGCTGCGGGCTTTCGCCGATTCAGCGTCGGCGTCCGCTGCCGTTTCCGCTTCGGTGGCGGCGATCCTCGCGGACGTCCGTCAGCGCGGGGATGCGGCCGTGGTGGAGTACGTGGCGAAGTTTGACCGGGCCCGTCTGACTCCACGCCGCTTCCGGGTTTCGGAAGCCGAGTTGAAGGCCGCGGCATCCGGCTTGCCGGTGGCCGAACGGCGCGCGATCCGCGCGGCGCTCGCGGCCGTGCTGGCGTTCAACCGCCGGAGCCTACCGAAGGGTTGGATGGCGCGCAACCCGCATGGCGCGCGCGTCGGTGAGCGGCACTTTCCGCTGCAGAGGGTCGGGGTGTACGTCCCCGGGGGACAGGTGCCGTTGGTGTCGACGGTGTTGATGACCGTCACGCTGGCGAAGATCGCGGGTTGTCCGGAGATCGCCGCTTTCACGCCTTCCAATGCCGAGGGCGAGGTCTCGTCGCACTTGCTCGGGGCGCTCGCGCTTGCCGGGGTGAAGGAGGTTTATCGCATCGGTGGGGTGCAGGCGGTCGGGGCCATGGCTTACGGCACGGCCACGATCCGTCCGGTCGACAAGGTCTTTGGACCAGGCAACGCGTACGTCTGCGAGGCGAAGCGCCAAGTCTTTGGGACGGTCGGCGTCGATTCTCTTCCGGGTCCCAGCGAGGTCATGGTGATCGCCGACGAGAGCGCGGTTCCGCGCTATGCGGCCGCGGACCTCCTCGCGCAGGCGGAACACGGCAGCGGCCGGGAAAAGATCTATCTTGTAGCCACGTCTCGTCGCGTCATCACCCGCATCGCGGCGGAGGTAGAGCGCCAGCTCAAGACCCTGCCGCGGGCCGACCGGATCCGTCCCGTGCTGGAGGCCGGGTTCCTCGCCGTGGTGGTGCGTTCGTTGGACGAGGCGGTGATGGTCGCCAACCGGGTCGCGCCGGAGCATCTGGAGCTGCTGGTGCGTCCGGCGGCGCAGGTTCGGCTGACGCGTGCGATCACGACTGCGGGGGCGATCATGCAGGGCAACTTCACGCCGACCGCCGTGGGCGATTTCGCGGCGGGTCCGAGCCACGTGCTGCCCACCGGCGGGGCGGGGCGCTTCCTCAGCGGCCTGCGCGTGGCAGACTTCATGCGGCGGACGAGCGTCTTGGCGTATGACCTGAACAGCCTGCGCAAGGCCGCACCGGTTGTGGCGGCGTTTGCGGCCATGGAGCAACTCGCGGCGCACGGTCGTTCGGTGGCGGTTCGCGTCGAGTGAGTCGCGCGCTGGCATCGCGTCCCCCCATGTCCTCCCTTTCCGACCTCGTCCTGCCGCACATCGCACGGCTCCATGCCTACACTCCCGGCCAGCAGCCGGGTGAGTCGGGCTGGATCAAACTCAACACGAATGAGTCCGGTTATCCCCCGAGCCCACGCGTCGCGGAGGCGATTCAGCGCGAGTTGGCGGAGGGTGGCGCGCGGCTGCGGCTTTACCCGAATCCCTCGAGCGTGGCGGTTCGCGCGGCGGTGGCGGCGTACCATGGGCAGGGCCTGACGGCTGAGAACGTGCTGGTCGGCAACGGATCTGACGACGTGCTCAATCTGCTGGTGCGTTGCTTCGGTGGTGGTGGCGCGGCGACGGGTTTCACGTTCCCCAGCTATTCGCTCTATCCGGTGTTGGTGGGGATCCAGGATGGTCGATCGGAAACGATCCCATTTGACCGCAGCATGCGGCTACCCGTGGCGCAGATCGCGGCATCGCCCGCGCGCGCGTTCTTCCTGACTTCGCCGAATGCGCCGACGGGCGTGGGGTTCAGCGCTGCGGAAATCGAGGACGTCCTCGCCCGGTTCGCGGGGGTGCTCGTGCTCGACGAAGCCTACGCGCCCTTCGCCCGCCACGACGGTGTTTCGCTGCTGGCGCGTCATCCCCGTCTGGTGATCGTCCGGACCCTTTCGAAGGCGCATGCGCTCGCTGGTCTCCGCGTGGGCTATGCCTTGGCGCATCCGGAGATGATCGGCTTCCTCGACCGCGTGCGGGATAGCTACAACGTGAACCGCCTGTCGCAGGTCGGCGCGATCGCGGCGCTTCAGGACACGGCCTACTACGCGGACCTGATTGCTCGGGTGCGGGCGACCCGGGACCGCTGCTGGCAGGCCTGGGCCGAGGGACTGGGTTGGTTCGCCTACCCATCGGAAGCGAACTTCATTTTCGTCGAGCCACGCAACGCCCGGGGCGAGACCGGTGTGGCGGTGGCTCGCTCGTTGGACGAGGCGCTCCGAGCCCGTCGGATCCTGGTCCGGTCGTTCCCGAACCATCCCTTGACCGCTTCCTTCCTCCGCATCAGCGTGGGAACGGACGCGGACATGGCGGCCGTGGACGACGTCCTTCTCGCATGGCAAAAACACGCTCACTGACCCTCACGCGGAAGACCGCGGAGACCGACATTTCGTTGACCCTCGCGGTTGACGGCACGGGAGCGTCGACGATCGACACCGGGATCCCGTTCTTCGATCACATGCTGACGCTCTTCGCGAAGCATGGCTTGTTCGACCTCGAGGTGCGCTGCCGCGGCGACGTGGCGGTGGATTATCACCACACGGTCGAGGATGTCGGCTTGGTGCTCGGTGACGCCTTCCGTCAGGCCTTGGGTGACAAGCGCGGCATTCGCCGTTACGGGTTCTTCCTGCTCCCGATGGATGAGGCGTTGGCGCGGGTGGTGGTCGACCTGAGTGGACGGGCCTGCCTCGTTTACGAGGCGTCGGTACCGAATGCTTTCGTCCGCGATTTCAATCTCATCCTCGTGAAGGAGTTTGCCCGGGCGTTCAGCAACGCGCTGGGCTGCAACCTGCACGTGAAGCTCGAGTACGGCGAGGAGCCGCATCATGCGGCGGAGGCGATCTTCAAAGGCTTGGCCAAGGCCTTGGACGTGGCCACGCAGATCGACCCGCGCGTGACGGACCAACTGCCCTCCACCAAGGGCGTGCTCTGAGCCGCGCGGCTCGGTGTGCTGAGTAACCTCGGACGGCGTTTTTCCGTGATCGCAGTCATTGATACAGGAATTTGCAACCTCCGTAGCGTGACCAAGGCGCTGGAGGCCTCTGGCGGTGAGGTGCGCGTGCTTCGGACTCGGGAAGAGCTGGAGGCGCCTTCGGCCCCGTGGCGTGGCTTGGTGTTGCCCGGGGTCGGAGCGTTACGGGATTGTGTCGCTTCGCTGCAGCGCACGGGTCTCGACGACGGTGTGCGCCGCTGGATTGCGGCGGGCCGGCCCTTTCTTGGCGTCTGCTTGGGCATGCAGGCCCTCTTCGATCGCTCGGAGGAGGGCAATACGCAGGGTTTGGGCATCTTTGCCGGGGACGTGGTCCGGTTCCGGCTTCCCCCGGACTTCAAGATCCCGCACATGGGCTGGAACGACGTGCGTTTTCTTCAGCCGGGCTCTCCCCTGGCCGTCGGTCTGCCGCTTGCCGGCGAATCCTTCTACTTTGTCCACAGCTACCACTGCCGGCCGGCGGACCGGTCGCTGGTCTTGGCCGAATGTGACTACGGCGGTCCTTTCTGTGCGGCGATCGCCCGGGGCCGGGTGTTCGCGACCCAGTTCCACCCGGAGAAGAGTCAGGCCGCTGGACTCAAGATTTACCGCAATTTCGTGCAGGTGGCGGCGACCTGAGCGGTCGCCCCCAACTTCCGCTAAAGGGCTGTGCGCCTCCTGCTTCTGCTTCCCGGGGGGAAGCGAGGTCGGGCGACTTTGCTTTGCAAGCGGTGGGGATTTTGCTTCGGTCATCCCTATGCCCAAGACCGCTACCCTGAAAATCGACGACAAGGAGCTCAGCCTGCCCATCATCATCGGGACGGAGAATGAGCGAGCGGTGGACATCTCCAAGCTGCGCGCGGAGACCGGGTACATCACCTTCGACGACGGCTTTGCCAACACCGGATCCGCCCAAAGCACCATCACCTACATCGATGGCGAGCAGGGTATTCTGCGCTACCGCGGTTATCCAATCGAGCAACTGGCGGAGAAATCGAACTTCATTGAGACGGCTTACCTGGTGATCCACGGCGAGCTGCCGACGCCGGAACAGCGGACACATTTCTCTTCGCTGCTGACGCAGCATGCGCCCTTGCATCAGGGCATGACGCGACTGTTCCAAGGCTTTCCGCCGGCCGCGCATCCGATGGCCGTGCTGTCGGCCCTGATGAATGCGCTGGGCTGCTACTACCCGCATCTCGCCACCAACAATCACCAGCGTGACCTAGAGCACTTCGAGGAGGCGGTCGCGATCGCGATCTCGAAGGTGCGCACGATCGCGGCGCACTCGTACCGCATCAGCCGCGGCCTGCCGCTCAATCATCCGAAGCGCTCGCTCAACTACTGCGACAATTTCCTCCACCTGATGTTCTCGGAGCCGTACAACGATTACGTTGCGACGCCCGAGGTGGCTTCGGCCCTGAATCTCTTCCTCCTCCTCCACGCGGATCACGAGCAGAACTGCTCCACCTCCACCGTGCGCATGGTGGCGTCGGCGGGAGCGAATCTCTTCGCCTCGGTTTCAGCCGGCGTCAATGCGCTGTGGGGTCCGCTCCACGGCGGCGCGAACATGGCGGTGATCGAGATGCTCAAGTCGATCCACGCCGAGGGCGACGACGGCACCAAGTTCATCGCCGCCGCCAAGTCGGGCAAGGGCGAGCGCCTCATGGGCTTCGGTCACCGCGTCTACAAGAACTACGACCCGCGCGCGAAGATCATCAAGACGAGCTTCTACAAGGCCCTCGCGTCACTCGGCATCAAGGATGACCCGCTGCTGAACATCGCGATGAAGCTCGAGGAAGTCGCCTTGAGCGATGACTACTTCATTTCCCGCAAGCTCTACCCGAACGTCGACTTCTACTCCGGTCTCATCATGCGCGCCCTCGGTATCCCCGAGGAAATGTTCACGGTGATGTTTGCGATCGGCCGCATGCCGGGCTGGATCGCCCAGTGGCACGAGGTCGCACGCAATCCGAAGCTGAAGATCTACCGTCCCCGGCAGATCTACGCGGGTCACCCGCAGCGGAACTACGTTCCCACCAATCTCCGCGGCTGATCTTGGGATCGCCGGGCGGGCGTGGGCGGTCACGACCCGCCCCGGCCGGGGTCAGCGGCTGGGTGGCGCGGATTTCTGGCGGAAGATCGCGTCCTGAGAAAGGCCGGTCAGCCGCACGATCGCCCGCACCAGTTGCCAGAGGGTGAACATCGTCATGGCGACGCTCGGAATGACAATCACGGGCCAACTCCAGAGATTCATCTGGGCCAGTTCCTCGTTGAACGCGGGCGTCCCGGTGTCGCTGCGAATGAGGTAGCGCGCCAGCGAGAAGTTCAGCACCGCGCTCAGCGCGAAGCTGGCGGTCAGCCAGAATCCGGCCTGCCGGAGCGCTTGCTCGAACTCCGCCCGGGCCCCGCGCGATTCAAGAGCGGCTTCCACCTGCTCCACGTCGATGACCTGATCGTTGTAGAGAAGTTGTCGGACCAGCGGTACTTTCGATCGCATCGACGCGAGGACCGAGATGCCGATGATGGCGGGCAGGGCGGCTTCCTTGACGGCGAACCAGAAGCGGTCGAGACGGATCAGGGCGAAGACGCCGGTGAGCAGGATGCTGAGGAAGCCGATGATCGAGATGAAGTTCGCCTGACGTCGCCGCACGAAGTCGGCGATGCCGTACGCGATGGGGAATGCGAGTGCAACCACCAGACCCCAGACCGGTCCGAGCCGCTCCGGCTTGCTCATGGTGGACAAGAGCACCGACGGGATGGCGACGTTGAAGACTAAGTTGAGCAGCAGGTTTTCCCGGGGCGGGCGCGGGCTGGACATGCGCCCATGAAGCCCGAATGGCCTGCGGCGGGAAGTGAAATCGGGGCACAGGGCTCTTTACCCCCCGCGATCCTCCGCCATACTGAGGGCGCATGATTCTCCTGGGCGTCAATATCGACCACGCCGCAACCCTGCGGCAGGCGCGTTATCGGCAGCACTCCGCCACGGTGGGCGGCGCGGTCGAACCGGATCCGGTGGCCCTCGCCCTGATCGCGGAGCGCGCCGGGGCGGACGGCATCACGGTGCATCTCCGCGAGGACCGTCGGCACATTCAGGAGCGCGATGTCTGGCGCCTGCGCGAATGCATGGGGACGCGCCTCAATCTGGAGATGGCGTGCACCCCGGCGATGATCGACTTCGCGCTGCGTCTCAATCCGCACAGTGTCTGCCTCGTGCCGGAGAGCCGCGAGGAGGTCACGACCGAGGGCGGGCTGGACGTGGTCGGACACCGCGGCAAGGTTCAGGAGGTGATCGAGGCGATGCGCGGGGCGGGAATTGTCACCAGCCTTTTCATCGACCCGGACCCCGCGCAGATCGTTGCCTCGGCCGAGTTGCGTGCGCCTTGGATCGAGTTGCACACCGGAGCGTACGCCAACTGCTATCCCGTGGACCCCGCTGGCCGCACCCGGGAGTGGCAGCGCCTGTGTGACGGCGCAACGCGTGCGCATGGCCTCGGATTGGTGGTCAACGCCGGCCACGGCATCAACTACGTCAATGTGGCCGAGGTGCGTGGCCTGCCGCACCTCCGCGAGTGCAACATCGGCCACAGCATCATCAGTCGCGCGCTCTTCTCGGGAATCGCCGAGGCCGTGGCGGAGATGCGCCGTCGCCTCAACGAGCGCCCCCACGCATGAGCCTGAACCTCGTTCCCGGCGGCGTGTTGGTCAGCCTCGGCTCCGATCTGGTGGACGTCGATCGCATCCGTGGTGTCTGGGACCGGCAGGGAGAACGTTTTCTTGAGCGGGTGTTCACGGAGGAGGAGCGGCAATATTGCCTCGGCATGAAGTATCCGCATAAGCACTTCGCGGCACGGTTCGCCGCGAAGGAAGCGGTCTCGAAGGCTTTCTCGACCGGGATCGGGCCGCTGCTTTCGTGGAAGTCCGTCTCCGTTTACCATGGCGAGCGGATGGATCCGCGCGTGCGGCTCGACGAGAAAGGCCAGGCCCTGCTGCGCGAAGCAGGGGCCACCCACGTGTTGCTCACCCTGGCCCACACGGACGGTCAGGCGCTGGCGGTCGCTGCCTTGGTGCGGGCGGAGAAGGGCAGCCCATGAGCGGTGACGCGCCATCCCCGCGCTCACCGCGGGCGCAGTTGTCGCAGGCCCCGTCATGGGTCCTCCTTGGTTTCGTGATCGGCGCGGTGTTCGTCTTCCTGCTCCGACGCCAGTACCTGGTCGAGGAGATGCAGCGCGAGCCGGCCGCCGCGGTGGCGGAGGCATCGGCTTCAGGCGGGTCGAGCCCCGATTCGCCCACCGCCGCCCGGGCGGGTGAGCCGACCGCGGCGGCGTTCGACGCGGTCTGGCGTGCCTGGGGACACCATGCGGTCTGGCTGGATGACACCACGCAGGTGGCGTTGTGGAACGCCCAAACCGGAGATTACAGTGACGCCTTCGAAGTCGTGCGGCGGGTGGATGAATTCTATTTTCGGCCCCTGCCTGGACTGACGCGCCCCATGGTGGAGCGCGGTCTGGGTCTCGGCGCCCCGCTGCAGTTCACCGGGCCCCCGGTGGTTTCACGTCGGCCATGAGTGGTTTGCCGTATCCCGAGTCCGCCCCGGTTTTCTCCTGCGCCGAGGCCTTGGCCTTCGAGCAGGCGCGCTTCAGCGGCCCGAATGCGGAGGCGAAGGAGTGGGAGGCGATGCAGGCGGCCGGCGCCGGCGTGGGCGATGGGATCCTGCGCGATGCGCGTGAACATGGCGGACTCCAGCCCGGTGCACGCGTCCTTGTGCTGGTCGGGAAGGGGCACAACGGCGGGGACGCGTTGATTGCGGCGCAGCGGATTTTGGCGGCGATCACGGGTGCCACGGCGGACGTTTGCCTCGTGTTCGGTGAACGGGCGCTGCGACCGTTGGCCGCGAGGGCGTGGCGCGAGTTGCAGGATTCGGCGCCGGAGAGGGTGAGGCAGCTCCGTGTCGCTGATGAGTGGGGCGGTGACTTTGCGGTCTGCCTCGATGGCATTTTTGGTTTCCAGTATCGTTCGCCCCTGCCCGACATCGCGCGCGAGGTCTTGGAGCGGGCGCAGCGGCTGTCGGTGTCCTTCCGTGCGGCGGTCGATCTCCCCAGCGGTCTCGCGGAGCCGGGGGCGTTCCGGGCCGACTTCACGTACGCCACCGGCACGGTGAAGGACCTAGCACTCACCCTTCCGAATGCGGGTCGAGTGCGTTGGGTGGACCTTGGCTGGGACCTCTCGGCTGCTGGGGTCGGCGGCACCACGCGGGTGCTTCGTCCCGCCCTATTGGCTCCGCTGGCGGCGCTGCGGCCTTCCGCAGTCGACAAACGTTCGTTCGGTCATGTTGGTATCCTTGCCGGTTCCCGACACTATCCCGGTGCTGCCTTGTTGGCGGTGAAGGCGGCGTTGCGCAGCGGCGCCGGTCTGGTTTCCGCATTCGTGCCGGAGTCGCTGGTCCCGGCGTTCGCGGCGGCCGCCCCGGAGGCGATCTGGGTCGGCTGGCCTGAGACCCCGGACGGCGGGTTGGCGCTGGAGGGACGGCACCTGATCCAGCAGCGGGGCGAACGTATCGATGCGTGGGTGATCGGTCCCGGCCTCGGCCGTGAAGCCGAGACCCTGGCGTGGGTGGCTGCGCAGGTGGCTGCGGACGCTCGGCCGGTGGTGCTCGACGCGGATTCCCTGCAGCCGGGCGTGCTGCGGGCGGTGCGCGGACCGTGCATCGTCACGCCCCATGCCGGCGAGTGGAGCCGGATCGCCGCCGGCCTCTCCCCGGAAGAGTTCACGGTCTCCCATTCTATCGTCGTGGTGGCGAAGGGCCCCATGACGCGCGTGGCGGCGAGCGGGGTGTCTCAAGTAGTCTTGGCTGGAGGCCCGGTGCTGGCGCGTGGGGGCAGTGGCGACGTGTTGGCCGGATTGATCGGGGGCCTCCTCGCGCAGGCGCCGACCGATCCTGTGCGTGCGGCGGCTCGCGGAGCGCTGTGGCACGCCCGTGCGGCGGACGCCTTGGCGCGGGAGCGGGGTCAGGTCGCGGTGGCGACTGGCGATCTACTGGACCGCCTGCCGAGCGCGTTACGGGGCCTTTGAGGGCCCTGGGGCGCTCTCTCCGGAACTCGCGGGGGCGGGAGCGGGGAGCGCTGAACCTTGCGAAGCGGCGTGATCCGCGTGCGGGGTCACGGTTTCCGCCGGAGCTGGAGCATCGCCCGCGGTGGCAGGCTCAGAGGCAGCGGGCGGAGCCGGCGGGATCGATGAATCGACCTCGTGGCCGGAGGGTCCCGCAGGATGCTCCCCCGCGTGATAATCGTGATGAGAGTAGTCGTGGTAGGAGTCGTGGGCGGCCGGCTGACCACCATGATCGAACCCATGATCCGAGACGGGAGGGGGAGGCGGGGGCAGGGAGCGGCGCGGAGGGGGCGGCTCCTCCATGGCTCGCTTGATCTCCTCCTCGACCCCGCTGGTGGCCTTCTTGAATTCGCGAATGGAGCGGGCGAGGCCCCGGGCGAAGTCGGGCAGGCTCTTTCCCCCGAAGAGCAGCAACACGAGCACGAAGATGAGCAGCAGCTCGGGGCCACCGATGTCTCCGATGAGGGCGAGTACCGAGGAGTTCATGGATGAGACCGCCATGCGCGTGGATCGGGGAATGTGCGCCAGACTCGGGTGACAGGCAAGCCTTAGGGCGCCGGCGTTGGAGTGATCGCTGGCCTGATCAGGCGATCGTGACGGCCACGCTGAACGTCCGGGTCTGGCGCGGGGGCACCCAGTGGAGGCCCACCCCGTGTTCGGCGGCATTCGGAGGGCCCATCCACGGCTCCACGCAATAGTAGGGGGCATCCGCAGCGCCGGACCAGGTCACGATGGCGGAGTCAGCAACGGGAACGGGCTGGGTGCCGATTTCCACCCTCACTTCACCTGGGGTGCCCCGGGGACCGAAGACCACAGTGTTCTGGCGCAAACCGAGGTGGATGGCGTCGACCAGTTCGGGACGATCCAAAGGCTCCTCGCTCGCGAAGGAGGGGCCGGGGGTCAGCTGGCCGGTTGGATCCTGACGCACCGAACGGGTGGCGGGAATCTGGATGCTGTAATCCACGCGGCTCAGGCCCTCCTCCCAGGGAACGGTGAAGTAAAAATGGTGGCCGGCGCTCCATGGGATCGGACGTTGATCCCGGTTCTCGAGGGAGAACTCGCAGGAAAGCCCAGTGGGCGAGAAGCGGTACGTCACGGAGAACTCGTAGGCGTAAGGGTAGGCCTCGTGCGCCGCCGCATCGGGCTCAAGCACGGCGGTGAAGCCCAGTTCGTGACTGTGCGTGACCCGGAATTTCCCCTGTCGGGCGATTCCGTGCATTGGCATGGGCCGCACCTGGCCTTCAGGATCCTTCCATTGGTGAATTGTACCCTGATGGAACGTGCGGGCGTTGAAGGGGAACAGGATCGGATTGCCGCCCCTGACGCGCGCCACCTCATCCAGCGTGCTGAGCTCCGGCCAGTAGATCACGTCGCGTACGGTGCCGTCGGCGTGAGTGACGTTCCAGTTGACCAACCGGGCGCCGAGTTCGGGGAGGGCTAGGAACGTGGACGCGCCGACGCGCCAGCGGCTGAGGGTTTGGCCTAGGTAGGGCACCGATTCCATGACGTGGGGTGATAGAAGCCCGAGGCGGCGGGCGCCATGGGAATCATCGGAAAGATGCGACCTTTTTGGAAGGGGGGACGCTTGCGCACCACCAGAACCGGAAATAGGTTCGTTGGATGTCAGTTACGTTCCTCCCGGCACGAGCGATGGCCACCCTGCTGCTGGCCCTCCTCTTTCCCTTGCTCGCAAGGTCCGGGGAGGCGTCGGCCGCCGGTGCGGTTGAGTCTGCTCCATCCCCGGCGCCGTCGACCGCCCCCGCCTCCGCGCTCGCGGCTGCGCCGACCCGGGTGATGGTGATTCCGGTGCGCGAGGAGATCGCCACGCCGATTCTTTACATCATTCGGCGGGGCTTGAAGGAAGCCATTGAGCAGAAGGCTGATGTCGTGGTGCTCGATATGAAGACCCCCGGTGGGGCCTTGGATGTGACTTTCGAGATCATGGAAGCCCTGAGCCGCTTTCCGGGACGAACGATCACCTACGTGAACACGGAGGCGATTTCGGCCGGGGCGTTCATCTCTGCGATGACCAGTGAGATCTGGTTTGCGCCAACGGGTGTGATCGGGGCGGCGGCGCCCGTGATGGCCACGGGCGGGGAAATTGATGCCTCGATGAAACAGAAGATCGTCAGCTACCTGCGCGCCCGCGTCCGGGCGGTCTCTGAGGGAAAAGGTTACCGGGGCGAAGTGATTTCGGCGATGATCGACGCCAACTATGAACTCAAGATCGGCGACAAGATCATCAAGCCGAAGGGAGAGCTCCTTTCGCTGACGGCCTCCGAAGCCAATGAGCGCTACGGCGATCCGGCGCAGCCGCTCTTGGCCGCAGGCACGGCGGCGACGTTGGACGAACTGCTCACCCAGAAGCTGGGGGCCACCGCCGAGTCCACGCGAAGATTCGAAGTGAGCTGGTCCGAGAAGTTTGCCGTGTTGCTGAACTCGGTGCGTCCCTTGCTGCTCGGTCTTGGGCTGCTCTTGGCGTTCATCGAGTTCAAGACGCCGGGCTTCGGCGTGTTCGGGATCTCGGCCGCCGTGCTACTCGCGGCCGTGTTTTTCGGCCACTACATCGCGGGCTTTTCCGGACACGAGCCGGTGCTGGTGTTCGTGCTCGGCCTGCTCGCGGTCATGGTCGAGTTGATCTTTTTCCCCGGCGTGGTGGTGGTCGCGGCGGGCGGCCTTCTCCTGATGCTGGGCTCGCTGGTCTGGTCGATGGCGGACCTCTGGCCGAACGAACCGATCACGTTTTCCCCCGAGGTCTTCCTCGAGCCGGTCGCCAACCTCGTCGCCGGCCTCGGCGTGGCCGTGGTCCTCGGATTGTTGCTCGCGCGCTTCCTTCCCCGCGGCTGGATTTGGGATCGCATGGTCCTCGCGACCAGCGTGTCGGGTGCCGCCCAGATGGCGGGCAGCGCCCCTGAAGTCGTGGCTTCGGCGCCCAGCTTGATCGGCGCCCGCGGGGTGGCCGTCACCGGCCTCTATCCCAGCGGACAAGTAGAGGTGGATGGCCACCGCTACGAGGCGCGTCTGGCGGTGGGTTCCGTGGAGCGCGGGGCCGCCGTGGTGGTGCGGTCACGTTCCGAATTCGGGCTCGTTGTGGAGACCATCGAGTCATGAACGCGATCACCTTATTGTTTACGGCGGGGATCATCCTGCTTGCCTTCGAGGTTTTCGTTCCCGGAGCGATTCTCGGTATCATCGGGGCGATCGCCTTGTTCGCCGGGGTGGTTGTTGCGTTCGTCACCTATGGCGTGGGTGGAGGCTTGGCCGCTGCGGCGATCGCCGTCGCGCTCATCGGGCTGATGCTCTTCATCGAGTTCGTTGTCCTACCCCGCACCGCGCTCGGTCGACGGATGTTTCTGGAAACCGCTATCACTGCCCATAGCCAAGAGGTGCCGGAGGAGGCGGACCTGGTGGGCCGCGCGGGCCGCGCGCTGACGCCGCTCGTCCCCTCCGGCTTTGTCGAGGTTGACGGGCGTCGCTATGACGCGTTTAGCCGTTCCGGTCCGCTGGCCAAGGGCGACACGCTGCGCGTGGTCGCCGTCGAAAGTTTTCGTGTTATCGTAACCAAATCCTAACTCCTATGGACGTCCTTCGGTCTTCGTTCTTCTGGTTGGTGCTGATCCTCATCCCGGCGCTGATCGTTCTCTTCATCATCCTGTCGTTCTTCAGCGTCTGGCTACGTGCGTGGCTGGCCGGTGCGTACGTCGGCTTCATCGATCTCGTTGCCATGCGGCTCCGCCAAGTGCCCTACGGGCTCGTGGTGGATGCCCGCATCACGGCCAAGAAGGCGGGGATCGATGTTGGCATCGACGCGATCGAAGCCCACTTCCTCGCGGGCGGCAACGTCGTGCCGACCATCCATGCGATCATCGCGGCGCAGAAAGCCGGCATCGCCCTCAGTTGGCAGCGCGCATGCGCCATCGACCTTGCGACCAAGGGTTCGGGCAAGAGCGTCGCGGAGGCCGTGCGGACCTCCGTTGATCCGAAGGTCATCGATTGCCCCAATCCTGAGGGTGGTCGTTCGACCATCGATGGCGTTGCCAAGGACGGCATCCAAGTGAAGGTCAAGGCGCGTGTCACGGTGCGCACCAACCTCGACCGTTTCGTCGGCGGCGCGAAGGAAGACACCATCATTGCGCGCGTCGGCGAGGGTATCGTCACGACGATCGGCTCCGCGGAAAGCTACAAGGCGGTGCTGGAGTCTCCGGACAGCATTTCCAAGACGGTGCTTTCGCGCGGCCTTGATGTGGGATCCGCGTTCGAGATCCTCTCCATCGACATCGCCGATGTCGACGTGGGTGAAAATGTCGGCGCCAAGTTGCAGGTCGCGCAGGCCGAGGCGAACAAGAACATGGCGCAGGCCCAGGCGGAAATTCGGCGCGCTGCTGCGGTGGCGCTCGAGCAGGAAATGAAGGCGCGCATCCAGGAGATGCAGGCGAAGGTGGTCGAGGCTCAGGCCCAGGTGCCGCTCGCGATCGCCGAGGCGTTCCGCACCGGCAAGCTGGGGGTGATGGACTACTACAAGATGGAAAACGTGCAGGCCGACACCGCAATGCGGCAGACCATCGCCCAGCCGGAGGGGAAGAAGTAAGGCCGGCGGTCCGCAACGCCGGCCCGACCCGGGCCGGCTGCCTCCATGGACTGGATCTTCGATAACTTCCAAATCCTGATCGCCGTCGCCGGTGCGATCGCGTACTGGCTCAACCAGCGCCGTCGGGAACGCAACGGCGAGTCGGCCGATTACGACGGTGATGACGTCCCCGAGACGCCGCCGACCGTCCGTCGACTGGATCCCAACGAGCCCGATCCGGCGGAGGTCGAGCGCACGCGTCGCATTCAGGAGGAGATCCGGCGGAAGATTCTGGAGCGACGGGCCGGTGGTGACGTCGCAAGGTCCGAGGTGCCACCTTTGCTGGTGCCCTCGACTCCAAGTCGGGTTCCGGAGTTGGATCCGATGGAGGAAGCGCCGCGGTCACCCCGGCCGGTGGCGCAGGAGCCGATGGGTGACTTGTTGCGGCGCATGCTGGATCCCGAGGCCGACGCGCGCGCCGAAGAGGAAAGGCTCAGCCGCGAGCGCCAGCGGGCCTTGCAAGAACAGCTTCAAGCGATGGAGGAACAGGGTCGGCGCGAGCGCGAAAAGCTGGCGGCCTTGACGTCCACGCTGGTCACTCCCGCCGCTCCGGCATTGTCCGGTGCGGCAGTCGTGGACCGGACCAAAGAGTACTCTCTGAGTGAAGTGCTGCAGGACCCGCGCGGCCTCCGGCGGGCGGTTCTCCTGCGCGAAGTGCTTGGTTCTCCGGTCGGCCTGCGCTGAGCAGCGGCTCGATCCCGTTCGCGGCTTGAATCGTCCGCGGGCGGGTAACTGCCGTCAGGCAAGCGGACACACTGCGGGTGTGACCGATGATTCTGATCCCGCACTAGGGGCGAGGCCGCCCGGCCGAGATTACGGTCCCTTGATGACCGCCGACTTAACTGGCAGGCCGTCCTTTCCGGGAGGCATCGGATGGCGGCGTTTGGCGATTTCCAACTGCACGGCCTCCGGGGGATTCGCCTCGATCTGCAGCTGGCCCCGGTGCGGAATCGTGCGCTGCTCGCCGGCGGCTAGGCGGATGCGAAGCAAAACTTTGCCGTCAGCCACCTGAGTCACCGTGACCGAGGCAGGAGCGGACGCGAAGAGCGTGATCGTGGGTTCGCCGGCGACCGGTTCGACGGCGATGGTGGCCGGCGTGGCCGATCCTACGGGAGCGCGGGCTGGGGTGTCCGACGTGATAAACCGGATGGCTACGACGAGGACCAGAACGGCGGCGGCGAGGACGCCCACCGCCAGAACGCCTTTGATCACCAAGGAACGGTCGATCTGCGGGCCCGCCCCAGCGCGCGGACGGAACGTGGCGGGGTTGTTCTCATCGCTGGACACGGCGCCCGCCCCCGGAGATTCGGTCGCGGCGACCGCGCCCGCCACATCCTCGCGCCCGGTCGGCTTGGCCGTCGCGACGGACAGGTCCATGCGTCCGAGGCTCTCGCGCTGCAGACCGCGTCCCTTGAGTTCGCCCAACCCGAGGGCCTTGTAGTCCGCGACGAGCTTGTCCGACGGGAGTTTCAGGAACGACGCGTACGTCTTCAGGAAGCCGCGGACGTAGATCTCAGGCAGTCGCAGATCAAACTGGTTGCTCTCAAACTTATGCAGGTATTCGCCGCGGATCTTCGTCGCTTCCGACGCTTCGCGAATCGACACACCCTTCCGTTTACGGGCTTCTTCCAGGCGTTCGCCGATCGTCTGCATGGGGCTCAGTAAGGCGAAATGATGGGTGGAGGAAAGACGGAAGTCGAATGGCGGAGCGGGTTTCGCGAAGAACGAAAATGGATGGCACCGGGCTCGCCGTCGACGCGTCGGGCGGCCTGCTGCTAGAGATTGTCGAGATCGACGAGGATCTCTCGTGGGCTGGAGCCGTTCTCGGGTCCGACGATGCCCTTGTCCTCCATGAGATCCATGAGTCGGGCGGCGCGATTGTAGCCGATGCGCAGCCTTCGCTGGATCATGGACGTCGAGGCGCGCCGGGTGGAACGGAGCACGTCGAGCGCCTGGCGGTACAGTTCCTCGTCGTCTCCGAGATCACCGTCGGCCTCCCCGGATTCGCCCTCCTCTTCCTCTCGCGACGCCCGGTCGATCTGGGCCTGCACGTCAGTCGCGAAGACCGGCGGGCCATTCTTCTTCATGAAGGCGACCACCTCGTGCACCTCTTCGTCCGACACGAACGCGCCCTGCGCGCGGACAAGCCGTGAGGTTCCAGGAGGGGAGAAAAGCATGTCGCCGCGGCCGATCAGCGTGTCCGCGCCCTTCGTGTCGAGAATCGTGCGGGAGTCGACCTGGGAGGCGACCTGGAACGCGATGCGTGACGGGAGGTTAGCCTTGATGACGCCGGTGATGACGTTCACGGACGGCCGCTGGGTGGCGATGATGAGGTGGATGCCTGCGGCGCGGGCGAGTTGGGCGAGGCGGGCGATGCTGGTCTCGATCTCCGCGGCTGAGACCATCATGAGGTCGGCGAGTTCGTCGATGATGGCGACGATGTACGGCAGCCGCTCCGGTACTTCGATGCCATCGTCAGTGGCCGGATCGATGCCATCGAGCGCACCCTGGGCCTCGGGGGTGGCGGGTTCCTCGACGACTCCGGGTTTCTTGCGATTGTTGAAGCCGACGATGTTGCGGACCCCGACCTTGGCGAAGATCTGGTAGCGCTGCTCCATCTCCCCGAGCAGCCACTTCAACGCCGCCGGAACCTTCTTCGGCTCCGTGACGACGGGGATGAGCATGTGCGGAAGGGTGTTGAAGACCTTCAATTCCACGATCTTCGGATCGACCATCAGCAGGCGGAGATCCTTCGGACTCTTGGAGTAGAGGATCGAGGCGATGATCGAGTTGATGCAGACCGACTTTCCGGAGCCGGTGGCGCCTGCGATCAGCAAGTGCGGCATCTTGGTCAGGTCCGATACGATCGGTTTTCCGGATACATCCTTGCCGAGGGCGATGGGGATTTCCCCGCGGGTCAGCGCGGTGCTCCAGTCCTCGCTCTCGAGGATCTCGCGCATGCCGACCGGCGTCGGGTGCTGATTGGGGACCTCGACGCCGACCGCGGCCTTGCCGGGAATCGGTGCAAGAATGCGCACGGATTGCGCGCGCATGCCGAGGGCGATGTTCTTGTCCAGGCCGGCGATCTTCTCCACGCGCACCCCGGCGGCGGGTACGACTTCGTAGCGGGTGATGACGGGTCCGACGTGAATCTCGCCGAGGGAAACCTGGACGCCGAATTCGCCGAGGATCCGGAGAAGGTTCTCGGCGTTGCGGCGATGTTCCTCCTCGGAGTTTTCCGCCGCCAGCGGGGCCTGTTCGCGCAGCAGGGGCAGGGGAGGAAACTGGTAGCCTTCGTCGCTGACGGGAGCGACGGTGCTGCGGGCCTTCTTGGGTTGCTCGGGCTTGACGATGTTGAGCTCCAGGCGCCCGGTGACCTCGGCGCCCGGTGCGTCGCCCGCCAACGGGCTCTCGGGAGCCACCCGAGGGGCGGGTGCTGGCGTGGGCCGCGGGGTTGGCTTTGCTGCAGGGACGGGCTCATCCTCGTCCGGCTGCGCGGCGTCGAGCGGGATGATTGCGTCGGCCTGGTCTCCGGCGTGCGGCTCGGGCTTCGGCGGCGTCGGTGTTTCCGGCTCCGGCGCAGCCGCGGCGGGTGCGGGGGTCTTGCGGGAGAATGGCAGGCCGGACAGCACGTCGCCGCCGGCTTTGGGACGGCTGGGGGGAGACTCCTTGGCGGGGGTGGTCTTGGCTGCTTGACGGGATGCCTCGAGGCGGGCTGCCCGCTCGTTGCGCTGAGCTTCCTCGAGCATGGCCTTCCGCTCGGCGCGGGCCTTCGCCCACTCCGCCTGCCAGGTGTTGAGCGCCGCAATCATTCGGTCGATGTCCGCCGAGATGTCCTTGGAAAAAATGAAGAGCAGGCTGACGCCATACAGCAGGCCGAGCAGGACGAGGGACCCGAAGGCTCCCAGCGTTTCCTTGAATGCTCCACCATACACCAGGCGGCCCAGCAGCCCCCCAGTCCCCTGCGGAAAGTATTGCGAAACGCCGAAGCTCTCCCACATCGCCCACAAGGACGAGAAAGAGAGAATGCTCAGGGCCATCGCGATCGCCCGGGTCAGCGCGAGGCGGCGGGCATTGCGCACCGCTACCCAGGCGGACCAGACGAGCAGGACGGGCACCAGCCAGGTGCTCACGCCGATCCAATGCAGCGTCCAATAGGCGATGGTGGAGCCGAAGAAGCCCACCAGGTTGCGTTCCGTGGGGTGCGTCGTGATCCACAGGCTCTGCGCCGGGGAGTAATCCAGGAACGCGACCGTCAGGAGCACGCCGACGAGGAGGAAGGCGAGGGCCGCGATCCAGTTGGGTTGGTGGCGGACTCCTTGGAGTGCGGGACCCCGCTTTGGGTTTGAACTCACTGGTTTCGACATCTGGTCTTGAGCACCTACGGCGCGTGGCGGAGGGCAACACGGTTCATTCGCAAACGCAATCCCGGCCCTCAGCCTCTCCTTCCTCGCACTGCCTCCCACTCTCCTCCACCTCCCATGAACGAACTGCTGCGCTTCCAGCCTCTCTATCAGGATCGCGTCTGGGGCGGTCGCGCCCTCGAAGCCGCCCTTGGTCGCACCTTGCCACCGGCCCGTCCCATCGGTGAGAGCTGGGAGCTGGTCGACCGGCCCGAGGCCCAGTCCGTCGTGGTCGGCGGGCGCTTCCACGGCAGGACCCTCCGCTCCGTGCTGGAGACCGAGACCGCCGCGATCATGGGACCGCACTTTCCGGCTCACCGGCCTTTCCCGCTTCTCGTCAAGTGGCTCGATTGCCGCGAGCGTCTGAGCCTGCAGGTGCATCCGCCCGCAGACCTCGCCCCAGCCCTTCGCGGCGAACCGAAGACCGAGAATTGGTACATCGCCGCCGCCGCCCCGGGCGCCGGCCTGATCGTCGGTCTGCGCAAGGGCGTCACCCGCGGCCAGTTCGCCCAAGCCCTCGCCCAGTCCTCCCTCGAGTCCTGCGTCCATCGCTTCCCGGTCCAGGAGGGCGACTCCATCCTCGTCCGCAGTGGCACCCTCCACGCCATCGACGGCGGTAACCTCATCCTCGAGATCCAGCAGAACTCCGATACCACCTATCGCGTGTACGACTGGGGTCGGGTCGGACTTGATGGAAAACCGCGTCAAATGCATGTTGCTGAGTCGCTTGCATCAATAAACTGGAACGATTTCGAGCCCGAGCCGGTCCGAGCCGCGAAGGAGG
>CAIOYO010000091.1 GCA_903862595.1 uncultured Opitutaceae bacterium | reverse complement strand
CTCGGGTGTTAAGGGCGCTCGCTCCCGCGATCCGCCCGCCCCGTTCGCATGATGCTGCGTCTCCCGCTCCTCGCCGGCCTGATCCTGGCCACCCCGCTGGCCTTCGCCCAGACTCCCCCTCCGGCCGCCAGCGCCAGCGCCCTCCGCGAGGAAATGATCGACCAGATCAAGCTCGCCGACGCGCCGCTGGATACCGTTCTCCAACTTCTCGAGCAACTGACCGGGCGGGTCATCATCCGCCCCGCCACCCTGCCCACCGCGAACTACACGTTGGTCATCACGCGGCCAATGCCGAAGAGCGAGGCCATCCTCGCCCTCGAAACCGCCCTCGCGATGAATCAGGTCGGGGTCGCCCCGATGGGCGATTCGTTCCTGAAGGTCGTTGCCCTCCCGAGCCTGCGCACCGAGGCGCCACGCATGCTCGTCGGCCGCGCCAGCGATCTCCCGTCCAGCGGCACCGTGATGGCCAAGGTGTTCCAATTCGACTTCCTCCGCGCCAACGAGTTTGTCCCGCAGCTCGCACAGCTGCTCAATCCGCAGCTCGGTGGTCCGATTCTGTTCGAGAAGACGAACGCGGTGATGATCACCGACTCCGTCAGCACGCTGCAGCGGATCGAGGCCCTGGTCGCGGAACTGGACCAGCCCGTCACCGCCAACCTCGCGCCGAAGTTCTACCAGCTGCGCTTCGCCAAGGCTTCCGTCCTGGTCAATCAGCTCCGCACCACCCTCCAGGGCGTGGTGCAAACCCAGCTGGGCTCCGCCACCACCTACTCCGCCGACGATCGCACCAATCAGGTCATCTTGATCTCCGATCCGCGGCAGCACGCGTTCTTCGACGACCTCATCCGCCAACTCGACGTCAAGGCCGATCCCAACACGCGCAACGAGGTGATCTACCTCCGCCACGCCGCCGCGAAGGACGTCTCCTCCCTCATCAGCCAGTTGGTCAGCGGCCAGAACAAGGCGACCTCCACAACCGGCCAGCAGTCCGTCCGTCCGGGCACCGTTCCCAATAGTCCGGTTCCCGCGGCGGCGGACCAGACGAACGCCCCCGCCGCTCCGGCGGTCGCGGGCCTGATGGACGGAACCACCGAGTTCAGCAGCTTGGTCACGGTGCTCCCCGACGAGCGCTCCAACGCCGTAGTCATCTCCGGCACCGTCGACGACATCCGCATCATCCGCGAACTGGTCGAAAAAATCGACGTGCTGCTCGCGCAGGTGCGCATCGAGGTCGTCATCGCCGAGGTCACCCTCAGCGACGAATCCGCCACCGGCATTGAGGAGCTGGGCCTCAAGATCCAGGGTGACAAGCTGGTCGGCTTCAACGGGGCCCTCGCCGGCCCAAGCATCGCGGCCACCAACGGTACGATCACCCGGGGAGCGGGGACGAGCGGCGGCCGCGATCTCGCGGCGGAGATCTCGATCAAGTCCACGCCGCGCAAGGGCAACACCAACATCCTCTCCGTCCCCGCCATCGTCACGACCCACAACAAGGAGGCCCGCTTCTTCGTCGGCGAATCCCGCCCGGTGATCAGCAGCTACCTCGCCGACGGCGCCGGGATGAGCGGGGGCGCCACGTCGTCGTTCGGCGGCTACCGGAGCACGGTGGCGCAGCAGGAAATCGGCATCGAGCTGAAGGTGAAGCCGCTCATCGGCAACGACGGCTCGGTGCAGCTCGACATCAAGCAGAAGGTCGAGGACGTGCTCGGCAACATCACGATCGACAACAATCCGCAGCCGCGCATCGGCAAGCGCGAGACCGAATCATTCGTCAGCGTGAAGAGCGGCGAGATCGTCGTCCTCGGCGGTCTCCAGCGTGACTCGCAGAGCCGCAGCACGACCCGTCTCGGACCGATCCCGATCCTCGGCGACCTCTTCGGGAGCCGCCGCCGCGAGAAGGGTCGGACCGACCTGGTGTTCTTCGTCCGCCCTTACGTCCTGCAGAATACGGCCGCCGACAACACCGAGCCGATGTCCCGCCTCGAGGACAACCCGCAGAAGGACGCCGTGCTCCGCGCCCTCCGTCCTGCCGGTTCATCCACGCCGGCACCGTGATCGCGCCCGCGTCGCCTTTTCGGTCTCCGTTCGTCACCTGAAGCCCACCGCCCGCCTCCGCGATGCCGCTTCCCCCGCTTCTTTCCTCCCCAGTGCCCGCCGCGCTTGCCGAGCGGCTGACGCCTGAGCAACACCAGACCCTCGCCGAAACACCGCGCGGAGGCCGCATCGCGCGGCTTGCGGCGGACTTGGGAATCGACGAAACCGCCGGTCTCGCCCTCGTGGCCGAGGCCGCGGGCCTCACCGTCGCTTCCAATCTCGAGACGGATCCGTTCGCACGCGGTCTCTTGCCCGCACGTCTGGTGCACGATTACCAGGCGATCCCCATCCGCGTCGGCGCCGATGGATCGGCCGACTCCGCGCTCGCCGGAGAGTCCACCCCGACCGCCGAGGAACTCGCCCGCACGCCGCTGCACCTCGCCACGGCATGGCCCGCCGACGAGGCGATGCAGGACTGGCTGCGCACGTTCACGCCTCGACCGCTGGTGTGGCATCTCGCGGTGCCGGAACGCGTGCACCAGCTCATCATCGAGAACTTCGGCGTGGGCTCAGGCTCCCTTGATGATGGCGACGAGGGCTATCTTGCCCCCGAGGCCGCCACCGCGCCCGTCGAGGAAGCGGTGGACGAGGATGCCGCCGTGGTCCGCTTCGTCACCGACGTGATCGCTCAGGCGGTCACGGACAACGCCACCGACATCCACTTCGAGCCACAAGAGGGCCAGCTGCGCATCCGTTACCGCGTGGATGGGCTGCTCGTGCCGGTGCCCGTACCCGAGAATCTGCTGCGTTTCCAAGACGCCATCATCTCGCGCCTCAAGATCATGGCGCGGCTGAACATCTCCGAGCGGCGTCTGCCTCAAGACGGTCGCATCAACTTCAAAGCCGGCGGCACGACCCTCGACATCCGGGTGTCGACGATCCCGACGATCTACGCGGAATCAATCTCGCTCCGCCTTCTCAATCAAAAGAAGGAGGCCTACACGATGGAGCGGCTCGGGATGAGCCCGGAGGAACAGGCCGCGATCACGCACGTGCTCGATTTTCCCCACGGCATTGTGCTCGTCACGGGTCCAACCGGCTCCGGCAAGTCGACCTCGCTCAACGCGTTTCTCCGCAAGATCAACTCGACCGACCTGCGCATTGTCACGATCGAGGATCCCATCGAGTACGAGGTTCCCGGCGTGAACCAAATGCAGGTCCGCCCGGAGATCGGGCTGTCCTTCGCGGGCGCGCTGCGCCACGTGCTGCGCCAAGATCCCGACGTCATCATGGTCGGCGAAATCCGCGACCGCGAGACCGCCGACATCGCGATCCGGGCTTCTCTTACGGGTCACTTGGTGTTTTCGACGCTGCACACCAACGACGCGCCCGGCGCGATCACGCGCTTGATCGACATGGGCATCGAGCCGTTCCTCGTCGCCTCCGCGATCGAGCTGGTCATCGCCCAGCGCCTCGTCCGCCGCCTGTGCCCCGAATGCTCCAGGCCCGAGCCGGTCCAGAAGCTCAAGCTGCGTGACACCCTCGCCATCCTCGGGGTGGATCAGGCCGAGGCGGATACGGTCACGACCCTGAGGGCACCCGTCGGCTGCGATCGCTGCCGTGGGACGGGCTACCGCGGACGCATCGGCATCTTCGAAATCCTGCGTCCCAACGACGAACTCCACGAGTTGGTGCTGAAGCGGGAGAGCACGCGCGCGCTGACCCAGTGCGCGCGGCGGCATGGCATGCGGACTCTGGAGCAGAGCGGCTGGGAGAAGGTGCGCGCCGGGCACACGACCCTCGATGAAGTGCTCCGGGTGGTCACCGTGACCGAAAAGTAGTCGTCTTTCCCGGTCCGATCGCGCCATGCCTCGCTTTACTTATTCGGCCCGGGACCGCGCAGGGGCGAGCGCAGCTGGCGAGATCGATGCACCCTCCCGCCGCGACGCGCTCCGCCTGTTGGCTGCCCGCGGTCTCGCCGTTTCGCGTGTCGAGGAGGCAGCCGTTCGCAGCGGACGCAGTGCGACCGGAGCGTCGTCGTCCCGACCCGCCGCGTCCCGCACCCTCGGCGGTGCCGCCGCCACTCCGGGTCGACGCGAGCGACTACCCTTCCTCACGGCCCTGGAGGACCTCACGTCATCGGGCCTCTCGGCGGGCGAGGCGCTGCGCCTGCTGTCTCTGCGCATTAAGGAGCCGCGCCTGCGCCTGCTCTGCGGTCGCCTGTGGGAACGCGTTGGCGAGGGCGCCTCGCTTTCCGCCGCGATGGCGACCATGCCCGAGGTCTTCGACGCCTCGACTCAAAACCTGATCCAAGCGGGCGAGGCGACAGGGTCGCTCAACGAGGTGCTGAAGCGGCTCATCGCCCACCTGACCGAGCAGCGCGATCTCCAGCGCCAGCTCGCCTCCGCCCTCGCCTACCCGCTCTTCATGATGGTGGTCGCAGGCGGAGTGATCCTCTTCTTCCTGTTCTTCCTGCTGCCGCGTCTGCAGACGCTGCTCTCCTCGCTCGGGGGTGAACTTCCGACCTCCACTCAGATCCTGGTATCGGTCTCGGAATTCGCGCTGCGCTACGGCATCGTTGTGGCGGGCGCCGCGGTGTTCGGCGCGATCGCGGCGTGGCGCTGGTACCAGACCGAGCCCGGCCGGGCCGCGGCGGATTCCTTGCTCATCCGTTTCCCGCCGACCCGCGCCTTCGCCGTGTCACGCACGGTGCTGGCCATCTCCCAGACGCTCAGCGTCCTCCTCGAAAACGGCATCACCACCGCCGAGGCGTTACGCATGACCGGTCGCCAGATCACCAACCGCGTCCACCGCGCGGCCTTCGAGTCGGCCACCGATCGTATCCTCGAGGGAGAGTCCCTGTCGCAGGCGTGGAACCGGACCCACTGCTTCCCGGACCTGGTCCTCGACCAACTCGCCGTCGGCGAGAACACCGGCAACATCGTACCGGCGCTCAAGAAAGTCGCAGCCGCCTACCAGGACCGCATCACGCGCCAGTTGCACCTCTTCACCCGCGTCATCGCGAGCGGGGTCCTGCTGACCGTCTTCGCCTTCGTCGGCTTCATCGCCTACGCGATCGTCAGCGCCGTTTTCCAGCTCAGCGCCTCCTTCCAGATGTAGCCGGAAGGAGGAGACCGTCACCGAGGCCGCGGGCCTCAGGGCAGTTCGTACACCTCGACCAGCACCACGCCAGCGGAGCCGTCGACGCCGCTCACCTGGATGGTGTAGCCGCCCGGCGGCACCGTCAGGACAAGGGCCGCATCGCGAGCACCGGTGGTCAGAGGAAACGCACCCACGGACGTCCCGAGTGCCGTCAGGGTATCCGAACCTCCCCAGTTGTCGTTCTGCATGATCTTCACGCCGGCGCTGTTGAAGACCTCAATCTTCGGATCAGCCATGGTGTCCGGAACCTGGAACGCGGCCAAGGCCGGGCCGGCGGCCCGAATGAGCAGCGACTTCGCCGCCCCTGTACCGACGCTGAAACCGGCGAAGAGAATCTGGCCCGCGTCGACCTGCGTGCGCGCCGACAGGTTGATGAAACGGACATTGGAGTTCGCAAGCGCCGCATCGTAGACCTCCACCATCCCATTGCCGGTGCCGTTGGCCGCGCCCGTCACCTGCGCGGTGTAGCCGCCCGCCGCCAGCGACGGCACCACAACGGCGTCCTTGCTTCCCGCCGGCAACGCGAAGCCGCCGTAAGCCCGGCCGTCATCGCCGCTCCAATTGTCATTCGACGCTACCAGCGGACGCCCTTCCGCAGTGCTGCGCAGGTCGAGCAGCGGATCTGCCAAGAGCGAGGTGACCCCAAAGGCGCCGAGGGTGGGACCAATGCCCCGAATGGCGGTCGCCTTCGCACCGGTACCGCTGGTGACGAACCCGGCAATCAACGTCTTGCTGCCCAGCCCGACGAAGGAGCGCACCGAAAGGTTGGTCAGTCGGCTCGCGGTCGCCGTCGGACTGACCGACAGGATCGTGCCGACGCTGTCCACTGAGCCGCTCGGATTGGTGACGGTGCAGAAATAGATTCCACCGGTCGCGGCGGAAACGCTGCTTAGCACGAGCGTCGCGCTCGTCGCGTTCGCCACCGGTGCGGTGCCCGAATCGCTGACCCGCTTCCACTGATACGCGAGACTGGGACCCGATGCGACGACGTTGAGGACGACCGTTTGACCGACGGCGGCAACCACGCCAGCCGGGGGCTGCACGAGGATCGAAGGCGGCGTCGCCGGGGCGGCGACCTGCAATGCAAAGGTCGCCTCGGCTTGGTTCGCGTTGGAGTCGATACCTCTCACGGAGATCGTCGTCGTACCGGAAGACGCGCCTGGGGTAAGGGTCAGCGTGGAGCCGGACAGGGTTGCCGTCGCCACCGCCGCGTTGGAACTGGT
>CAIOYO010000090.1 GCA_903862595.1 uncultured Opitutaceae bacterium | reverse complement strand
GCGCTCGCGCTGCGACTGGACCTCGTCTCGGTGGTGATGGCGGTCCTCGTGGCGTTGGTCGGCGGGGTGGTGGTGCGTTTTTCCCGGGCCTATCTGGCGGGTGATCTGGGGGAGCGGCGGTTCTTTGCGGGCATCAGCCTGACGCTCTCTGCGGTGCTGCTCCTGGTCATTTCCGGCAATTTGCTGCTCCTCCTCGCGGCGTGGATCCTCACGAGCATGGGGTTGCACCGGCTCCTGTTGCACGATCCCTCGCGCCCGGGGGCGCGCTTTGCGGCCCGGCTCAAGTTCGTGTTCAGCCGCCTTGCCGACCTCTCTCTCGCGCTGGCGCTGGTGATCCTCTACCGGCATCAGGGTACTTTGGACCTCGAGGCCCTGCTCCAGGCGGCGGAGGTCGGGCGGGCGGATGGCATGGCGGCGGCCGGTTGGTGGCTCGCGGCCGGGGCGGCCTTGAAGTCGGCGCAGTTTCCCTTCCACACCTGGCTGCCCGAGACCATGGAAACGCCGACCCCGGTGTCGGCGCTCATGCACGCGGGCATCATCAATGCGGGTGGCTTTCTCCTGGTGCGCTTGGCTCCGCTGATGGCGCAGGCGCCCGGGGCCTTGGCGGCCCTGGCGGTGGTCGGAGCGGTGACGGCGGGATTTGGTTCCGTGGTGATGCTGACGCAGCCGACGGTGAAGCGTGCGCTGGCGTTTTCGACGATCGCCCAGATGGGGTTCATGATTCTGCAGTGCGGTCTCGGGGCGTTCGGTCTCGCGCTGGTGCATCTCGTGGCTCACTCGATCTATAAGGCGCACGCGTTCCTGACGGCGGGCTCTTCGGTCGGTGCGGTGGCGCGGGCGGCGATTCCGCTGCGGACCTCGGCGCTGGTCTGGGGCGTGATCTGGGGCGGGGCGCTGGCGGCAGCCGGGGCGGCGTTGCTGTCGGTGGTGCTGCCGCGAGTGTCGCCTTACCTCGGCATCCTTTCCTTCATTTTGGCTCTGGCCCTCGCCTACGGACTGGCGCGCGGCTGGTCGGCTTCGCACGGCTTGATGGAGCGCGGTCGCGTCCTCGGTTCCGCGCTCGGCATCGTCCTCGCGGCGTTTACCCTGCATGCGTGGGCCGGAGGCGTCTTCGTGCTCACCGTGGTTCCGCCTCCGACTGCGGTGGTGGTGGTGGTCGCGGTCATCTTCGCCTGCCTCTTCATTTTCCAGGCGCTGCTCTGGCGGGCTGGTCGGACGGCGGCGGGTCGGTGGCTGTACGTCCACGCCGCGAGTGGCTTCTACGTCGGTACCTGGGTGCAGCGTGCCCTGGGGTGGCTCTGGCCGCATCATCCCGTGGTCCAAGCCTAGTCGTTCATCCTTCCCACCTCTTTTCCATGAGTTCCCTTGCCTCTCCTGCTGCCTCGCGCGCGGGCCTGCCTTCGTCGCACGCGCTCGCTGCATCCGTCTCGGGGGCACTTTCCCGGATCGCCCCGCTTTGGCCACTGCGTCACTGGGTCGCGGTCAACCCCTTCGTCGGCCTCAGCGATCGCTCCTTCGAGGACGCGTGTGCGCTGCTGCAGCGCACCACCGGATCGGCTCCGCTGCAGTCGCCGGCCGCCTACCTCGACGCGTTCCGTCGGGGTGAGATCGAGGGTGAGGACCTTGCGGCAGTCGCCGAGGGTGCATGGACGACGGACCGCCTCCTGGCGGCGCTGACCGATGCGGACGCGGGGGTGGAAGTGTGGCCGATCGCCACCGTGGCGGACCTGCTCGACCGACGGGAGGCTCGGGCGCACTGGCAGACTTTCGTGGTGGGGGAGATTTCACGCCTGGCAGCGTCGGTCTTTGACGAGAACCAGCTCACGTGGCGCTCGCCCTGGGCGGATCTCGGACTCTTTCGCGCGTGGCGGGAAACGGCGCGGCGAGACCGCACGGCGGAGGCGTTCGGCCTCCGGGGTTTCCGGCGTGTGGTGGACGAACTTCCAGAGGATCCCGAGGCGGCGATTGCCTCGGTCGTTGGTCGCATTGCGCCGGCGAGCGTCGACCTCACGGACTTCCTGCACCGCCAGTTGGTCACCGTGTCCGGATGGGCGGGCTATCTGCAGTACCGGGTGCGTGAGGACGCGATGCGGGGCCGCGCCAATCCGGCGTTGCGCGAGTTGCTGGCGGTCCGGTTGGCCTATGACGCGGCGCTCCACGCGGCGTTTGTCGAGGGGCGGCCCGTGGAACGGGACTGGCTGGCGCCGCGCGAGCCTGCTGTATCCGCCGTGCCATTGGGGGCGCTGGTGCGTTGGCAGGCGGCGTATGAGAGCGGGTACCGTCGCCGGCTCGCACGTGCCGTGGCGGCGCAGTCGCCGGGCGGGGCGGTGGTGCGGCCGGCGGTGCAGGCGGTCTTCTGCATCGACGTGCGCTCCGAGGTCTTTCGGCGCGCGCTTGAGGTTGAGTTGCCGGCGGTCCAGACCGTTGGCTTCGCGGGCTTCTTTGGTTTCCCCGTTGCGCATGCGCTGCCGGCGAAGCCGGGTGCAGCGTCGCGCTGCCCCGTCCTGCTCGTGCCTCCGGTATCGAGCGGCGAGGCCTTGGCGGAGTCGGAGCTCGACGCGCGGGCCGAATCCGCTCGGGAAGCGGGCGCGTGGAAGGCATTTCAGAATTCCGCGGTCTCGTGCTTCACCTTCGTTGAAGCGGCTGGATTGGCGTCGGCCTCCCCGCTCGTCCGTGCGGGCGCGCGGCAGGCTCCGCGATGTGATGCGGCTCCCCCGCGGCTGGAGGCCCTCAGCGTGGCGACCCGGGCCGATTTGGCGGCGGGGGCGTTGCGCGGCATGAGCCTGACGCGGAACTTGGCGCGCTTGGTTCTTCTTTGCGGTCATGGCAGCCAGAGCGCGAACAACCCGTACGCCTCCGCGCTGGATTGCGGTGCTTGCGGAGGGCACGCCGGCGACGTGAATGCGCGGCTGGCCGCGGCTACGCTCAATGATCCCGCGGTCCGCGCCGAGTTGGCCTCGCGTGGGCTGGTGGTGCCGCCAGACACCGTGTTCCTCGCGGGCCTGCATCAGACGACGGCGGACGAGGTGCAGCTCTTCGACCTTGAAAGAGTCCCATCGACTCACCGCGAGGAAGCCGCGCGCCTGCAGGCGGCGCTGGTCGCGGCGGGTCGGCGCACGCGGGTGGAGCGGGCGACGTCGCTCGGCCTTGGTCACCTGGCTGGGGAGGCGTTGGATCGGGCGGTGCGCCAGCGCGCCACGGACATCGCGCAAGTGCGGCCGGAGTGGGGATTGGCGAACAACGCCGCACTCATTGCCGCTCCCCGTGCGCGCACGCGCGGCCTCGGACTGGGCGGGCGCGTGTTCCTGCACGATTACGATGCCGACGCGGATCCCGAGCGGCGCGTGCTCACCTTGATTCTCACCGCCCCGGTGGTGGTGGCTAGCTGGATCAACCTCCAATACTACGCTTCGCGCGTCGACCCGGAACGCTATGGCGCCGGAAGCAAGGTGCTGCACAACGTTCTGGGCGGACTCGGCGTGGTCGAGGGCAACGGCGGCGATCTCAAGGTGGGGCTCCCGTATCAATCAATTCACGACGGAACCAAGTTCATGCACGAGCCGAGGCGCCTGTCGGTGTTGATCGCGGCGAACCGGGAGGCGATCGGAGCGGTGCTGGTGGCGCATGACGGTGTCCGGGCGTTGTTCGACCACACGTGGATCCATCTGGTCGCGATCGAGGGGGATCAGGCCTACTCCTATCGGTCGGGCGCGTGGGTCCGGCTGTGACCGGAGCGCTTGGCCCGGGCGCGAGGGGTCGGAGCGCCGCGTGACGCTCAGTGGCCTGCCAGGATGACCTCGAGCCCCTGGCGACGCAGCCCCGCGACCAAGTCCGCAGGGGCCCCGGCGTCGGTGACGATCACATCGACCCCGGAGAAATCGCTCAGGAAAAACGTCGAGCGACGACCGAACTTGGTGTGGTCGAGGCAAAAGATGACGCGCCCCGAGCCGGCGATCATCGCGCGCTGGATGTCGACGATCAGCGCGTGCGAACTGTAGATGCCGTCCTCGGCGATGCCGCTCGCGCTCAGGATCGCGACATCGGCGTGGGTGCGGGTGAACGTCTCGGTGGCGTGCGGCCCCACCAACGTACCGAGCCGCGGGTAGATCACGCCTCCCGAGAGATGTACCTCCAGCCGATTGGAGCCGGAGAACAGATTGGCCACGGGCAGGGAGTTCGTG
Source organism: uncultured Opitutaceae bacterium (assembly GCA_903862595.1). Lineage (GTDB taxonomy): Bacteria > Verrucomicrobiota > Verrucomicrobiia > Opitutales > Opitutaceae > UBA6669. Next base: position 22,524 of record CAIOYO010000090.1, on the reverse strand, counting down.
ATGACCTGGCCGACCCGCTCGCCGAGGTGGCGCGCGACGTGGAAGCACGTGGTGCCACTATCGATGATCACGGTCTGCCCCGGCTGCACCAGTGCGGCGCCGGCGGCACCGATCGCCTCTTTCTCGGCCACCTGGTGGGTGTCCCGCACATTGAAGACGAACTCGTCGGTCTTGGGCGGTTGCAGTGAACGCGCCCCGCCGTGTGTCCGGCGGATTCGCTGCCCCTGCTCCAGCAGCGCGAGATCGCGGCGCACCGTCGAGATCGATGCCCCGGAGATCTGCGCAAGTTCCTCCAGAGAAGCGAATTCCGCCTTGAGTAGGTACGCTTCGATCCGGGCTTGGCGCTCTTCGGGTTGCATAGCTTCTGATTTAAAATGGAAGATTTTGGAACGTTTTGCAACGCCTCCCTTGACTCCTGAGGCGGTTTCGAGCGCCCTAGCCGTGGCGTGTCATCGCCCCCGCTCATGTCGCTCTCCTCCTCCAGATCCCCTCATGATTCGGCCGCCCCGGGTTCCGTCGCCGACCCGCGTGGAACGACCGGAGTAGGATCCCGTCGGTCAGCGGGAACCGTTCCGCAAGGAGCGGCGGGCTGGTCTGGCCCGTCGACGCCGGACGTCGCGTTTCAATGGACGCCGGGTGCGGATCCGACGACCCCGGCGGACGTTGCGGCGTTCTTTCGTTCGCCGCCGATCGAGATCCTGAAGGAGCGTATCTGCGACATTGGCCGTCGGCTCTGGCAGCGGGAGTACACGGATGGAAACGGCGGGAACATCACGATCCGTGTCGGTGACAACCTTGCCCTCTGCACGGCCACGTTGATCTGCAAAGGCTTCATGAAGCCGGAGGACGTGTGCCTGGTTGACCTGGAGGGGCGGCAACTGGCGGGCGTGCGTCGCGCCACGAGCGAGGCACTGACTCACTTTGGGATCATGAAGCGGCAACCGGCGGCCAAGGCGTGCGTGCATGCGCACCCGCCGCACGCGACCGCGTTTGCGCTGTGGGATGGGGTGATCCCGCAATACCTCATTCCCGAGGTCGAGATTTTCTTGGGTCGGATCGGGGTCGCCGAGTACCGGATGCCGGGTACGCAGGAGTATGCGGACATCGTGGGTGAAGCGGCGCGCGATCATCAAGCGGTGCTGATGAGGAACCACGGGGTGATCGTCTGGGGCAACGACGTGGAAGATGCGGGTTGGAAGATGGAGAACATCGACGCGTACTGCCGCATGATCTGGATTGCGACGGGGATGGGCGGTGGGATGAGCCGCTTTACCGGCAGCCAGGCGAAGGCCCTGATTGAGCGTCGGCTGAGGCAGGGCATGGCGGATCCCCGAGCGGCGCTCAAGGACTCCGAGCTGCCCGGCACGGCGGACTTCGGCGTGGGAGCGGCTTCGGCGAGTCCGACGCCCGACGCGGCGAAGGGTTCTTTGCCCCCGTTGGCGGATCCGCAGATTGAAGCGATCGTGCGCGCAGTGACGCAGCGTGTCCTAGAGCAGCTCGGCCGCTGAACGCGGCGGTGCACGCGTCGCGGGTGCTCGGCAAACGAAACAGGCCGCGCGGCTCAAGAGAGCCGGCGCGGCCTGTTTCGTGCCACCCGAGCGGGATGGAGAGTCGTGGGGCTCAGCCCTTCTTTTCCTGCTTCTTGAACTCCTTGTGGCCCTGCTTCTGGCGGGCGCCGAGATCGGCGACGATCTTTTCCGCCTCGGCGTTATTGTTCGCCTTCAGCGCGGCCTCGAGCGGGGCGAGCGCCGCGACGAATTCCTGCATCTGCTTCTTGTAGGCGGCGATGAAGGCGGGACGCTCGGCTTCCGGACGCTCGGCGGCGAGCTTCGGCGCGAGGTCGACGGACTTCTCGGAAGCCGCGCGGAGGTTGGCGACGAGCTCCAGCGAGTTGGCGTTCTTGGTGGCATCGGCCACTTGGCGGCGCAGCTTGCGGAAGGCGCCGTTCATCTTCTCCATCGCGTCCTCGAGTTCGGAGTGCTTCTCGCCCGCGCTGGCGTGAAGGGACGGCAGCACTGGGGTGATGACCGACAGCGTGACGATGAGGAGGAGGGCTCGTTTGAGGAGGGAGTTCATGGAGGAGAGAGACGTCAGAAAGACAGGGAAATTGAGTGGGGGTTCCAGCGTTGCGCAAGGTCGGAATTGCGCCGGTCCCGTGGCGGGGTGCGACGTGTGTCGGCGAGCCGGGGACACTGGCACGGCGGCTGGCTGCGGAGCTGGTTTCCACGCTCGCCGTCGCAGTGCGGGTGACGCAGTCTCGAGGCATGGCCACCTATTCCCGTCGCCACTTCCTCGGTGCGTCCGCGCTGGGGCTTGCGGCGTTGCCCGCCGCTCATGTTTCCGCTTCGACCGCTTCGACGACAGCGTCGGCGAGCCGGCCCGCGGTGCTGCCCGCCAAGACTCCGGGCAAGCCGTTCGTTTACCCGTTCCGGATCGGTGCCATCGAGGCATGGTCGATCAGCGATGGTCATTCACTCTTCAACGACCGCGTGGACAAGATGCATCCGCCCGGAGAGCGCCCGCGGATGGTGGAGGAACTTGCGGCGCACGGTGAGCGCCTCGATGGCTTCGCCTTGTACGTCAACGTGCTCGTTCTGCGCATTGGCCGCGAGGTGGTGGTGTGTGACGCCGGTTTCGGCCAGCGGCCGAATCCCAATCTGGGTTGGCTTGCGGACGGGCTGGCCTCGATCGGCATCCGTCCGGAGGACGTGACGCAGGCGTTCATCAGTCATGGCCATTCCGATCACATCGGTGGATTCGTGACGGCGGGTCGGCCGACGTTTCCGAATGCGGCGGTGCGCGTGCTGGGTGCGGAGGTGGATTTCTGGCGCAGTGCGAAGCCGGATTTCAGCCGGTCGCTGCGGCGGGACAATACGACCAAGCTGACCAATGACGTGCGTGCGGCGTTGGACGTATTGGCCCCGAATCTGCAGCTTCACCAAGATGGCGATGCCGTGCTTGGTGGGGCGGTGACCATGGTGGCGGCGCCCGGGCACACCGCGGGCCACGCGATGCTCCGGATTCGTGACGGTGACGCGTCGTTGGTGCACATCATGGATGTCGCGCACCATCACCTCCTGATGTTCGCGGATCCCACGTGGTACATCGAGTTTGACCATGAGCCGGAGCAGGCGGTGGCGACCCGGAGACGCGTGTTCGCGGAACTCGCGGGCTCACGGCAGCGGACGTATGGATTCCACCTTCCGTGGCCGGGTCTCGGTCACATCCTCCCGCGAGCCACGGGCTACCGCTGGGAACCTGAGCGCTGGAGCTGGGGTTCTTGACCCGGCGTCGCGGTGGCTCGCTCGGCGGCAAGCGAGGCTTCGACGGCGTCGAACCACCGCAGGGCGGCGGGCTGTTCGCTGGCAGCCCGGGCACGTCGGATTACTTCGCGGGCGGCTTCGGGTTCGCCGTAGAGGGCGAGTAACTGGGCGGTGCGGACGGCGAGGAGCGAGGATTCCGGAAACAACGTCACGGCCCGGCGCAGGTGGGTCAGTTGGTCGGTTGACAGGCGGGTACCGGCGCGCATCCAGACCTCCGCCTGCAAGGCGTAGACGGGGGGGAGGGCGGGGCGGAGTGCAGCAGCCGATTCGAGCGGGGTCAGGACCGCAGCGACCTGTTCAGCCGTCGGCGATACGGCGGGGGCAGGATTTGCGAGGCCACTCTCGGCGAAGCGGAGTAGCGCGAGTTCCAGCAAGGCCCGAGGCCGCGCGGCGCCAAGGGCCGCGGCTTGCTCAAGCCAGGGTCGCGCCTCGGCGGGACGACCGGCGTCGATCTCGATCAACCCGATCACGGCAAGGAGTGACGGGTCGCGGGAACCCTGTTCGTAGCCGGCCCGCGCCGTCCGGCGGGCTCGCTCGGCGTATTTGGGGACGAGCTCAGGAAGACGTTGCCGGACATAACTGATGCTGAGCCTTTCCCAATCGCCGCGAATCCGTGCGATCTCGGCGGGCGTGGCGTCGCGCAAGGCGGGCCTAGCGATTCGACCGGGAGTGGCCGCATGGATACGGCGTTTCTCGTTGCGGGCATGGGGCAGGTAGTCCCGCAGGTTCTGATCCAGTGCGGCGAAGTCGACGCCGAGCTCGGTGCGGAGCAGTGCGTCGGTCGCGGGTTCAGACTCCAGCCGGTCCACGAGCCGCCAGAAGGCCGCGCGCCTCGCCGCCGAGCCGTCGATCAGTGCCCAACGCAGAAAGAGCGCGCTCTGCGCGTCGCGGATCGCCGGCGCGAGCGCGGGCACGCTGGGCGTCGCGGAAGGCGGCGAGGCGAGCAACTCGGCCATCGGGGCGAGCGGCTGAGGGGCGCCGCCGCCAGTCGCTCCGGACGGTGCAGTGAGCGTGGGCCAGCGGGCTGGACCCGCGCGAAGCTCCTCGTTTTCGAAGGAAAGTTCGGGGTACAGCTGGAGCAGTCCGTGCACCAGCCAAGGTGGCAGGCGCGGGCGGCGTTGAACGAGCAGTTGGCGAACGCGGTCGATCGTGAAGCTGAACCCGCCGGCTTCATCCTCGTCGTCGAGCAGCACGAAGACGATGGTCGCATCGACATCGAGCATCCGCAGGTTCGGCAGAAAACGGACGCGGTCCGTCGCAGCATGCGCCGCGCTGGCGCGGCCGGCCCCTTCGCCGGCGGGGCGCTGCAGAAGGTCCTTCATGATCTCCGTGGACGTGGCGCGGGGGGTGCGCGGGCTGAGCAGCAGGTACGTGTCGGGCACGACGGACGACGCCTGGTACGGAGGCGGCAGCAGCCACGCGAGCAGTTCGGTCTGACGCTGCAGTCGAATCACGAAGTCTTGCGTCACGGAGTCCGAGCAGGCCGAGAGCACTTCCTTTCCGGGCAACGCGGCGTGGCGCCAGCGCAGAGGGGAGGCCGTACCCTCGACGACGAGGGGAGGAAGGTCCACCACGCGCTCTTCCGGGGAAGCGACAGAGTCCGTGGGCGCGAGGCACAGGACCGCGCAGCCCACCAGCCAGCGCAGTGGAAGGCGGCGTGGCGCTTGGGCTGTCGACCCGCGCCCGCGCGGGCGTCCCGGGTCAAGCTCTGGGCCGGCGACGTGTCGCAGCCGTGGCGTGACCGTCGAGGGGATCATGGATGCCCGCGCATGCGTCGGCGGTGCGGTACCGGTTAAGGCAGCAACCCCACGCGCTGCAGAGCCGGACGGAGGGCGCGGGCCCATTGTTCGTAGCCGCGTTCGTTCGGGTGGAGCAGATCAGGAAATTCGGCCAGGCGGGCATCGCCTTGGGCGTCGGCGAAAATCGACCACGTGTCCACCACGGTGACGTGGGCGCGGGAGCGGGCGACCTCATCGTAGAGTGCATTGATGCGGCGGATCTGCGTGCTGGGCCGTCGCATCGTGGCGGAGCTGGGAAAGACCCGGCAGAGCACCACCGGCATCGCCGGCTGGTGGGCCTGCAGCGCGTCGAGGATCAGGGCCAGATTGCCGGCGATGGTCTCGGGTTGGGCTTGCTCCTCAAGATCATTGGTGCCGATCAGGATGACCACGGCCCGCGGTTGGAGGGCGATGACGTCCTCGTTCAGGCGCAGCAGGACCCCGCGGGTCGTGTCGCCGCTGATGCCGCGGTTGGCGATCCGCAGTCCGGGAAACGCGGCGGGCAGACCCGCTTCCCAGCCTTGGATGATTGAGTCGCCGAGGAACACCACTGCGCCGCGGTCTTGGGCCGTTTGCTCCGCCCACACCGTGCGGCGGTCGTTCCAGAGCTTCTGAAACCAGTCCATGCGCCGGAGCGGTCCGGCGCCCGGCAGTCCCTCGTCGGAGGCCGGAAGAGGAAAGCGCAACCCCGTGGGGTCAGGGCTGGAGGCGGCGAAGGGCGAGATCAGGATCACGAGCAGAGCGAGGAAAGCGAGACGGTGGGGGTGGAGACGGCGGTGGGGCATGGCAGCGGAGAGGCTTGGGTAGCCGGGTGGTCGGCGCAAGCGCGGGGCCGTCGGCTGCGCGGTTAGTCTTGCCTAAGAAAGAGGATTTGGCCTCCCTTCGCGTGCGTCCACGCCGGCCCCTGGTGGTTCGGCGGTTGATGGGCGTTTCCTTCGCTTTTCCCCGCATGCAACCCCCACACTCCCCGCGGCCCGCGGTGTCGAATCGACGCCTGGTGGCCGTTCTCACTACGGCGTTTCTCGGCTGGATGTTCGATGGCCTTGAAATGGGCATCTTCCCGCTGATCGCGCGCCCGGCGCTTCAGCAGATGCAGATGCAGCATGGACTCGTCGCGACCGACGCGTTCGTCGGCGTCTGGATGGGCTACGTGACGGCCGCCTTCCTGCTGGGTGCGGCCGCGGGCGGTGTGGTCTTCGGCTGGCTGGGTGACCGGATCGGCCGCGTGCGCGCGATGGCGCTGAGCATCCTGTGCTACTCGTTGTTCACGGGTCTCGTCTACTTTGCCTCGGAACCGTGGCACCTGCTGGTCACCCGCTTCGTTGCCGCGTTGGGCATGGGTGGTGAGTGGTCGCTGGGCGTCGCCTTGGTGATGGAGGTGTGGCCGGAGAAACATCGTCCGCTGCTGGCCGGCGTGATCGGTGGTGCGGCGAACGTCGGCTTCGCGCTGATTGCGGTGATTGGGCTCTTCTTCCAGGTCACGACTGACTCCTGGCGCTGGGTGGCGCTGGTGGGTGCGGCCCCGGCGTTCCTGACGTTTTTCATCCGCTTGCACGTGCCGGAGTCGGAGCGCTGGGAGGAAACCCAGAAGGGTGCGCAAAAGAATCGGCCGCTGAGCGAAGTCATGCGTCCCCCGCTGCTCAAGACGACCCTCTTTGCCACCTTGCTGGCCTCGGTGGCGCTGATTGGAACCTGGGGTTCGGTCCAGTGGCTGCCGCTCTGGGCGGATCAGATGGCGCAGAAGCAGTCGGTGACCGCGGCGCTCGCGGAGAAGACTGCGGCGGCGACTCCGGGTGCAGCCGCACTGACGGCGACCTCGCCGGAAGTCGTGCAGCGCGCGAAGGAGATCAAGGACTACCGGGCCAAGGCCTACACGCAGGTGAGTTCATCCGTCGGAGCGATCGTCGGCTGCTTCCTCGGTGGCTGGCTCGGGGGCTTTTTCCGCCGCCGCACCGCTTACTTTGTCCTCTGTCTGCTTTCGCTGGGAGTCTGCGCGTGGTTGTTCCGTGGGACGATCGTCTACGACTTCCGTTTTGTCGCGATCACCTTCCTCGTCGGTGGAGTTACCGCAGCCTTCTACGGGTGGTTCCCGCTTTACCTGCCGGAGCTGTTCCCGACGCGAGTGCGGGCGACCGGCCAGGGCATCGCTTTCAATGCGGGCCGCGTGCTCGCCGCCGCGGGTGCGCTGCAAATGGGCGCGCTGATGCAGGCGTTCGATGGCGATTATGCCCGCGCGGGTGCGATCATCACGCTGGTCTACGGGCTGGGTCTCGTGCTGGCCTGGTTTGCCACGGAAACGAAGGGCAAGCCTCTGCCTGAATAGCCCTGGACGCCGGCGGGGCGGCGATGATCGCCGTCCCGTTGCGGGGTCTTGGACGGATGGCTGGCGGATTCGAGTTGTCGCGCCCCGGGCGGTTCGCCGAGTCTGAGCCGCTCTCCACGATGAACGTCTATTTCATGGGCATCTGCGGCACCGCGATGGGCAACGCGGCGCTGCTGGCGCGGGCGGCCGGTCACACGGTCAGCGGTGCCGACACCGGGGTCTACCCGCCGATGAGCACGGTGCTCGCCGAGGCCGGAATCACCGTGCACGAAGGATTTGATGCGCCGCGGCTCGCCCGGCTCGCGCCCGATCTGGTGGTCATCGGCAATGCGATGTCCCGCGGCAACCCCGAGGTGGAGTGGTTGCTCGACACGAGGGCGCTGCCGTTCACCTCGCTTCCGGCGCTCCTGCACGACCTCATTCTCCGGCGTCGACGCAACATCGTCGTCGCGGGCACGCATGGGAAGACCACGACCACGGCGATGACGGCATTCTTGCTGCGCGAGAACGGCCGGGATCCCGGCTACCTCATTGGCGGGGTGCCCCAGGATCCGCCGACCGGTGCGCATCTCGGCGCGGAGCAGGATCCCTTCGTGATCGAGGGTGACGAGTACGACAGCGCGTTCTTCGACAAGCGGGGTAAGTTCATCCACTACGCGCCCCGGGTGGCGGTGCTCAACAACCTGGAGTTCGATCACGCGGACATTTTTCGCGACGTCGCCGACATCCAGCGCAGCTTCCTACACCTGACGCGGATCGTGCCGCAGACCGGCTGGGTCGTGCTGAACGGCGACGACCCCAACCTTGCCGCGCTGGGGCCGCTCAGCTGGACGCAGGTCGTCCGGGTGGGGCTCGGAGAAGGAAACGACGTTCGCTTGGTCGATCCGACCGAGACCGCTGGCGGCATTCGCTTCGGGTTGACGTGGTCGGGGCGACCGTGGGCGCAGTTGCAGCTCGCGGTGCCTGGCGTGTTCAACGCCCGGAACGCCGCGATGGCGGCGACTGCCGCGGCGTTGGTTGGGGCGGCGGCCGGGGCGACGTTTCCGCCGTCGTCGGCCGCGCTTGATCTCTCGCCGCTGGCGCGCTTCCGCGGCGTGCGCCGCCGGCAGGAAGTCCTCGCGGAGCGTGATGGCCTGACGGTGGTGGAGGACTTTGGCCACCATCCGACCGCGATCGCGGAGACCTTGACCTCGCTGCGCGCACGGTTTCCTCAGGCTCGGCTCACGGCAGTATTTGAGCCCCGCAGCAACACCGCGCGGACGCGGGTGTTGCAGGAACCGTTTGGGCGGGCGTTGGGTTTGGCGGATGAAGTCTTCCTCGGCGCGGTGAATCGGGCGGAGAAGCTCCGTCCGGAGGAACGCTTCGATGCTTCCGGCCTCGCGCGTCAGCTCAACGAGCAGGGCCGCTACGCGGTGGCCGCGGAGACCAACCACTCGTTGTTCGACGCGCTCCTGCGTCGCAACGACGACCTTGCCTCCGGCGGTTCGCGCGTGGTCGTGTTTTTCTCCAACGGCAGCTTCGACGGCATCATCGGACGTTTCGCCCGCGAGGCCAAGTGAGCGGGTGGAATCAGCTCAAACCGTGACCGATGCCGTGAAGGCACCGGAGCGTCGGTCGCGGCGCACCCGGATCGGCGCGTCGAAGAGCGACGTCAGCGTGCGCGACGTCACGACTGACGGCAGGGCTCCGGACGCGTGCCGGCGCCCGCGCTTCAGGCCCAGCGCATGGGTGAACGAGGGCGTGATCTCCTCGACGTGGTGGGTCACCAGCACCAGCGAGGGAGAGCGCGGCTGGCGGGCGAGGGTCTCCACGAACCGGAGAAACTCCGCGCGGGCGACCGGATCGAGGCCGGCGCACGGCTCGTCGAGAATCAGCAGGCGAGGCTGTGCCATCAGCGCGCGGGCGATCAGGACCCGTTGCCGCTCGCCCTGGGAGAGGTAGAGCCAAGGACGGTTGGCGAGTTCGCCGGCGCCGACGAGCCGCAGCAGGCGCTTCGCCGCCGCGTGGTCGCCGCGCTTGCTCGGCACCCAGAGATCAAGCTGCGCGTAGCGGCCCGAGATCACGGTCTCGACGGCTGGCTCCGCGGCGGGAATCGAAGCTTGGATGGCGCTTGTGACGATGCCGATCAGCGGACGCAGTTCCCGCCAGTCGGTCTGCCCGTAATTTCGGCCAAGCAGTTCGAGTGACCCGGCGCTGGGCGAGAGGTAGCCGAGCAACGTCTTGAGCAGGGACGTCTTGCCGCAGCCGTTGGCACCGAGGATCACCCAGTGCTCGCCGCGTTCGACCCGCCATGAGACGTCTTCGACGAGCACCGTGGCGCCGCGGCGCACGGTCAGGCCTTCGATCGCGAGCAGGGGAGCAGAGGCGGGCATGGAAACGGAGTCTGAGCGGGAGCCTTGGCGCTGGTCAACGGCGCGCCGGATTGCTTTGCTGGGGCATGTCCTGCCGCCGCTCCTTGTCCGGACTGCTCGTCGCCCTCCTTCTCGCGCCGCTGGCCGTTTCGGCCCGTCCCTTCACGGTGCTGGTCTACAACGTCGAGAACCTCTTCGACGCCGACGGCGTCGCGGCTTACGACGATTACCAGGCCCCGGGTTACGGTCAGCGGCAGCTCGACACCAAACTGCGCAACATCGCCGAGATCATCGCGCGGTTGGATGCTGGCCGTGGTCCGGATGTCATCCTGTTCCAGGAGATCGAGGTCGACCGCACCCCGGATCGCGAGCCCTCAGCGTCGGACCAGTTGCTGCGGGCGCTGGCGGATCGCGGACTCAAAGGCTACTCGGCCGTGCTCGGCGGCGACCAGACGACCGAGCGGCACGAGGATGGGAACCTCCGCGCGATCCAGTGCGTCACATTCACTCGCCTGCCGATTCGCGCCACCCGCCGGCACCCCACGCGCCTGGCCCGGAACATTTTGGAGGTGACCCTCGACGTCGATGGCGCCGAGGTGCACGTCTTCAACAACCACTGGAAATCCGGCGCGGGCGATCCGGAGATGGAAAAGGTGCGCTTGGATAACGCGGCGGTGCTGCGCGCCCGGATCGATGAGATCCTGCGGGCGGATCCCCACGCGGACATCATCCTCGGCGGCGACTTCAATTCCCAGTATAACCAGAGCCGTCGCTATGCCGCCACGATGCCGGTCACCGCGCTCAACGGCGTCCTCCGCTCGCAGGGCAACGAGCTCGCGATCCGGGGGGCGCAACGCGACCTCTATAATCTGTGGTTCGAGTTGCCGGAGGAGCAGCGCGGGAGTGACATCTTCCGCGACGAATGGGGCACGCTGATGCAGATGATCGTGTCGCGTGGACTCTACGATTCCCGGGGCGTGCAGTACGTCGACAACTCATTCGCAGTGCTCAAGGTGCCGGGCCTGAATGCGACCCCGGAAGGCCGGCCGGTCCGTTGGACTAACGAAGGAGCGGCGGGCGCGGGGTTTTCCGATCACTTCCCGATCCTTGCCCGCTTCACCACGACTGCCGAGGGCCGGGCGGATCGCTGGATCGCGCTGAAGCGGCCTTCGGAGAGTGATGAAAGTTCGGCGCGGCCGCTTCGCGCGCCGCGGGCATCCCTGGATCTGACCACGGCGGTGCGGGCTTCGGAGGTGGGGACGGCGGATCGGCTGCGCGACGGTTCCTTCACCGGAAAGCCCATCGTGGTGGATGGCCGGCTGGCCGCCGGCGACCGCCTAGCGGTCGAAGTGTTGGCGGAGACTTGGGATATTTGGGTGCCGGATCCGGCCCTTCGTGCGGAGCTGCGCCGACGGTGGAAGGCGGGAGAGCAGATTGGGTTTGTCGGGTTGCTTGGCCGCTACAAAGGCCGCTGGCAGTTCGTCATTGAGCAAAAGGAATGGGTCTCGCGCTGAGCGGGGGCCACGCGCCATGGCGATCACCGTTTACACCTATCGCAGCTGCGACAGCTGCCGCCGCGCGGTGCGGTGGCTGAAGGAACAGGGGATCGACTTTGTGGAGAAACCGATCCGCGAGGAGCCTCCCACGGCGCAGGAGTTGTCGCGGGCGCTGGCGTGGGCCGGGGGGGATGGGCGGCGCGTCTTCAATACCTCGGGTCGTGACTACCGTGCGCTTGCCCTGGGCCCGCAGCTGGCCGCGCAGTCGCAGGCGGAAAAGATGGCCCTGTTGCGCTCCAACGGTAACCTCGTGCGGAGACCGTTCCTAGTCACGGCAAGTCAGGTCATTGCGGGATTCGACGAGGCGGCGTGGCGTGGCGCCGTCGACTAGCGCGGCGATCTTTTCCTTTTGCCGCACCCGTGAGGCAGGACAGCATGGGGGTCATGCAGCGGATCCGTCTGGTGACCTTCAACATCGCCCACGGCCGGGGGCTGATGCCGTTGCAGGGCATGACGTCCGCGAGGCGAATTCGGATGAACCTGCGACGGATCGCGCGGCTGCTGGAGCGACTACGGCCCGACATCGTGGCCTTGCAGGAGATCGATGAGTGCTCGCGCTGGGCCGGCAACTTCGACCACCTCGATTACCTTCGGTCCTTCGTGGATCTGCCGCATGCCGTCTACGGGATCAACAACCGGCGGACCGGGCTGCTCAATCTCTCGTACGGCAACGCATTCCTGTCGCGGCACCCCATCACCGCTTCAGAGACGGTGGTGTTCGGCCGGAGCCGGGTGGGCGAGAAAGGCTTTCTCTTCGCGGAATTCGCGGTGGGCGGCGTCCGCGTGCCGGTGGTGAACCTACACCTGCATTACGCCTCGCGGCAGCAGCGGTTCCGCCAGATGGACCGCCTGCTCGCCTTCCTGCGCGAGCAGGAGCGCGCGGCTCGCGGGCGTCCAGGCATCAGCCCGATCGTGTGCGGGGACTTCAACAACCCGGGCTCGAGCCGCGGGGATGCCACGTCGTCCCTCCTCAGCCACCTCTTCGATTTCGACGATTACATCCTGCACCCCCAGCGCGGGCGGAGCTTTCCCTCGCCGCTGCCGAGTCGCCTGCTGGATTTCGTCTTCCTGCCCCCCGGCTGCCGGGAGGTCGAGTCGGAGGTCGTCAAGTCCATGCTCTCGGATCACCGACCGGTCCGGGTGGACTTCACGCTCGTCCCTGGCGTGGAGCGGCGGCGGGCGACCTGACGGAAAACGCTAGTCAGTGCGCTGGGTTCGCGTCATCACGGAGGCACCCCATGAACGCCTATCTGCCTTCTCCGGAACGCTATTCCAAGACCGCCTACGCCCGGTGCGGGCGCTCGGGGCTCCTGCTGCCCCAGTTGTCGCTTGGCCTCTGGCACAACTTCGGCGGCGTGGATGCGCTGGAGAACCAGCGTGTGATGCTGCGGCGGGCGTTCGACCTCGGGATCACGCACTTTGACCTCGCGAACAACTATGGACCGCCCCCGGGCTCGGCCGAGGAGAACTTCGGCCGACTGCTGCGGGAAGACTTTGGCACGTTGCGCGACGAGTTGATCATCTCGACCAAGGCCGGTTACCGCATGTGGCCCGGGCCGTACGGCGAGATGGGTTCACGCAAGTACCTTCTGGCCTCCCTGGATCAGAGCCTGCGGCGCATGGGCCTCGATTACGTCGACATCTTCTACTCGCATCGGCCGGACACGGAGACTCCCCTCGAGGAAACCATGGGGGCGCTGGTGCAGGCCGTGCGCAGCGGACGGGCGTTGTATGCGGGCATCTCGAACTATCCGGCGGACCTGACCCGCCGCGCGGCGGCTTTGTTGCGCGCCGAGGGCGTGCCGCTGCTCATTCACCAGCCCGTTTACAATATGCTCAACCGCTGGGTGGAGCCGGAGCTGCTGCCCGCCTTGTCTGAGCTCGGGGTGGGTTGCATTCCCTTTTCGCCTCTCGCGCAGGGGCTCCTCACCAACCGCTATCTTTCCGGAATTCCGTCGGATTCCCGGGCGGGTCGGCCGACCGGTTATCTGCGCAGCGAGCAGATCACTCCGGGGTTGCTGGCCAAGATCAAGGCACTGAACGAAGTGGCGGTGGCGCGGGGTGCGACGCTGGCCCAACTCGCGCTGATCTGGCTCCTCCGTCGCTCGGAAATCACCACGGTGCTGGTGGGGGCGAGCCGCGTGGAACAGCTCGAGGACCTGCACCGCGGCCTCGCGCAGCCACCGCTGGCGTCGTCGGAGTTGCAGAGGATCGAGGCGATCCTCGCGCTCCCGGGCTGAGCGTGCGTCAACGGCGCGCGACTAGCTTCCGGTAGAGTTCGATGTAGGTGGGTACGATCCGCTCCGCCGAGAAATGGCTCCGGGCGCGTGTCTGTGCGGCCCGGCCCAGACGCTGACGCAGCCGTGGATCAGCGATCAGACGCTCCGCCGCCCGGGCGAGCCCGTCCGCGTCGCCGAAGGGTACGAGTACGCCGGAGCGCCCGTCTTCGATCACCTCCGGAATGCCGCCCACCGCCGTGGCGATGGAGGGACGGGCGAACGTCATCGCCTCCAAGATACTCAGGCAAAAGCTCTCGGACTCGGACGTAATCAGACCGAAATCGCACGCTGCGGCGTAGTCCTCGATCCAACTCACATTCTCGCGGACGATCACGCGGTCCTCCAGGCCGAGCCGGCGCACCTGCTCGCGGAAGGGGGCGAAGTCGCCGCCGGCGACCACGAGGAGCCGGAATGACGTGCGGGGCCGGATCCGTGCGACCGCGTCGAGCAGCAGGTCGATCCGCTTGACCGGCCTGAGATTGGACATGTGCAGGATCAGGACCTCGCCCGGGGGGACACCGAGTTCGGCCCGCACGGCGGCGGTGCTGCGTTGGGGGCGCCGCGGCGAGAAGAAATTGGGGATTACCTGGATCGGATGGGCGATGTCGGTGAGGCGCGTGGTCTCGGAACGCAGGAAGTCGGAAACCGTGGTGATGGCGTCTACCTTGGCCAAGGCGTGGCGAATGGCCGGCGCGTAGCCGGGATCACGGCCCAAGAGCGTTGTATCCGTACCGTGGAGTGTGGCCACGACCGCCGGTCGAATGTCCTCGGGCAGCCAGTCCCGGGCCAGGACCGCGGCGGTCGCGTGGGGCACGGCGTAGTGGGCATGCAGCACTTGGAGGCGACGCTCGCGGGCGACCTCAGCCAGCTTGACGGCGAGCGGGAGGCTGTAGTCGGGATGCCGGAAAAGACCGTAGCCTTGGATGTGGACCGGGTGGTACGTCACGCCGGGCTGGTCCGCCGGAAGACGGAACGGGCGTTCGTAACAGACGAAATGAACCTCGTGCCCGCGCCGGGCAAGTTCGACGCCCAGCGAGGTGGCGAGAATGCCGCTGCCGCCCACAGACGGGTAGCAGGCGAGCCCGATGCGGAGAGGCGCGTCGTTCATCGGGATCGACTCAGAACCGCCGGGCACCGCGGCCAAGTTGGGCAAGCCCATCGACTAGGAGCGGGTCGGCCGGATACAGGGCCTGGGCGTGGCCCACTCCCGCGCGAAGGCCAAGCAGGCGCGCGCGGGTCAGCTGGAGCTCCACGTACTCGCGCGCACGGGTTTGGGAGGCGTGGGCCGCCATGGCCGCCTGCCAGAGGGCCATGATCTCGGGATCGGAAACGTCGCACCACACCCCCTGTTCACCTGCGGGCTCGCCCTCCGGTCCTACCGCGTAGTGCAGCAGCAGGCTGAGCGCGTGGGGAGGCTGGCCCTTCAGCTCCGCGAGCCCGCCGTAGCGCGCGAGCCGGGCAGCGTCGCGGACGCTGCGACCGAGCGCGGCGTGGTCGGGGTGCTGATTCGCCGAAACCGTCGGCGCGAGGACCCAGTCGGGACGCAGGCGCCGGATCACGCTGGCCAGCTGGATCGCGACCTCGGGGGTGGAAGCGAGATGAGCGTCCCCTCCGAGAGCGAGAAATTCCACGTCGGCTCCGAGAATCCGCGCCGCATTCCGGGCCTCGCTCTCACGGTCCTCCGGTCGGCCGTGCGAGGCGGCCTCACCGCGGGAGCAGATCACGAAGGTAAGGTGCGTGCCGGCCTTTGCCTCGCGGGCGAGGACGCCGCCAGCGCCGAACTCCAGATCGTCCGGATGCGCCCCGAGGGCCAGCAGCCGGCGTGGCTCAGGCGGGGAACTCAGTCCAGGCTTCGTCGGAACGGTCGATGACATCGCGGTTGATGAAGGAAATTTCCGGGGTCTGTTCAGTGCGAAGGTAGGCCTGTTCTCCCGCGCCTGCAACGTAATGGGTGCAGTGGATCGCAGATTGCATCCAGACGAGGCGGGAGTCTCGGGAGGGACTCACCTGCGTGCGCTCCCAGGCCTGCTCGGGCAACGTGATGAACTGGTCTCCGCCGGAGTGCAGCCGGAGTCGGCCGTCCTGATGCCGAGCGCGCACGACTTCCCCGTCGTGAGGAACATCGACGAAGAAGTCCTCGACGGTGCAAGCCCGGCGCCGCACCTCGGGATCGCTGGAGCGCACCACGGTGACGCCCTCGAGCAGGCCCATGCGACGCATGACGGACAGGCAGAAATCAGCGATGGTGCCGTCGGTGCACTCGCGGACCGCGCGGACCGCCGTGGCGTCCACGTAGGCGGGCAGCTGGCGCACCATGCCCTCGCGCCATCCGGCGGGGATGCGCTTGAGGTAGAGGGGCGTGAACTTGCGCTGCACTCGGTTCTCGAACGTGAAGTTGAGCCACTGGAGCTCGCCGGTGGTGCGGTGCCGCAGCCCGGTCTGCGTTTCTCGCGGGTCGTGGTCGCTATCGTGGTAGAAGAAAACGATTGAACCGCCGAGTTCGCGTTGGAGACGCCGCGCGGTCGCGATCTTGGCCTGGAGGAAACGGCGAGGGAAAATCCCGCACGGCTGCTGGCCGAAGGCGATGATGGGGGTGGGTGCGTTCATCGCGCGGCCGCCTCCGGTGCGGACTGCGAACGGGAGGGAAGCAAGGCCTGCAGCAGCAGGCTGAAGACCACGCAGAGCGTGCACCCGATGAGGTTGTACCAGAGGTAGCCCACCCGATCGAAGGCGAAGAACGCCGTCAGTACCGCCAGTTCGGCGAGGATCGCCGCGGTGAAGACGGCGTGTCCGCCCACGCGGCGGAGGAAGAAGGCGACGAGGAAAAGGCCGAGGATCACGCCGTAGAACAGCGAGCCCAGAATGTTCACCGCCTCGATGAGGTTTTCGACGACCCGCGCGAAGAGTGCGAAGCCGACCGCCACCAGACCCCAGAAGGCGGTGCAGAGCTTGGAGGCCAGGACCGAGGGCGCGGCGCCACCTCGACTGCGCCGGAGCGTGCCATAGAGATCGACTACCGTCGTCGAGCCCAACGCACTGAGTTCCGCCGCCACCGAGCTGAGCGCGGCGGCGAAGATCACGGCGATGAGGAGGCCGATGACTCCGCGCGGAAGCTGCTCAAGCACGAACGTGATGAAGACATAGTCGGAGTCCTTGGTCTTCACGGAGGGGTCCAGCACGCGCAAGGTCGCCTTGGCCTCGGCACGGATTGCCTCCGACTGGACGTGGGCAGCGCGGGCCGCGTCGCGGGCGGCGCTGATCCGCGCGGGATCGCCGCTCTCGGAATCGGACACCCATTGCTGCACCGCCGCGCGCTTCACGACTGCGGCCTCGGCGTAGCGCTCCTCCAGTACTCGAAGGCGTTCCCCGCCTGGGCCTTCGACGTGCTGCTGCCAGGTGGTACGATCAAAGAACACCGGCGCGGGCGAGAACTGGTAGAACACGAAGAGCAGAGCGCCCAGCAAGAGGATGAACGCCTGCATCGGGATCTTGAGCAGCGCGTTGAACATCAGGCCCAGCCGGCTTTCCCGCAGCGAGGTTCCCGAGAGGTAGCGTCCCACCTGCGATTGGTCCGTACCGAAGTAGGAGAGCGATAGGAAGAAGCCCCCGAGCAGACCGGACCACAGGGTGTAGCGCTCGTTGAGATCGAACGACAGATTCACGGCGTTGAGCTTGTCGAAGCCGCCCGCGACCGTGAGTGCGTCGCCGAACGATACGTTCTCCGGCAGCCGCAGGATCAGGATCACGAACGCGGTGGCCATGCCGGCGAAGATCACCGCCATCTGGTGCTTCTGCGTCAGGCTTACCGCGGTGTTTCCGCCCGACACGGTGTAGAGAATGGCGACGGCCCCGGTCGTCAGGATCGTCAGGTCGAGATTCCAGCCGAATACCGTCGAGAGCACGATCGCTGGGGCGTAGATGGTGATGCCGGAGGCGAAGCCCCGCTGCAGCAGGAACAGCCCGGCACCGAGCAGGCGCGTTTTCTGGTCGAAGCGGTGGCCGAGGTACTCATACGCCGTCATCACCCGGAGCCGGCGGTAGAGCGGCAGGAACACGGCCGAGACGACGATCAGCGCGAAGGGCAGGCCGAAGTAGTTTTGCACGAATCCCATGCCGCTCTCGAACGCCTGGCCGGGCGTCGAAAGGAAGGTGATTGCGCTGGCCTGCGTCGCCATGACCGCGAGGCCGATGGTGGCCCAGCTGACCCGCTCTTCGCCGCGCACGTAGTTTTCGAAAGTCTGCTTCCCGCGCGTCCGCCAGATCCCGTATGCCGCGATGCCCAGAGTCGTGGCCACCAGGACGATGTAGTCGAGGGTGCTCATGACACCACGCGCGGCAGCAGCGCGAGAAGGACGAGGCCGATGAGAAAACCGATGACCACGGCTGCGTAGACGCGGCCCCACGAGCGGAGACCCGGCACCGCGGGCGCCTCCTCGTTGCGGGAGGAGTCCGGGGGCGGAGTGGGTGCCGGAGAAAGAGACGGTTTCATTGGCCGAGGGAAACGAGGTTGGCGAACAGCCGGTAAGCGCCGGGGACGCCGGCGGGCAATTGACGGAAGAATGAAAGCCCCGTGTACGCCACCTGGCCGCGACCATGCGGCGCCACGAGCACCGCGCCGCGCAGCGGCTTCTCGCCGGGATCCGAGCAGGCGAGCAACGGCGTGAAACGGGAGTCCCAATCGGACGGGAAATAGAGCCCTCGCTCCTGCACCCAGCCATCGAAGTCGGACGGCACGATGCGATTCGGTCGATTGAGTGCCGGGTGATCCGGAGCAAGCAATGTCACGTCCGCCGCTTCGTCCGTGACGCGATCCCGGGAGAGCTTCAGCGGGAACGGCGTGAGTGCGGTCGTCTGGAGGTCCGCCGTGGTGTTGTACTGCACCACGAGGGTGCCACCCGCCTCGACGTACGCGAACAGCTTTGGCAAGAGTGGCACGATCTCGGGCCGGGTGTTGTACGCGCGCACGCCCATGACCACGGCATCGAAGGCGGCCAGACGCTCCGGCGTCAGATCCGCGGCGCCCAGCGGCGTCACGGTGCACCCCATGCGTGTGAGGGCCTCCGCGACGAGATCGCCGGCGCCCGCGAGGTAGCCAATGCGACGGGCGGTGACCTTCAAATCGAGGCTGACGAGACGTGCGGCGGCGCGTGGCTGGAGCAACTGGGAGGGGATGTGCTCGTAGCGCAGATCGACCCGGCCGGTGCGATGGACGCGACCGTCGATCTGAGCCGCGGCGATGAGATCGCCGCTGGCGACGCCGGGCGGTGCGGTGACTCGGAACGTGAGCCGGGCTTGGTTTCCGGCGGTTGCGATTTGGAAAGCCTGCGACGACGGGGTCACCGCGAAACCAGCGGGCACCTCGAGCATCAGGGATCCGGCGCGGGGTCCCCGCTCGGCGGTGATCGTGACACTGACCTCGCGCGTGCTGCCCGGGGCGAAGAGTTCAAGTTCCTGCGGAAAGCCTAGCGTGACCGGCGCCACGACCCGGAGCGGGCGGCGGATCTCGCCGCGCACGGGATCGTCGATCACCTCGACGGCCTGGTCATCGAAGACGACCGTCTGGCCGCCGATATCCAACGTGTGCTGAACCGGAAACGCGGGAGGTGACTCGGGGCGCCCGATCAGGGCGGGGTCATCGACGCGGAACATGCCGGCCGTGCCGTCCTCGCGTAGCCAGTAGGGAGTGGTGAGCGCTGCATCCGTCGGCACGGTGGAATCCGCCGTGGCTTCGGCGGCGCGGTTGGCAGCGAGGGTGAGCCCAGTCGGCACGGCCTGCGCGGACGGGAGAAACGCGGACGACACCCACCGGATCGGAAGGTCGCTGGGGGCAGAGCGAACGATGAGTCCCAGCTTTACGGTGATCGCTTCGCCCGGGGCGACCTCGGCGGAGGCTACTCGAGCCTCGGTGTGCAGGCCTAGGCAGGCGGCGATGATGCGATCCAGATGGCGGCGCTTTTCGCCCAAGGTCGGATCGGAGCCGTCGACGTTGATGCCCTCCGTCAGGACGGCGCGCAGGCGCAGGAGGGCGGGAACGGAGGCGGTCGGAGTGCGGGGATTGAAGGCGTCGGTGAGGGCGGTGAGTTCGGTGGCGATGCGGTCTCCGAGGGGAAGTTGCGACCAGGACACATCGACCCCCTCGAACGGGTCGCGGCGGGCAGGGGCACCGGCGAGGACCCGGAAGTACTCCGGGTTGGCGCCGCGGGTGCCGAGTGTGCCGAAGCCCTGACTCTTGTGAGCGGTGCGGCTGCGGGCGGCGATCTCGCCGAAAGATTCTCCCAGAAGCTCCGAGTATCCGCCGGAGTCCAGTTGGAGCGTGGCGGGATCAGGCTCTCCGGCCTTGCGCGGAGCGCCCCGGAATGCCGCTGGCCAGGCGTTCCAGAGAACCCGGGTCGGCTGCCAGGGGCGCAGCGTGCCGTCCGCGAGTTGTTCGGGAAAAGCGGTGGCATCCCCGGCGAGACCGAACGCCTCGATCGTCAGCAATGCGGAGGCGGTGTGGTGACCGTGGGTGATGCCCGGCTCGGTGGAAAAACGGGTGATGAGGACGTGGGGACGGAAAGTGCGGATTACGCGCACGACATCGGCGAGGACGGCGCGGCGGTCCCAGATCCGGAACGTCTCGTCCGGATGCTTGGAGAAGCCGAAGTCATTCGCACGCGTGAAGAACTGGACGGCCCCATCGATCCGCCGCGCGGCGATCAGTTCCTGCGTACGAATCACCCCGAGACGATCGCGCAGGTCGGAACCGATGAGATTCTGACCTCCGTCGCCGCGGGTGAGGGAGAGATAGCCCGTGCGATAGCCGCGACCGAGGGCCAGCGTGGCGAGTAGGCGGGTGTTCTCATCGTCGGGATGGGCGGCGACGTACAGGACGCGACCCAGTTGGCCGAGCGCGTGCAGCTCTTGGAGAATCCGCCCGGGCGGGAGCGCCTCGGCCCGTGCTGCGTCGACGGCTGCGCCGGCCGCCGCCGGCGAGGAGAGAAGGAGGGTGGCGAGGCCGAGGGCGAGGGCGCGGAGAGGGATCACGGGGAATGAGAAAGCAAAAAGAGAGACGCAGGAGGAACGGTTGGACAACCGATGCGGCGAGACCGGCGGATCAGTCGAAGGAGACCGGACGCGGAATGGCGGCGAGGCGGCGCGGGGCAGAGCGGGTGGCGGAGGTGGCGTCTGCCGCAACCGGGAGGCTGGGGGCGGTGCCCCCGTCCACCCAGCGACTCTCGATCGAAATCGCCTTCGCGCGTTCCGGGAGTCCGCGTTCATGGCGCAGCAATTGCCCCGCGACCAAGTCAATCGCGGCTGAACCAATGCCCTCGGCATCCTGGTAGATCCCGGCGACCGCGCCATCGTCGGCGGACACGTCGAGATCGGCGTAGGCCACATCCCCGGGCACCTGCACGCCGGCGGCGCGCAACCAGGCGACCAAGCGGGCGTCGGTGCCGATCACAGCGTCGATGCCCGCGCGGCGAACCCAGTCGATGAACGGACCCTCTTCCAGTTGTGCTGGACGGTGGATTTGGGGCCCGCCGGCCTGCCCGCCGTCATGAGCTTCGAGCAAGTATCCTGCGGTCCACAGTCCGTTGACCCGACGCTCGGAAACGCCCTCCAGCGCCAGACCGATGCGACGTCGCCCGGCGGAGGCGAGTGCCGTGAACGCGCGCCGTGCGGAGCTGACGTGATTGTCGGTGGCGCGATGCAGACGCGGTGCCGTGAGCGAATAAGCGATGGTGACGGCGGAGAAGTGGTCCCAGTCGAGCGCCAGCGCGGATGGTTTGGGCAGGGGAGCCACGACGAGGCCGACGATGCCGCGGGCGACGAGGATATCGCTGAGCCGCGCGGCGTGCCCGTCGGCGTCTCCGAGCCAGAAGTGGTCCAGACGGTAGCCGGCGGCGGCGGCGCGCCGGGAAGCACCCTCGAAGGTACGGCGGAAAAACGGCACGCGGCGCCAACTGTCGCGCTTGGCGTGGGCGGTGACCCACGCGAGGGTCACCCGCTCGGAGACCGGTTGGCCCGAGCGAATCGCGCTCATGGCCTCGGCCAAGAGAGGATTCGGGCGCCAGCCCAGTTCGAGCGCGAGACGCTGGATCCGCTCGCGGGTGCCGTCCGGAATGCGCGGATGATTGCGCAGGGCCATGGAGACCGCGGCCACGGACACGTCGGCGCGCTGGGCGATGGCCCGCAGCGAGGGACCGGTGGAGTGACGACGCATGCGGGCTAACGTTAAGCAGACTGCCCGGGGGCGCGTCGAGCGCCATCGCGTGCACTAGGCGCTGGTGGCGAGACGCTCGGTGGGTCGGTGTCCGAAGTGCTTCTCGATCGCGGCCGCGATGTCGCCGATCTTGACCGGCTTGGTGAGGTAGTCGTCCATGCCGGCCTCGAGGCACAGCTCCCGGTCGCCCTTCAGGGCGTTGGCGGTGAGGGCGACGATCTTGGGTTGGCGGGAAGCGGGGAAGCGCTTGCGGATCTGGCGGCTGGTTTCGAACCCGTCCATCTCCGGCATCTGCAGGTCCATCAAGATCAGGTGGAAATTGCGCTTCTCGAGCGTGGCGAGAGCCACGACGCCATTTTCGGCGGTGGCGGCACGGAAACCCAGTTTCTCGAGGTAGCGCAGCGCGACCTTCTGATTCACAGGATTGTCCTCGACGACGAGAATCTCCAGCGCCGGGTGATCGGGAAGGGTGGCGGCGGCGGGTGCCGCGCTTGGGCTCGCCGCCACCTCGCGACGTGGCATGGCTTGCCCCAAGCGCCGGAGGGCGGTGGCGAGCGTCTGGGTCTTCAGCGGCTTGGCGAGAGTCTCGACCAAGGTCTGGTCCCCCAGGAAGAGGGCGGAAGATTGGCCGGGGGGCAGCAGGAGGACGATCGGCACCTGGAGGGCGACCAGGTGGTCGCGCAGGTAAGGCCCCTTGGCTTCGTCGATCAT
>CAIOYO010000089.1 GCA_903862595.1 uncultured Opitutaceae bacterium | reverse complement strand
GGCGGTGCTCGCCTTCGCACGAGCGCTCGGAGAGTTCGGGGCGACGATCATGGTCGCCGGGTACATTCCCGGCGAGACCGCGACGCTCGCACTGTCCATCTACCAGCAGGTCCAACTCGGCCGCGATGCGGCGGCGCTGGGTCTCGCGGGGCTTTCGCTCCTGCTCGCGTTCGCGGCAGTGGCGCTCGGGGAATTCATCGTGCGGAGGGCGAGACGATGAGCCTGCGACTCGAGCTACGCGGCGTGCGCGTGCCTCTGGCGGAGTTCACTCTGGAGGTGGACCTCGTCCTGGACCGCCCGGTCACGACCCTCTTTGGCCCCTCGGGAGCGGGCAAGACCACCCTCCTCGAAGTGATCGCTGGCCTGCGGCGGCCGGCGGCGGGCGTGGTCGCCATCGACGGCGAAGTCCTGACGGATGCGGAGCACGGCGCCGCCTTCGTCCCGCCCCAATATCGAAGAATCGGATACGTGCCGCAGGACGGTGCGCTCTTCCCGCATCGCTCGGTGGAGGAGAATCTCCGTTACGGCTGGCGTCCGGGTGGCCCGGCGTGGGCGGACGTGGTGGCGGCGCTCGAGATCGGCACCCTGCTCGGCCGGTCGGTCCGCGACCTCTCCGGCGGTGAGCGTCGGCGGGTCGCCCTGGGTCGGGCGCTGCTCGCGGCGCCGCGCCTCCTCCTCCTCGACGAGCCGCTGGCCGGGCTGGACGATGCCTTGCGGGATCGGCTGGGAGCGTAC
Source organism: uncultured Opitutaceae bacterium (assembly GCA_903862595.1). GTDB lineage: Bacteria > Verrucomicrobiota > Verrucomicrobiia > Opitutales > Opitutaceae > UBA6669. Next base: position 765 of record CAIOYO010000089.1, on the reverse strand, counting down.
CTCCGCCGCGTGCGCGAGACATTCGGCGTGCCGATGATCCAAGTCACGCACGCGGCCGACGAGGTCGTCTCGCTCAGCGACGACGTCGTCGTGATGGCGGCGGGTCGGGTGACCCGGCGCGGGACGCCGGCGGAGCTGTTTGTGCCGACGGGTGAGCCCCAGTACCGCCTGCGCCCGTGAGCCCGGATCCGCGCGTCCCGAGTGCGGAGTGCGGGTTCAGCGCGGGGCGGGCGGCGTCGCGGTGATGGCGGCGGCGGGGCCGGCGGTTGCGCAATTGATCCAGCCGCTGGCGCCGTCGGCGTAGTGTTCCTTCTTCCAGATCGGCACGCGCGCCTTGGTTTCGTCGATGATGGCGCGGCAGGCCTCGAAGGCGGCGGCGCGGTGGGCGGAGGTGACACCGACCCAGACGGCGAGCTCGCCGAGTTCGAGTCGACCGACGCGGTGGACGCAGGCCGCGCCGAGGATGGGGAACCGGGCGGCGGCCTCCGCGACGATGCGCGCGCCCTCCTTTTCGGCGAGGGCGGCGTACGCCTCATACTCGAGGGCGTTCACGGCGCGGCCCTCGTTGTGGTTGCGCACGCGGCCCTGGAATTCGACGTACGCGCCCGCGCGCAAGTCGAGCAACTGGTCGGCGAGGGCGGCGGGATCGAGCGGTTCCGGAGAAATCCTGAACGTCATGGCAGCGGCGAAAAGGGTTCCTTGGGATGACTAGCCCCCGGCGACCGGAGGGATGAAGACCAACTCGTCGCCGGCCCGCAGCGCGGT
>CAIOYO010000088.1 GCA_903862595.1 uncultured Opitutaceae bacterium | reverse complement strand
TGATCTTGCTCAGCAACGTCTTCGCCTCATGGCAGACCCTCTTCCCGCAGGACGGCAATCCTTGGGGAGACAACCGTGACATCACCGCCGCGCTCTCCGGCCGGAACCCACCGCGGGTGGCCCTGATCCCGCCGGGCCATCCGGCGATCAGCGCCGACGGCGAACTCCTCGACCGCTGGGGCACGCCCGTGCAATTCCATCAACTCAGCGGCACCGCGATGGAACTCCGCTCCGCCGGCCCCGACCGCGTCTTCTACACCGCGGACGACACCGTGCTGACGCCGTAGACTGCTGCTTTCCCGACGGCGCACGCCTGCTTCCGTGAAAACGCCATGAGGCCCCCTCAGGCAAAGGGCAAAGCTTGGGGGCCCGATCACGTTCCCCCACCCCGCTTCGCCGCTTCGTCCATCAGGGGGTGCTCGAACGCCGAGGCGTAGGCGTCCAGGGTGCGGGCGGGAAACCCCAGGGAACGCCCGACTTTGCGCCACTCGGATACCGCCGCATGCACGTCGCGAACGATCTCCCGGGCAGCGGCGGGCTTGAGCCCAAAACGCGACGCCACCTGCAGGGCAGACTCCAGGCTGGGGCGGTCCTCCTCCTCCGAAATCGCCGTCTTCGGTACCTGGGCACGTTCGATCTCCGGCACCGGGTTCAGGTCGTAGGCCGGCGAAAGCGACCACTTTCCCGGGGCTCCCATCAGGAAACCGTGGTTGCGCAGGTGGTCGTCGTAGTTGCTCGCCAGCAGCGAAAAGATCAACCGCCGCCAGAGTTCGCGAAGGTCACCCGCGACATCGTCCCCGAATTGCCGGATGCCATCCGCGAGGAGGGTGTACGCACCCGCTTCACCCGGCGGCAAACCAAGGAGACTGTGGGCCGAAAGGAAGGGTCGCCGCTGTGCGCCGGCGCGGTCAAAGCGCGTGATCACCGCCACGCTGTGCGTCCCGACGCGAACCCGCTGAGACTCGGCCACGGTGATTCCCGCCCGCGCCGCGAGCCGAAGCGCCAGCACTTCCCCAGCAGCCATATCGCGCACGTCATCCGGCTTGGGAAACTTCGCGAGCGCCAGTCGGCCATCGGGCAAGACGACGGCGGACTTCGGCCGTGCGCCGCCGAGCGGCGAGCCCGCGCCGAGAAGGAAGCGTAAGTCCGCCGCGGTCTCCGTCTCACCATGAACCGCATCGGCGGCCCGGATAAGTGCGGCGAGACTCACCAGCGGTGGCAAGCGTCCGGCTGTCGCCGCCAAGAAAGGACCCGACGGATCCGTCCGAAACCGAAGCGCGCCAATCCGCGCCGCGTCGTCCAGCGCGAGCACGTAATCGAGATCGCGATAGGGCTTGCGATCGAGCACCTCCTTGCGAACCGCCCGTTCGACCAACACGCGTCCCCAGCGGTCCGGGCCACAATCTTGGATCGCACCGAAGAGTCCAGCGGCGTGGATCGGCCGCGCGCCCAGCGGCAGCGCCGTAGGATCGATCGCGAACGCCCCGGGCCGCTCCAGCCACGTGCGGTCGTATTCGAACGTGACGGCCGGCCCACGCTCCGCGGCGTGCAGCCGCCCGACCCGATGGGTCGCACCCTGCCAATCGATGTGGACCTCGACGCTCATGTGCGCGCGCGCCGAATTCGTTTCGGCAGGCGTTCCTCATCCAGATTCAGGCCGAGCGCATCCTCACCCGGCTCCGCGAGATCCCCGAGACGCTCCTGCAGTTGCAGGATGAAGGCCGCCGTCGCCAAGGTCCCAATCGCCACCTTCGGATCCCCGCGCTCCAGCCGCCAGAGCGTGTCGCGACTCACGAACAACCGCGCCGCCATATCATCCGTCGAAATTCCCCGCTTCCGCCGCGCCACCGCGAGGTCACGGCCCAACTTCCGCAGGGCGCGGGTGGCAGGCAAAGGCAGGGCGGATGCAGCGGACATGGAAATAGCGTCCGCTATAGCCGACTTTAAGTCAAATAAAGTCTGATATAGCCGACGTTATTTCCACACCAACCGCGCCCATCACGGCCAACCTTGGGCCCCGCTCGGACGATGCGGGCGCAACCCCACCGCGCTACGGCAGC
>CAIOYO010000087.1 GCA_903862595.1 uncultured Opitutaceae bacterium | reverse complement strand
GCTTTGCTGCGGGGTACGCCTTCTTCCGCGCGACCCGTCCGGCGTTCGCCGACGTCGTCTGAGGCGGAACGCGACGCGGGTTGACCTCGGTCTGGACATATTCCGGAGGCTCCGGTTCATTCCGGTCTGCCTTACGCCGTCCCTTGCCCGGCCCGTCGATGATCGCCCTCGAAGACTATCCGAACGCTCCCGACTTCTTCCACGCCTACCGCTACTGGTTGGCGCAGCCTGACGTTGAGCGCGCGCCCGGAGGATGGCGGTACCGGGGAAGGTTCTATCCCGACTACCTCTTCGTCGGCGGGGCTTCGTTTGCGATCTTCCGGGAAGCGCTGAAGCATTGCACCGGTCGCGGCATCGACGTCGGGGCCGGACTCTGGCCTCTGCCCGGCGCGATCCCGGTCGACCTCGAACGCGGACCCGGTCGGCAGCACACGCTTGAGGATTTCGCGCCGCGCAGCCTCCAGTTCGTGTTCAGCTCGCACTGCCTCGAGCACATCACCGACTGGAATGCCGAACTCGACCGCTGGGTGCAGCGCCTGGCGCCGGGCGGTATCCTGTTCCTGTACCTTCCCCACCCTGACTGCGAAATCTGGCATCCCGGGTCGGCATTCGTCGGCGATGGCCACAAGTGGAAGCCGACCCCGGCCCTCCTCCGCGACGCCATCGCCGCCCGCGGCGGGCACGTCGTGGCGGCGGACGACGGTCCGGATGCGATGCACAGCTTCCACCTCGCGGCCCGCTTCGACTAGACCCGCTTCCATGCACTCCGACGGCTACTATTTCGGGACCACCCTCGCGAAACGCATCGACTACTTCGCGTTCCCGCGCACCGGGAGCCACTTCCTGTGGACGAGCCTGACGGGCATGCTCGACCTCGTCTTTTTCCCGAACCAATTCGTCGACAACCCGGAGGCCCGCCAACGCAACGACGAGCTGAACCCGCTCGCGACCTATGCGATGAAGCTGCGGGAAGACGGCGTGCCGTTCCAGCCCGTCTACATCGACGCCGCGCCGAACGGCGTCCACGGCACGCCTCGCCTCGGCGATCATCCGCTCCTCCTCCTCATCCGCGATCCCCATCCGACGATCTACAGCTGGTACCACACCTCGGTGGATCGCTGGGGCGCGAAGGTCGACGACGTCCCCGCTTGGATCGCCGAAGCCTACCGCGGCTACGCGCGGTTTTACGACGACGCGCTCGCGCTGCACCGCGCAAACCCCGCGCGCGTGCACCTCGTACGATTCGAGGAACTCAAGGCGAGCGCGACCGTCCTCGCCGGAGTCGCGGCGTTCATCGGCGTCCGCCCCAAGCTCTCCCCGGAATTCGTCTTCGAGTGGACCCGGTTCGAACGCATGACGCGACCGGGACAACGCACCTTCTACCGCACCGGTGACAGCGTCACCTGGAAAGCGGACACCCAGTGGCGCGACTGGCTGCGCGCTGCGGCGCCGGGCGATTTCTCGCGCTTCGGTTATCCCGAGTCCACGTGACCGCCTCCGCCCCCGCCTCCGTCGGAGTGGCGGCCCCGCCGGCTCCGGAATCCTGGTTTCTTGAAGCCAGCCGCTGCTGGTGCGGCGGCCGCGAGCATGGACCGAGTCCCTGCAGCGCGGAGTACTTCGTCTGCGAACGCTGCGGCACGCACGTCTCCCGCCGCCGCCTCCGCCCGGACCGCGTGGCGGATTTCTACAGCCTGTCCGGCTACTGGCATGCCCGCCAGCGCGAGAAGGCGCATCCCACCCTGCTCGAACGCCGCGCCCTCCTCGAGCGGGACGGCCGGGTGGACCGCTGGGTGACGGCGATCGAGCGCCACGCTCTCGGCAACAAGGGCGTCGCCGTGGAAATCGGCTGCGCCGAAGGCACCCTCCTTCTCCGCCTGCGTGAACGCGGGTGGACCGTCTGCGGGGTGGAACCCGACGCCGCGACGGCGGCGGCGGTCGCGGCCGCGACTGGCCTCGACGTGCGAGCAGGGGCGTTCCCGGACGTGACGATTCCGGACTGCGACCTTTTCGTCGCGTGCGACGTACTCGAACACGCCCTCGAGCCGCAGCGCCTCCTCGAGGCGGCGCACGCCCGCCTCCGTCCCGGTGGCCTCCTCTTCCTGCAACTCCCGCTCCTCGTGCCCGGCGAGCCGGACTTTGGCGGCATCACCCCGAAGGTCTTCGATCCTTGGGAGCACAGCTTCATCTTCAGCCGCACCTCAATCGCGACGCTCCTCGCGGCCTGCGGCTTTGAGGTACTCCAGAACAACGAAGCCTGGGTCCGCGCGCACGAGTTCGTGGTCGCGCGCCGCTGCCAGCCGAACCCCGGCGCCGTGCGCCGCCTCGCCAATCTCCCGGAGATGTTCTCGCCGGAGTGGCGCGGCTTCATGGACGAGCTCAACGCCTTCGCGCGCCCGCTCGGCCTTCGGGAGTTCCACTCGTGGTCGAAGATCTGGGAGTACCCGGCTCTCTGGCGGCAGGGCCTGGCCGACGTCCCGTGGTCGCGGGCCCGGCTGGTTGACATCGGTAGCGAACTCTCGGCACTCCCCTGGTGGCTAGCGACGCAGGGGGCCCGCGTCACGCTGATCGAGCGCAGCGCCAACTTCACCGGGCACTGGGAGTTCGTGCGAAGGAAGCTCGGCGTGGCGGTCGACTGGCGGATCGTCGACACGAGTGACCTGCCCCTGGCGCCCGGCAGTGCGGACGTGGTGACGAGCCT
>CAIOYO010000086.1 GCA_903862595.1 uncultured Opitutaceae bacterium | reverse complement strand
CGACAAACAATGTATCTGACCTTTTCCCCAAGACCAGGCTCTCCGCAAGGCCGATTCGCTGGACGGTTGGCTGTCGTACCAACCCCGATCGATACTCTTTATTCGCGAGATACCGCTCGGCCCTTCTGGGCGCGTCTGGCAGGATTATCAGGCAGTACATTGCGACGAGGATTACCCACTCGAGACCTGCCCGCTGTTTGGCTGCGTCCATAGATTAACGCTCTTCTCTCTTCGGGGTGAAACGGGGGTAAATCGGACGCGATTTCCGGTCCTTCGCCGGGGAGGGCTCGGGCAAGGAATCACGCAAAACTTGGATTTGCGGTTTGTCTGGCTCGCCGAGCCCTACACACGAACTTCGAAACCCTTCACCGTCCGGGGTCAAGTCTCCGCTTCACCAATACACGTATCACTACGCGTCAAAACGGAGGACGCATTGTTCACACCCTGCGAGCGCGGCGGTGCCGGTGAAAGAGTGGAAATACCGGAGAAGATCGTGATTTCAGGCCCGAAGCATCCTCGCCGCCTGCGCGTGGTGCGGGGTCTCGGGTTTGGTCTCGAACGCGGAACCGTCGATGATCTCGCCCTCGTCGTCAGCCGCATCGGCTTCGGCATCCGCCCGCTTGAGGCGCTGGCCGCGCATCTTGTTGGAGTACCATCCGTGGTAGCGGACACGTTGGAAGCGTGGTGAAGGCAACGAACCAGTCGGGCGAACGATCGTTCATTGCGATTGATGTTGGGCGTCGAACACCGGCGCTTCGGAGTGGGAACGCGAGCGGGAACATCGCCGAAAACAGCCGATGACGCTTTCATGTCCTATCGCAGCACTTATGAAATCACAGAGGGGCGGGATCGTAGCGTCGGTTCGATTCCGTCCAGCCGCTCCAAACTGATCCCCCGCGATCCCTGCCCTTGAGCAGCCCGTATCCGGTCGGGGCCGCATTGGCGCAAGGGGGTCTTTGACCGGAATTTTACGGGTCTTTGCTCAAATCGGGTTAGTGGGGTGAATTACCGGGCCGTTTCCTACCATGCTATGGCCTTCATCACGTCCACGCCGACCGCTCCGACGGTGTCGCTGCGTCCCTCCCTGGGATCGCAGTCACCGGGAGGTCGTCCAAACCTGAAGGCGGCCCAAACCCTCGCCAAGCTCAAGGCGCTGGAAAAGAAGTCGAAGATCTATCGTCTTCCGCAAGAGCAGCTGGCCATCTTCACGCAGCAGCTCGCCTCCCTCCTCATCGCCGGACTGCCGCTGATCCAGTGTCTGGAGGCACTGCAGGAACAGACGGATGACGAAGCATTCAGCATCATCATCCGCGACGTCCGGCTCGATGTCTCTTCGGGTACCGCGTTCTCCGCGGCCCTGCGCAAGTTTCCTCGCTCGTTCAACCAGCTCTTCGTGTCCATGGTGGAGGCGGGTGAAGCGTCCGGCGCTCTCGCGGAAATCCTGGGCAAGGTCGCCCAGTACCTCGAGTCCAGCGTCAAGCTCACCAAGAAGGTAAAATCGGCCCTCACCTATCCGATCGCGGTCATCGGCCTCGCGGTGGTGTTGGTGACGGTGCTGATCATGTTCGTGATTCCCGTCTTCGCCTCGATGTTCGCGGACTTCGGAGCCAAGTTGCCGGCGCCGACGCAGTTCCTGATCGACCTAAGCGATTTCATGGTGGGCTACTGGTGGCTGATCGCGGCCTTGGGCACTGGGGCGGTCTTCGCCCTGCGCGGTTATGTGGCGACGCCGGCTGGCCGGGTGCACAAGGACCACCTCCTCCTGCGCGCACCCATCTTCGGAGGCCTCATGCACAAGATCGTGCTCTCCCGTTTCTGCCGCACGTACGCCACTCTCGTGCGCTCCGGCGTGCCGATCCTGCGCTCGTTGGAGATCGTCTCGTCCGCGAGCAACAAGTCACAGATCGAGGCCGCCTGCGCGGAAATCGCCCGGCACGTCAGCCAGGGCGGTCAGATCTCCGATATTCTGGCGTCCAACTCGTTCTTCCCGCCCATGATGAAACACATGGTCAAGGCGGGCGAGGCGACCGGCAACGTCGACGGGATGATGAACAAGATCGCCGACTTTTATGATGCTGAATCGGAGGCGACCGTCGCGGCCCTGACCTCCCTGATCGAACCCCTGCTGATCGTGTTTCTCGGCGTGGTGGTGGGTGGCATCGTGATGGCGATGTTCCTGCCGATCTTCCAGCTCGGCGTCGTCGCCGGCGGTCTCCAGTAACGCGGTCCCTGTTCCCGGGCGCACCCCCTCGGTTTCCCCTACCGCATGGCCTCCATCCTGATTGTCGACGACCTGCTCTCGATTCACGAGATGCTGGATGCGGTCATCCAGCCGACCGGCTTCGCCACGGCCTTCGCGACGGATGGCGAGATGGCGCTCACCCGCTACCGCTCGGAACCGTTCGACGTCGTGCTCGCGGACATCGACATGAAGCCGGTCGACGGCATCACGTTGCTCAAGCAGCTCAAGGTCCACGATCCGAACTGCGCCGTCATCATCATGACGGCCTACGCGAGCACCGAGAGCGCGATTCTGGCGCTGAAGTACGGGGCCTTCGATTACCTGCAGAAGCCGTTTCGAGTCGACGAACTGATCGCGACCTTGAAGCGCGCCTTGGAATTCCGGCGCCAGAGCATCGAGCGGGCGAGTCAGACCACCGCCCCGGCGGCCCGGGCTCAGGGTTTTGAGCAGCGACTGGTGGGCCGGAGTGCGAAGGCCATGCGGCTGCTGCAGCAGGTGCGCAAGCTCGCGGCGGTCCGCACGCCGGTGTTGCTGCAGGGAGAGCCCGGCAGCGGACGAAGCACCGTG
>CAIOYO010000085.1 GCA_903862595.1 uncultured Opitutaceae bacterium | reverse complement strand
TTTGGTCCCTGTTGGTCTGGTTTCTCGCTCCGCTCGCGCTGGCGGTACCGGTGGAACGCAAGCTGGTGATGATCGCCGGCCCGGCGAGCCATCCGCCGCTCATGCACGAATTCCGCGCTGGATCGATCCTGTTGCAGAAGCGGCTCGAGAAGGTTCCCGGTTTGCGCACCGTCCTGGTCACCCAAGGCTGGCCCACCAAGATGGTGAATGGCGAGCGGGTCGACGACTTTTCCGTCTTCGACGGAGCGGATGCCATCTTCATTTACTCCGATGGTGGCGCCAAGCACTTGGCTCTGCAGGGGGATCGGCGCGAATTCCTGCGCGGGCTCATGGCGCGCGGTGTGAGTCTGGGCTGCGCCCATTACGCGGTCGAGGTGCCGGCCGGTGCCGGTGGCGCGGAGTGGAAGGCTTGGATCGGGGGGTACTACGAGACCCACTTTTCCTGCAATCCCATCTGGGAAGCTGAGTATCGCGATTTGCCCGTACATCCGATCACCCGGGGAGTGCGTCCGTTCCGGACCAAGGATGAGTGGTACTTCAACATGCGCTTCCGCGACGGGAAGGAGGGCGTGGCGGACATCCTGGTGGCCACTCCGTCCGACGCCGTCCGCGATGGTCCGTACGTGAGCCCCAAAGGACCGTACCCGCACATTCAGGCCGAAAAGGGGCGCCCCGAAACGACACTCTGGGCGGTTGAGCGACCGGACGGCGGGCGCGGCCTCGGCTTCACGGGCGGACACTTCCACCTGAACTGGCAGAATGACGACCAGCGCCGACTGGTCCTAAACGCGTTGGTGTGGCTGGCGAAGCTTGAGGTGCCGGCGGGCGGCATCGACTCGGAGCCGGTCAGCGACGTGGAGATCCACCAGAACCTCGACGAGAAGCCCCCGCGGCCGGCCGCACCGACTGGAGCGGCGGCGGCCAAGCCGGCTCGCTCGGAGTGAGCGATCCTGACCACCGGCGCAGGCGTTGTGCGCAAAAATGAGCCGGTGTCCCGCGGCGTCTGCTTCAATCCGGCGAAATTTGCGCAAAATCGGCTCGGCGGGATGGATTGGCGCGGGAATCGCTTCGCAGGGAGCGTGAGCCGCGTGTCACCCGCCTTTGCTTCTGCCGACGTTCCGATCCGGATTGGTCTCACGTGCTGGCTCTGGGAGTGGCGGAGAAGCCGGGCGCTGGAACGCTTGGCCGAGCAGTTGGGGGTCACGTTACGGCTCGAGCAGCGTCGTCGCGGCCTGCTGCGCCTCATCGAAGGTGAAGTGTCAGGCCGGAACGTGGATCGCTTCCTGACGGAGTTTGCACGTCACGGTTAGTGGCGGTACCGAGTCCCTGCGGGGACGACGATCGGCGGATTGATCGACGGGTGCAGCCTGCTGGCAATCCGTTCATTTGGGGTAATTTCGGCGAGGTTTGCCGTGGACAATCGCGGTCCCGCCCCGACGATGTCCGGTGACGCATGAAGGTGTTGGACCATCTCTTTGAGCAGAATCAGGCGTGGGCCGCCGGGCTGCGGGCACGCGACCCGGATTTCTTCTTGAAGCTCTCGCGGCAGCAGAGTCCGGAGTACCTGTGGATCGGTTGCTCGGACAGCCGGGTGCCGGCCAACGAGATCGTGAACCTCCTGCCCGGCGAGCTGTTCGTGCACCGGAACATCGCGAATGTCGTGGTTCACACCGACCTCAATTGCCTGTCGGTCATGCAGTTCGCGATCGACGTGTTGAAGGTGAAGCACGTGATCGTCTGCGGTCACTATGGCTGTTCGGGCGTGCGGGCGGCGGTGCGCTGCGACCGCATCGGATTGGCGGACAACTGGCTCCGGCATATCCAGGATGTGGGTGAGAAGCACCGGGATTGTGTCCACGCGCTTACGGGCGACTCCCTGCGCACGAACCGCCTCTGCGAACTCAACGTCGTCGAGCAGGTGAGCAATGTCTGCCAGACGACGATTGTGCGGGATGCGTGGTTGCGTGGCCAAGACCTCACGGTCCACGGCTGGATTTACGGCTTGAAGGACGGTTTGATCCGGAATCTGGGACTCGCGGTGTCGCAACTCGAGGAGTTCGAGCCCCAGTACCGAGCGGCGCTGGCGGCCGTGGCGTCGGGAGAACCGTTTACGGCGCCCGTTTGATGGCGTGGCGGCGCGGCGGCTGCGGGTGCATGCGTCCGACGAGTTCCGCGACCAGCGGGTTGGGAAAGCGGCGGCTGGGCGTGATCGCATAGAACGTCTCGCGGACCTGGGTCAGACGGTGCATCTCGATCAGCGTGCCGGCTTCGATCTCGTCGCGGACGACGACCGGGGGAACGAGCGCGAGCCCCTCGCCCTCGCGCGCGAGCAGGCGCAGCGTCGCCATGTCATCCACCTCGGCGATGATGCGTGGCCGGATGCCGGCGGCGGCGAGCAGGAGATCGAAGCCCGCTCGGGTGTTGCTCTCCTGGCTGGGCAGGATCAGCGGCACGCTGCCGAAGTCGTCGGGGAAGCGACGCCGCTGGCGTTGCCAGACCGGGGCTCCGACGAGGCTGACCGGCAGTTCGGCGAGAAGGTGGCTGTGCCACGGGGTTTCCGCATCGCGGCGCGCGGGCTGGTTGGAGAGCACGAGATCCACCTGATGCGCGTGGAGCAGGACGAGTAGGTCCCGCAGGCCGCCGGAGCGCAGCACCACGCCGACGCCTTCTCGATGCAGGGCTGGGCGGATGAATTCGATGAGGAAGTTGCGCGACAGGGTGGCGACGACCCCGGCGCGCAGGAACTGGCGGTCGGCGCGTGGGCGGTGCGCGAGGACATCGACGAGTTCGTCGCCGGCCCGGGTGATGGTTTCGGCGTATTCTAGGGCGAGCCGTCCGGCCTCGGTGAGCGTCCATCCTCCCCGACTGCGATCGAACAGGGGGTGGCCGAGATTGTGCTCCAGCTGGCGCAGTTGCACGCTGAGCGCGGGAACGGAAAGGTTCAGCTTCGCGGCGGCCCGGGTGAGATTGAGCTCCTGGGCGGCAACGCGGAAGTAGCGCAGGTGGTGAAGATTGAGAAACGCCATGAGTTTACTTAGATAAAAGCTAACGGAATCTTGCAAAGGTTATAAATGACGAAAAGAGCGGGGCCTGTTAGTCTCCACGCGTGCGTGCGTTTCTTCTGCTCTGCTTGGTTTGCATTCCCGCCGCTCCGCTACTCGCGGGGCTGGTGGTGGGCTTCTGCCGTTCGGCGCGGGGGGCTGGTCTCGTCGCGACTGCGGCGGCGGGCTTGTCCCTGCTGAGCGCGGTGCTCGCGGTGGTGCTCCTGGCGGTGAACGGTTCGACGACGCTGCGTTGGGCGCCGTGGGGCGGTGGGGACGCGTTTGCGCTCGCGCTGCGACTGGACCTCGTCTCGGTGGTGATGGCGGTCCTCGTGGCGTTGGTCGGCGGGGTGGTGGTGCGTTTTTCCCGGGCCTATCTGGCGGGTGATCTGGGGGAGCGGCGGTTCTTTGCGGGCATCAGCCTG
>CAIOYO010000084.1 GCA_903862595.1 uncultured Opitutaceae bacterium | reverse complement strand
GCGGTAAATGCCCCACTCCGCGCCGGTCATGCAGCCAGACCGGCGGTGCCACTTGCCGGTGTAGACAAGCATGAACGCGAGAATCAGGACGGCCCCGCCGCGAAACTCGATGAAGAGTCCGCGCGGTCCCAGCATGTAGAGAAACGAGGTGATGATCATCGTCCCCGTCAGGTCGAACCAGGTCGTCATCCCGACGACGCCAAGGAGGTACCACGGCATTTTCCGGCCGCCGAGGTAGTAGTGGTCGAGGCTGGAGTTCGCTCGCCGGCTCATGATCAGCCCGAGCGCGAGGCTCAGCCCGAGGTAGCCGATGATGATGATGTAGTCGATCAGGGCGAGGGAGTGCATGGGATGGTGGGGTAGCGGTGGGTACTAGCGGGCAGGGGTGGTCGGACTCGCGGCGAGCTTCTGCCGGGCCAGAGCGTAGAACGTGTGCACGTCGAGGACCTCGAAATTGAGCGCGGGCTGCTGGCGGCGCAGTTCCTCCAGCATGTCGAGGATTTGGGTCGGGCTGGTCCAAACGATCCGGAAGAAGTAGAAGCCCGGCAGTCCTCCGGCCTTTTGGGCAATCGCCTCCGCGATGATCTCCGCAGTCTTCTTGGGGCCAGGGAATTCGTTGGCGTGGTTGAGCAGGTTGAGCACCGGCATGCCTTTCCACACGTGCGGATCCGGACCGCGCCCACTGTTCGTATGCATGTCCCACACCATGGCCCCGTATCCATCGGGCGAAAACGCGGCAAAGGCGTCCTTGATGGCGGCGTCGGGAGCGACCCAGTCGAGGACCATCGGCGCGATGGTGAGGTCCGCCTCCTGAAAGTACCGGCGGTTGTGTTCGGTGAAGAGCGGAAGGTGCTCCGGTCGGATCCGGCTGGGGTTGATGTAGCCGGCCGCCCCGGCGTCCGCAGTGATTGTGTCCGCGGGGGTGAGCGTACGGTAAAAGTGAGCGATCAGGTCAGGATAGGCTTCGAGTAGGTTCGGATTGATTCCCCAGGCGAGAGGGACCTTCCCGCGATTGGGATCGTCCCAGACTCGCGGCAGGGTGTCATATAGGACGGCCGTTGAGTCGTAGTCCGCCATGAGGATGCAGAGGTAGGTCTTGTCCTCCGGTGTCCGGGAGTGGGCCCGTCGATCCTGCTTCAAGGGCTGGCGCGGCGCATGGATGTGCAGGGACTGGTTGTACGCATCGCCCGTCACGGTATTCTGGTACACGTTGTACGGTGAGATCGTCCGCACCGTCTCCCATTCCGTCGGCACCGGTTCGTGCCGACTTACATTGCCGTCCCAGTTGCTGTACTTGTTGAAGACAAAGAAACCGGCGAGCTCCGTGAGATGTCGACCTGCAGATTGGCGCAGGGTCTCGGCGAGGAGGAGGTGATAGGTCTCCAAATCGAGGCCGAGGCGTTGATGACGATCATCTGCCGGGGTCTCGTCGCCCCAAGGAGAGAGGTCGAAGGTGAAGGCTCGCTCGCGGATGGCGCGGTCGCGATTCACAACATAGTCGATCTGCCCGCGGGCGCGCGTGTTCCACGCGTCGTGCTGCAGTGCGAGGTAGTGGGATGAGCAGAGGCCCTTCGCCAGATACTCACGGATCGCCCAGCGGTACGCATCGTTCTTCGCGCTGCCGGTCTCGGCTCCGGTGAATCGCCCACGCAGGTCCTCGATGATCGGCAGTCGCCGCGCGCCAAGGGTGGCGGCGGCGAGTTCCGGACTCATCACCACGGCGTCCCGCACGCCGGCGATCGTCGTGGCGACATTCACGGTGGCGGGGACCGCAGGATCCCAGATCACGACGCCTTTGAGGCGCGGGCCAGCCAGTGCGATCAACGCATCGAGTCCTCGCACGTCGGTCTGCGCGCGGTCGGCCATCCACCCGCCGTCCTGGCTCAAGAGGTCGAGCCAGTACTGCGTCCGAGTCCGCTCCGCTGAGGCGCCGTCCCGTGGCGGAGAAAGGACATAAAGCGCCGGACCAGATCGATTGATCAGACCCTGCAGGCTCACGACGGCCATCGCTTCGTCCCAGCCTCGCGCATCCTTCGTTGCCGCTAGACGATAGACGTGGAGGGGTTCTGCGGCGGCTGGGGCGGCGCCGGCGGACATCGCGGACCAGGCGACTACGAGGATGATTAGGATTTGTCGTCGGATCATGTGCGTGAATCCATGCGAATACGGAGGGTGATGATTTCCTTGGCCTTGGCGCTGAACCGGAGCCGTCCTGACCGGAGCGTGAGTCGGCGTCCCAGCGCGCGGCCCTCGAAGTCGACCCGCTGTGCCTCACGGGGAAGCGGTGCATCAGCGGGGCGACCCGAGAAATCGAGCTCGGCCGCGATGGTGCGTTCGTCGGGGTTGAAACAGCGGACCTCGAGCGCCCCGCCGTTCTGGCGGGTGCTGGTCACAACGACGCCCCTCGCACGCAGCAGCGAGGCGCTGGGGGTAAGGCCGGGCCGCACCGGGGCAAAGAGGGCGGCCAGCGCCGGAGCGGTGAGCTGTTCGCTCCGCAGCCCCGCCCCAAGCTCGATGGCCGCGTCGCACAACCGCGCCCGATTTGGAGCGCCAGTGAGCGGGACGATCCAGTAGCTGAACGCAAGGGTGCCGCGGAGCTGTCCGTTCGGCTCGCCGTCCGTGAAAACGGTCCGCCGGGTGCCGCGGAACAGCGTCAGCGCCAGCGGCCGATCGGCGTGGTCGCGGACTGCCGTCTCCATGAGCCCGGGCGCAATGACCGCGAGGCCTCGGCGGCGGTCGTGGACCGCGGTCCATGACTGTTGGGGAGTGGTCTCCACTGCCAGTTCGCGCCGGAGGTGATTGTTCGCCGGCAATGCGACCGCCCGACGCACGACGTCGAACGCGCTGTCGGAGAGATAAGCGTCCGTCTTCGCTCCCGAAGGAAATAGTACACGAATGCGGTGATCGCAGGCCGTATTCTCGACTACGGTCTGCACCTCCAGGCGATCCGCCCCGCGCCGGAGGGTAAGGTCGCTTTCGAGGATGACCTCAACGAGCTTCCCGGAGCGCACCATCCGGGTGAAATCAAAGTCCGCGGGAACGCGCAGCGTGGTGCGGATGCGAAAACGGGTGAGTTCGGGTCCGTCCGCGAGCAACGCGACGTCGGACGCGGCGGCGGTGGACGTGAATACCTGGTCATTCACCGCTTCACCGCGGTACCAGCCGTCCCCGATGTCGGCTGCGTCTTCGAAGGTGAGGAGACGGGAGTAGTTCTGTCCGGAGCGCAGGTCCGTCAGGGTCAGTGAGCCATTCGACTCAATGGTCACCGCAAGGACTCCATTGCTCATGGAACGCTCGCTCGTGGCGAATCCGGGCTGCTGTGGATGCCGCGTCGGGAGCATCGTGGCGGCTACGATGTCATCCTTGTCGGTCATCGTCCCCTCGCGTACCGTCAGCGTCGTGTAGCCGAGCGGGGGAATCGCCAGACGAAGCGCAACGCCGACATCGTTGGTGCGGTAGACCTGCGGGAAGTGGCGCGGGAAGGGGCGCGACTTCGTGCGGTTCATGTCCTGGCTCAGCCGCTGGTAGGGGATCTCGGCGCCATCGGGCCCGAAGATGCGGAATCCCGGTTTGGGTTCGAAGCCGAAGAACTCGTTGAAGCATCGCCAGTCGGCCGGCAGCTGGAGCGTCAGCTCCACCCCTTGATCGAGGGCGCGGGCCACGGGGTTGGCGACGAGTACCCGGACCTCGCGTTCCCCGATTGGCCCGGAGATGGCGGCCGCGAGAGAGAGAAGTGCCTCGTGGGTGGTCGCCTCACCGATCTGAGCGCACTGGGCGAAGCGGTACTTCATGTCTTCGTGGACGGCGTCGATGCTGCAGCCGCAGATGGAATCGTGCGGATGGTTCATGAGCAGCCAGCGCCACGCGACGGAGAGGAATCCGCTCGGGTAGGAGACTCCGCACCACGCGGCGGCAGCGGCGCCGAAGGGCTCCGCCCAGTGGCAGAGCAGATGCTGGCAACGCGCGTTGCTCTGCTTGATCCACACGCGGCTGGAGAGCACGCCGGGGATCAGCCACTGCTGGTCTTCGACCAGCGGCCGGGCGCCGGTCTCCCGAAGCTCTCCGACGACCTCCTGACGGATGCTGCCGGCATGCTTCTTGGCCTCCGCGAGGAAGGCATCGAGCGTGCTGTGGCGGATCGCGTAGGGGAATGCCGCGTCCGTCTTCTGAGCCATGAGCACGCGATACGGCTCAAGATCGTGCTCGAGGTGGTCGCCGCCATCGAAGAGCAGCAGGGGCCCTTCCGCGGCGCGCCCGGTTTCGCGGGCGAGGTTGTTGGCGATGTCGCGCGCCGCCCTAGCCGCATCAAAGGGGAGGTGGTGCTGATGGCTGCGCCGGACGTCCCACGCGAAGTCGCAATAGGCGGTGCGGGGAAAGCGGTAGCAGAGGATGCGGGTGCCGTCTGCGCCACGCCACCACAGGAACGCGTCGCCGCGCGGTTCGAGTCCGCGCCAGAGGAACGCACCCTGAATGCCGAAGCCGGCCAGAATCTGTGGCAGCTGGCTCACGTGACCGAAGAGATCGCAGACGAACCCAGCATCGGACGGCTCCGCGCCGAAGCGGCGAGCGGACAGGCGACCCAATTCAATGTTCCGGATCAGCGATTCGCCGGAGACGAGCCATTCATCCGGCAGCACGAACCACGGGCCCACGACTAGCTTGCCATCCCGCACGAGGCGCTTGACGTCCTCCGTCCGCTCGGGACGGACCTCAAGGTAGTCATCGAGGATGATCGACTGGCCATCCGTCGTGAAAGGTCCGCGGAGCGCGCCGGAGTCGAGGTCCGCGATCACGCGGTCCAGCAGGTGGACCAAGCGATGACGAAAGGCCTGGAAAGTCTGGTACCACTCTCGGTCCCAGTGCGTGCTGAGAACGTAGTGGACCTCGCGGACCGTGGGGATGGGCGAAGGGCTCGAACGTCGCTTCATGGAGTCAGAGAGAAAAAGACGAGGGCTGGAAAGTCGGCTCGTGGATCACCCGGAAACGGCCCGCGATTCGCCAGGGGCCGCTCCTTGGACGGGGAACGGGTGCGGAGTCGCGTTCAGGGGACGCCACCAGAAGACGTACATTCCCGCGCAGCCGAGCAGGAACAGGGGGAGGGTGCCGAGGAAGCTGTCATACGATTTGATGACTAGCTGCATGGGCAGGAGGAAGAGCGTCACCTGCCAGAGGAGCGCAAAAGGCACGGTGAGGAGGTCGTTGCGATTCTCACGGTCCATGGCGCGCCGGTCCTCGCCATGGAACAGCGATCGGAAGGGGCCCCAGAGACCGAAGGGACGCGTGGTGCGGTAGAAGTTCTCCAGCACCGGCCGGGGTGTGGGGGCGGTGAGGAGCGAGCCGACGATCGTTCCGGCGAACGAGAGCGCGGTCATGAGCAGGAATTGGGAAACCTCGGGCAGTTCGGGGTTGAGCAAGCGCTG
>CAIOYO010000083.1 GCA_903862595.1 uncultured Opitutaceae bacterium | reverse complement strand
GCCCAGACGTCGCCGTTGAAGATGTCGCGGACCGACCACTTGCTCGGGACCCAGTTCGAGAGTTGGGCCAACGAACCGCCGTAGGGCAGCCGAACGCGCTCCAGCGCCCATTCCGTGAAGTGCAGTGCCTGCGCCGCCTCAATGGGCGTCAGGAGCCCCGCCTCGATCGGCAGGTACTGGCTCAGGGTCCACGCATCAGGATGCAGGCGGTGCGGAGGCTCCTGATCA
Source organism: uncultured Opitutaceae bacterium (assembly GCA_903862595.1). Lineage (GTDB taxonomy): Bacteria > Verrucomicrobiota > Verrucomicrobiia > Opitutales > Opitutaceae > UBA6669. The sequence goes on along the minus strand of CAIOYO010000083.1, from coordinate 27,876 downwards.
ATGTAGAGGCCGAAGTGCCCGCGGTCACGGATCCAAAGTTTCTCGCGCAGGGCGCGCTGAATGTGATCGGCCGACTGTTGGTGGCGCGCAGCCGCGGCGGCATCACCCGCCCGCCGAGCCAGATCACGGGCGGCGAGATGAGCCGTAAAGATGTAGGCAGATTGCTCGACGCTGCCGCCGCCGTTGTACCAGACCGAGTCACTCGGTAGCGTGTTGATGTAGCTCTCGTACAGTCCGTCACCGTCGGGATCGAAACAGTCCCTCGCCCACTCAAGGTGTCGCTCCAGCGCGGGTCGCAGTCCACGCTCCAGCACCGGATCCGCAGTCGCGCGCCAGGCTTGGATCGTCTGATCAAAGAACTGGGTCTGCGTGTCGTACATGTCGTACGGCGTCACGATCTTGCCACGTCCGAAGAAACGCGATTTCGCCGACTGCTGTGTCCCGAGGCGGACCGGATCCGGATCGGGCCGCTCCTTGTCCGGTGCCTCGATCACTTGGCGAGCGAAGTACACGGCGGCATTCGCCGCGACCCGGTCATGCCAGCCCAAGGCAGTCGACCCGGAAATGACGCGCCAACCGAGGAAGGGAATATTGAACGCCAGCGTGCCGTGATGGAACACCGACGTCGGCTGATGAAAGAGCGCGTCGATCGGATGGCCGACGGCGGCGAGCGCTGCATCCAGAAACGGATCCGGCGTCTCGGCCACGAGGCGCTCGCTCGACGCTTGATGAGTCCATGATTCGGTGAACACGGTCGATGCGTCGCGCTCTGCCCACGCCTCCCCTGATTTAACGCTCGAGAACAGCCAGTGAATCGTCGTGGTTCCGGACTCGAGCGGGATGACCCCACCCGCCGCCGGGAGCGCCTCCGCGGCAGTGGCGATCAAACGCAGCGGTGACTCCGCGCCCGCCGCATCCACCACGCGCAGATCCCCGGTCCGATCCGCACCGCCCACGAGTTCGTGCGACGCTGTGACACCGGTCCGGAGGCGCACGCGGTGGCCTTCGATGCGCACCTCGTTGCCGGCCGACCACTCGGGCATTAGCCCGTGGCTCAACGCCGGCTTGCGCGGGTCGCCCTTCCGCAGGATGTGAGGGTTTCCCCGCATCACCGGATCCCAGTCGCCACGCGTTGCCGATCCAGGTCCACCCAGCATCCAGACCAAACGATCGCCCACCTTCAGACCCTCGGCACGCAATCGCACGGCAAAGCCCTCGCGATCAGACAAAGGCACCGCCTCCAGACGCACCTGCACCCCCGGCAGTGACGGATCCGACATCCTCCAGGTCATGCGCCCGCCACGGTACCGCGCCTCCACCTCGGCGTACTCATGCCACCAGGGTCCCCGTCCATCCCGCACGATGCCGGCAGCAAACGTTCCACGCCCCAGCAGGCGGACCAAGGGACGATCGCCCGTCAGCACGACTGCCCGGCCCTCGGAGATACCGTAAAGGGGTCGGTTGTTGAACGCGGTTCGATTGACTCCGACAATGTCGCCGTCCGCCGCCGCATAGCGAAGCTGGCCCGAGGCGAGGTACTCCGGCGTGAAGACCTGCCCCGGCTCCCGCCATGCCGGCTCCAGCGCAGGTGGCGCACCGTGCAACGCGACCGTGGAATCTCCGGACGCGGCGACGACCCCGCAGACAAAGCAGCCTATCGTCCAGAACCGGTTCCCAAGCAGGCGGAGCAACGGGCCTTTCATGGGAAGCAATCACACCTAGCGACCCACGCCATGTCAGGTCGATAATCCAACTTTCCGGCCATCGGCGCACCGGCGTTCCCGTCGCCGATGTGAGGATATTCCACGCTAGGTCCAGAGCCGCAGCCGGCGCCCTTCCCAGTACGAAGCCACGATGTTCTCCGGCATTTCGCTGCTGAGGAAACGGGTGAAATAGTTCACCTCCGGAGGCACCTGACGACCGTCGGGATCGGAAATCCAGAGCAGGTGGCGCGGCCGGAGCCGCTGGAGCGTGGTCGCGGCGAACGTGGCCGCCTCATTGCGCAGGTCGGGGCAGTGCCGGGCCACCACGAGGGCGGTCCACTGGAAGCGCGCCAGGCAATCGCCGTAGACCCACTTGGACGCGAAGGACAGCATGGGATGTCCGCCGAACCACTCCTCCCGCGGCAGGCGGCGCGTCATTTCCACCGGTCGCCAGGAGCGATCCCGCGAGGACACGAGGAACCAGTACAAGTAGTTCCAGTGAACGGGGTCGAATCCAACCGTATGGTCAGCCCACCAAAGCGCGAGCACCCGGCGAAGCTCCTCCTGTGGAAAAAGGTCCGGCACGCACTCGTGGATAATCGACGCCGCGATGGCGGTGAACTGGGAATGCTGGATTTGCTCCCAGTGGGCGAATTCGCCCTGATCGACGCGGGCGCCGGCGATCACATCCCAGCGCTTCGCCTGATACGTCCCTTGCCGAAACTGATCGATGATCGCATCTAGCCGAGCCCGCGTCTGCCAGATGCCGGAACGAACGACGAACTGGTAAGCCTCGCGGTACTTCGCCTCGCCCGTGACGCGGTAGGCGGCCGCCACCAGCGCGGCCATGATGGCATTGTAATCGGAGCCATCCAGACGGTTGTTCCACTTGCCGCCGCTCCGGTTGAAAATCGTGTAGTCGACGCGAATCTGGTAGTCCGCGATCGCCTTCAGCATCTCGCGGATTTCGGCCTGCTCCGCGGCGCTGGCTACTGGGAGAAACGACCACAGTCCCCACAGAAGGTGCAGGTACTGGTCTCCCGTGGTGTGGGCGGAGTACTCGAAGTGGAAAGGCTTCCCCATGAAGCCCGGGACGCCCGCGTCGACCCCGAACTGGAAGACCCGTCGCAGCGACCTGTAGGCCGCGCGCGCCGCGGCCAGCGCCCCCTCCTCGCCGCTCGCCTGATAGCGAATGCTCTGTGCCGCCAGATGCGACCCCGAGCACGTGATCGAGTTCTCGTTGTTGAAGAAGTCCGTGATCGACTTGAAATGATGGCCGAAGTTGAAGCTGAATTGATCCATGCCCGCCATGTCGGCCTCGGTCACCGGACGCAGGCCCTCGCGGGATACGTACGGCATGCAGACCATGATTCCGCTCGGATGCGAACGGCCCAGCGCCGCCAGCCGTTCGACCCGACGGACCTTCTCCAGCGGCGACTGACGCTGGAAGTCCGGCAAAAGCGCATCCAGCGAACTGGAGGCTTCGTCGTCCGTATCGCCGCCGCGCATGCGTTGGACAGGCCAGAGCAAACCTGCGCTCGTTGTCGCCAGCGTTTTCAGGAAGGTGCGACGGCCAGGGACGGAATGCGGAACGGTCATGAGGGAAGCCGCCACGGCGGCCGGGGTTGAGCGATAGGACAAACGGGGACGGGTCATCGGCAACGAGTACTTGCCGACCACGTTCAGAGAATGGAGAGCTGCGGCGGCGGCGGCAAGGACTCTGCCCGACCAGCGCCGCACCCCAGGGAGCCCGCGATGCGCGACCGGTCCCACGCAGCGTCGGCTTGCGCCGACTCAGACTTTGCGTCCTCGTCGAATCACGTCTCCCGAGCCCGTGCCTGATTCCCCCACCCGCCCCCCGGAACGCGTTGTCCACGCGCCGTTCCATCTCATGACCAAACCGGTGGGATCACTCTGTAACCTTAACTGCAGCTACTGCTTTTACCTCGAAAAGGCACACCTCTATCCTGACACCTCGAACTTCCGCATGCGTCCAGAGGTGCTCGAGACCTACATTCGCGAGTACATCGCCGCCCAGCCCGGTCCGACGGTCAGCTTCGCGTGGCAAGGCGGGGAGCCGACCCTGCTGGGCGTGGACTTCTTCCGTCAGGCGGTCGCGCTCCAGCAGCGCTACGCCTGCGGCAAGACGATCGAGAATGCCTTCCAGACGAACGGTGTTCTGCTCGACGACGCTTGGGGGGCTTTCCTCGCCGAGAACCGTTTCCTCGTCGGCGTCAGCCTGGATGGCCCCCGCGCGCTGCACGATGCCTACCGTGTAGATCGAGGCAATGCACCTACCTTCGATCGCGTACTCGCCGGGGTCGCAGTGCTGAAGAAACATGCGGTCGATTTCAACACTCTCACGACAGTTCACCGGACCAACGTGACCCAACCCCTGGAGGTGTACCGCTTCCTGCGAGAGGTGGGATCGGGCTACCTGCAGTTCATCCCGATTGTCGAGCGGGCTGCCCCGGAAACGGAGACACGGGGCCTCTGGCTCGCCGAGCCCCCGGACTCCGATGGAGCGAGCGGGCTCGACCGGCAAGTGACGCCGTGGAGCGTGCGACCCGCCGAGTACGGGAACTTTCTGTGCCGCATCTTCGACGAGTGGGTGCAGCGGGACGTCGGGCGCGTATTCGTGCAACACTTTGATGCCGCGCTCGCGAACTGGACGGGCAATCCCGCCGGGATCTGCGTGTTCTCACCGACCTGCGGCCGGGCGCTCGCGGTGGAGCACAACGGGGATGTCTACAGCTGCGATCATTACGTCTATCCGCGCTACCGCCTCGGCAACCTCATGAACGAGTCCCTAGCCGAGATGGTGGAGTCGCCGGCCCAGCGCGCCTTCGGCGAGGCCAAGGCGGGGAGCCTACCCGCCTACTGTCGGTCATGCTCGGTGCGGTTCGCGTGCCATGGCGAATGCCCCAAGCACCGCTTCATCACCACCCCGGACGGGGAGCCGGGGCTGAATTATCTCTGCGCTGCCTACAAGCGCTTCTTCCAGCACATCGACTCACCGATGCGCACGATGGCGGCGCTCCTTGCCAGCAACCGCGCGCCAGCAGACATCATGAGAATTCCGCGTCGCGACTGGATACGGAGCGCGCTGCCCAAGACCTGAGCGGCTTCGACGCGGTCCAAAGCAAAACTGATCCGCATGGATCAGGCGTCGCGCTGGTAGAGTGCGCGACCCGTACCATGCGGAGCAGCCAATCGGCCAGCCAGGCTCACCGCGACGTCGCCGCCTGCTGCGGCACGCGGCGGAGCCGAGTGATGTCGTAACCCTGGCCCTTCAACTCATCGACCAGAGCCGTGTAGTCCGACTCGGCGATCGTCGGCGTTCGCGCCATGATCCAGACGTAGTCACGCTTGTTCCGGCCGATGACCGTGCGGCTGTAGTCGGGCGACAGATGCGTGATGAGAAACTCCGACTTCAACGGCCAGACGAACTGCATCCGCCATTCGGACTTGTGGACTGGGTCGATGACAAAGCCACGCGGGCGGTACTCCTTCCGCGGACCATCGAAACTCCCCTTGTTGAAGGTGAAGATCGTCTGGATCGTGCCATCAGGCTGCAGCCGGTAATCCTCAATTGCGTTGTACGCCTCCGTCTCGATGAACGTCGGAATGCACGCGATCACGTACCAAGGACCCATGAAACGCGGTAGGTCCACGTTTTCGACCGTCTTGAGCGGCGGCAACGCAGTGGTGCAGCCCGTGAGAAACAACGCCAGCAGAGGGACAAGCGGCTTCATGTCTCAACGTATCCGAACTTGGCACGATCGCAAGCTAGGTTGAAACAACGCCGCCGGACGGAGTGCGCGCGGGTCAGCGTCGCACCACCGCCGGTGCCACCCCCGGCCCGAAAATCAAAGGTTCCTTCGCCCGCGAGAGATCGCAGCCCTGGAGGACCACGTCGGACGTCGCTCCATCGAGGCGAAGTAACCCCGGCGTCCCCACCCCGGCTGACAACCCGATCAGGTCAGCGCCACGGACGTCCCGCAATCGGATCACCGGATCGCTGTCCGGCAGCGTCCGAGCCTGCCATCCAGCGATGCGAAGATCCTCCACCTGATCGCAAAAGAGGGACGAGCGATGGTCGACGGTTCGAAAATCGGTGGAGACGGTGTTGAGAGTGAGCCCGCGCACGTGCCGCGCATAGAGCCCATAGGCAGGAAGGGAGCCGAACATGGAGTACTCGGGATAGTCGTGGAGATTTTCGGGAATCGCCGCCTCCCCCAGTCCGAGCGTCTGATCGCGGGGCTGCTCCCGCAGGCTGACGATGCGGATGTTACTCAGCGTGACGTCCTCGACCGGGTGACCCGGCAGGCCGGAGATCGAACTGCCCAGAGGCCGCCCATCCCAGGGAGTGTAGATCTGGGCAACGACATTGTTGATGAGGACGTTCTTCAGGGAACCCACGGCATGGTGCTCTGGGCGCATCCAGGCCCGGCCGCGATCGCCGAGCCGGATGAAGAAGGCGGCGCCCGCTTCGTACATCACGATGTTGTTCACCGCGATTCCGTCCATGTGACCGCCATCCACGATCTGCAGCGCGATCCCCGCGGCCCCCACCTTTCGCATCACGATGTTCGAGAGGGCGATGTTCTTGAAGCCGCCGTTCGACGCCGTACCCATCTTGATCCCGTTGACCAGAGAGGAAATGACGTTGTTGCTGATCACGATGTCCTCGCAGTCGCGATAGCTCGCCTTGAGGCAGATGGCGTCGTCGCCGGTGTTGAAGGACGAATTCACCACCCGCACGCGGCGCGAGCCGTCGATGTCGATACCATCGTTGTTTCGATCCAGCGCCGGGCTATCGACCGTGATGCCATCCACGAGGACGTCTTCGCAGTCGAGATAGTCTTGGGCCCAAAAGGCGAGGTTGCGGAATGAGATCCCGCTCACGCGGACGTTCCGACACTGGATGAAGCTGAGTCCGTAGGGACGACGCGAATGGGCCTCCTGGCGCGTCAGACCCCGCCGGATCAGCTCAGCCTTGGAGAAATTGGGGTGATCTCCCGAGCCATCGATGACTCCGCGACCTTCAATGGCGACATTCTCAAGGCCGATCGCCTGGATGAGACTATGCCGACCGTACTCGAAACGCGTCGGATAGACCGGAAGCAGCCGCCGAAACTCGATGGTGTCCGTCGGTGTCGGTGGAGCCGCCTCCGGGTAATCCGACAACTCGGTGCTGCCGATCAACACCGCGCCCGCTTCCAGCCGGAGCGTGACATGGCTGCGCAGGGTGACGGTGCCGCAGCGATAACGGCCAGCCGGGACGACGACGCTCCCGCCTCCGGCGGCGGCCGCCGCTTCGATGGCGCGATTGATGGCCGCGGAGTCCAGGGTGGTTCCGTCCCCGCGGGCGCCGTAGTCCCGGACATCATGGACCAGGGCTGGACGCTCGGCGGAGCCCGTGGCGCTCAGCGGGAGGGCCGAGCCGAGGCAGCCGAGGAGGAGGAGGCGGGAAAGGAACGAGATCATGGGCAAGGGAATTTCAGCGGGTCGGAAGTCAGAAGGGGACGGGCCCGGGCCGCCTCGACCTCGCTGCCGGTCCCGAGGCCGGGGCGGGGAGCCGGACTGGCGCGGTGCGCCGCGGCCGACGACGCCACGGACCCGGTGCCGCGCTCAGGTCGGCGCCGCCGCGCGCACCAACGGCATCGGGTACACGGAATCGCGCTGGGGGGCACCGGCCACCCGCAAATGCAGCGCAAATGAAACGACCGAACCGTCCGCCGGCAGCTGCACCCTGACCTGGGGACCGCCGAGATGCCGGTTGACCGCCACCTCGGCGTGGTCCCAGACCGCGGCCTCGATGACGCGGGAGCCCCAGACGATCTCCGCGGTCACCCGCCCCGGCGGCAAAGCCTCCGGCGAATCATTCAGGAGCCAAAGCTCGGCCTCGAAGGCCTCTCCCGGCGACCAGGAGAAGCGCGGAATGCGCGCGCTGGCCATGACGGTGCGGCACGCCGCAGCCACGCCATGGTAGGCGGGCTTCGGCTCGGCCGGCCAATTGATGATGCTGTTGTTCGCCGCCGTCGGCCACGGCTCGTTGTAGCACCAATTCAGCGCCATCGAACTGCGCGGCTTCTGGCGACGCGCCTCCTCATACAGCACCTTGTAACCCTCCGTCTGCAGCCACTCACCGCCCTTCACCAGCGTGGGCAGGTCCGGGCATGGGCCAAAATAGTGCTCCACCACCTCCGGGAACAGCCACGACGTCGTCGGCCACCACGCGTTGAAGGCATGGTGCGTCTCCCACGTCGTCCCGGGCTTCGGCGGCCATAGTTCCTCGGGTGGAATGAAGCGGCTCAGGTACTCGACCGGTGAAGGTCCGGGACAGCCGAACTCCGTGTAGGCGGTGTTGCGCGCGGTGGCGAAAATCTGGTGCACCTCGCGGCCATGCTCATCGCGGAAACGGTAGTCTCCGTGCCCCACCCCATCCACGGGCGAGGTCGGGATGAACGGAGTGTCCGGATCAAGATCGTAGCAGTTGCGGTTAAGCAACCGCAGCGCGTGGGCTTGGTCGGTCATGCCCGACCACGCATTGAACAGCTCGTTTCCGCCGCTCCACATCACCAGCGACGGATGCTCGCGCACCTGCCGGATGATCGAGCGCGACTCGGCGTCGAGTGCGCGGAGATATCCCGGGTCGTCATCGTAGCAGTTGCAGGCGAGAGGAAACTCCTGCCAGACCATGATCCCCAGGGCATCGCACTGCTCGAAGAAGCTGGGCGGATTGACGATCCCGCCGCCCCAGGAACGCAGGAGGTTCATTCCCGCCTCGCGAGCGAGTCGGAGCAGCGGCTTGAACGTTTCCGGCGTGATGGTCCCCGGGAAGATCTCTGGCGGCACCCAGTTGGCGCCGCGGGCGAAGACGGACCGGCCATTGATCTCCAGCGTGAAGGGCGGATGACTGCGGCTCTTGGGGAACCCTTCCGGCCCCTCCCAAGCTCCCTCGTTCATGACCAGACGCGCGCGACGGAATCCCATGCGACGACCATGGCGGTCCAGCAGATGCCCTGCGGCATCCCAGAGCTCCACTTCAAGAACGTACAGCGGTTGCGGGCCCTGATCGTGCGGCCACCAGAGCTCCACGTTCGGCACCTGCATCCGGGACTCCCCGGAGCCGGAGCGGATCACTCCCGAGCCGTGCGCCACGCGACTTCCCGACGGAGACGCCAGCGACCAGCGCCACTGCGCCTTCTCGGCCGCCTCGGTCCCCGCCACCGCCACCGTCAGCGTCGCAGTACGGGATTCCACGTCCAACGCATACGTCGACTCGACCCGCTGCAGGCGGGCCGCACTCCGCCACTCCAGCACCGTATCGCGCCAGATACCCAGAGGAATGAGCCGGGGATGCCAATCCCAACCGTAGGCCACGGCGGGCTTCGCGCAGCGCCGCGCCTCCGTCCGATCCTCCTTGCTCCCCGGAACCTTCGGCGCCGGATGCAGGCGCACCTCGATCCACGCACCGCGCAACGCCGCGTCGGTGACATCGATCTCGAACGGCCGGAACATGCCCTCCTGCTCGTGGACGCAGACGCCGTTCACGTGGACCGAGAACTGGTAGTCCACGCCTCCGCAGGCGAGGACCAGTCGATGGCCCGCCCGCGCTTCCACCGGCGCCACCCGCGCTCGGTAAGTCCACCAGACGTCTTCCATCCAGCGATAGGCCTTGAAGGCATTGCCTTTCCAATAGGGCTCCCACCCTTCGGCCCGCGCCCAGTCGAGTTGCACGGCCCCGGGCACGGTTGCCGCGACCCAGCGCGACGGAGGCTGCGCGGGCGAGGCGGCGTGACCGACTTCCCAGACGAGGGGAACCAAGGCAGAGGGACCGGCAGGATGCGGCATGACGAGGAGAGGAAAGGTCAGCGAGGGATGAGGGGTAGAATCAATGCCGAGGGATGCGACCCATCATGATGGATGAGGCTCTTCGCCACAACCCGTTCCGTCGACGTCTCGGGGCTGCCGGCGTGGTTCAAATTGCGACTGAAACGCGGGAAACTGCTGCCGGCGACCTCAAGGCGGATCCGGTGCCCGGGCTTGAACACGTTCGACGTCGCCCACAGGTCCACCGTGACCCGGTAGACCTGCCCCGGCGTCATCAACTCCGGCGCTTCGAACGAGTTTCGATAGCGCAGACGCAGAATTCCCTCGGTGAGGTTGATCGCCCGTCCATCTGGTGCAACGTCCACCAGCTTCCCGACCAGGTCCGTGTCCACCGCCGAGGAACTGACGTACACGTCCAAACTCACCGGACCCGTTACTTCCACCTCCTCGGTCAGCGCGTCGCTGGTGTACACCAGCACGTCGAGACGCGTTTCGACCGAGCGCTGGTCGCGCGGTCCGGGCCCCGGGGAGACAATTCCCAGTGTCGCGCCCCCATGGGTCGGGACCGGATCAGCCGGATCGGAGAGGAAACAATCCGGAGGCTCGGCGCCCGGAGGCTCCGGGCTGAGCCGACCATCGCCGCTGAGGCTGTTCGCGTGACCCTGCGAATGCAGGTACATCCGCTTGGTCACCGCGCGCGAGAGCGGCCATTCGTTCTCCTCACGATAGAGGTTGTCGCCCATCACGAAGATTCGCACCGGTTTTTCCCGCGAACATCCGTTTTCGACGCCCTTCAGCTGCCAATCGAACCAGCGCAGGGAGATCTCCCAGATGGGCAACGGCGAACCCGGTCCGAAGTCGATCTCGCCAACCCGCGGCTCGGGCCCGGCATGGCCACCGGGCATCATCAGCAGACGCTGACCCGCCCGGGCCGCAGCAGTCCCAGCCGCCGCACGCAGGCCGACGTAGTTGCGCAGCGTGCCGATTTGGAAGCAGTCGTACCACGCACCGACATGGAACACCGGGACCTTGATCCGCTCGTAGATCCGCTCGAATGACCAGCGTTTCCAGTAGTCGTCGAACGTCGGATGCGCGATCCAGTCGCGGTAGTAAGGCGCCAGATCCGCGACCGAACCGAGATCGAGCAACGGGTGCTGCGCCGGCGGGATCCGCGAATCCCAGTGCGCTAAATTCGCGCTATCACGGATGCGGCGCTCGTGCTCATTCAACGCCACGGAAGCACCCCAGACCTGGGCCAAGGACTGCAGGAACGCACCATCCTGGTAAATCAACTGCTCGTAGATGCCCGAGGGGGCCACACCGGGATGAATCGCGACGAGGTGCGGAGGGTTTTCGACCGCCGCGAGCAACTGCACGATGCCCAGATACGAACCGCCGATCATCCCCACCCGACCATTCGAGTAGGGGAGTCCGGCCGCCCACTCCACCGCATCGTACCCGTCAGGCCCCTCATGCTGGAAAGGATACCACTCCCCGTCCGAGGCCTCCCGCCCCCGAACGTCCTGAACGATGAAGACATAGCCACGCTTGGCGGCCGCGAGGCCGTCAGCGATTTGCTGGTGCTTGTTGTAGGGCGTCCGCTGCAGCAGCACCGGGTACTGCCCCGAGCCCGCGGGACGATAAACATCGGACCGCAGCACCACGCCATCTCGGGTCGCCATGGGCACATTAGCCTCAAAGACGACCTCCAAGGGTAAATCGGACCTGGCGGACACGATGGAAATGGACTGAACCGCGGGGGCGCTGCGCCGGAGGGGAGCGAGCGCGCCCGGTGCGTGCGGCTGAGTTCCGTCGAAATCTATCGCGGGATGACCGGGATGATCAGCGCGGACGGATGCTCCGCGTCATGGTGGATCACGTTCGTGGCGATCACGGCGGAGGCCGACTTCTCGGAGCTGCCGCCGTGATTCAGATTGCGGCTGAAACGCGGGAAACTGCTGCTGCTCACCTCCAGCCGCAGTCGGTGGCCTGGCTTGAACACGTTCGACGTCGACCAGAGATCGAGATTCACCCGGTAGACCTGCCCCGGATTCATTAGCTCCGGCTGCTCAAACGAATTTCGGTAACGCAGGCGCAGGATTCCCTCGATTAGGTTGACCGCGCGTCCATCGGGCGCAACGTCCACCAGCTTTCCAACCAGATCCGTGTCCACCGCTGACGAGCTCACATACACGTCCAGACTCACCTGCCCCGTTACCTCCATTTCCTCCGTGAACGGCTCGGTCGTGTAGACCAGCACGTCAGGGCGACCCTCAACGACCCGCTGGTCGTAGGGTCCGGGAGGGGCGTAGGGAATGCCGATAGTCGCTCCCCCGTGCGTCGGCACGGGATTGGCGGGATCGTAGACGAAGCGGTCGGGAGGCTCCGCCCCGGGCGCCTCACGGCTCAGACGGCCATCGCCGGCGAGGCTATTGGCGCGTCCTCCCGATCGGAGGTAGAGGCGGGTGTTGACGGCCCGGGCAAGCGGCCACTCCTCCTCGTCGCGGTAGACATTGTCGCCCATGACGAAGATCTTAACCGGCTTCTCGTTCGCCATGCCGTTGTCGACTCCCTTCAAGTGCCAGTCGAACCAGCGCATCGCGATGTCCCAGGTGGAGATCGGGGCCTTCGGTCCGAAGTTCACCTCGCCAATCGTCTCGCCCCAGCCGGCGTGCCCGCCGGGAATGATGAGCAGGCGCTGACCGTTGCGCGCGGCCTCGGAGCCGCCGCGGGCCCTGATCCCAGTGTAGTTGCGGATGCTGCCATCCTGAAACAGGTCGTACCACGCCGCCACGTGGTAGCCTGGTACCGTGATCTTGTGGTGGTGCTCGTCGATCGCCCACTGCTTCCAGTAAGCGTCATAGGTCGGGTGCTCGATCCAGTCGCGATAGTACGTCGCGAGGTCCTTGGCGCCGTCGACATCGAGGAACGGGTACTTGATCACGGGAGCGTACGTGTCCCAGTAGGACATGAGCGCAGTGCCGCTGATCTTGCGCGTGTTCTCATTGAGTGAGAGTGCACCGGCCCAGGCTTGGGCGAGTGACTGAACAAACGCGCCGCCTTGGTAGGCCCAGTGCATGTAGTAATTCGATCCGGTGATCTCCGGAAACATCGCGACGAGATGCGGTGGGCTGGAGATTGCGGCCAGCATCTGCGTCGCTCCGGGATAGGAACCGCCGAAGAGGCCGACGCGGCCGTTGGAATACGGTAACTTCGCCGCCCATTCCACGGCGTCGTAGCCATCGTTGATCTCGTACTTGAAGGGGTACCACTCGCCGCCTGACGCTTCCCGCCCGCGGACATCCTGGATGATGAACACGTAGCCGCGTTCGGCTCCCTTGAGTCCCTCCCGGAGGTTCGAGTACTTGTTGTACGGCGTGCGCAGCAGAATCACCGGGAACTGCCCTGAAGCCTTGGGACGGAAGATGTCGGCCCGCAGCGTCTCGCCGTCGCGCGTCGTCATCGCGACGTTGCCCTCAAACTCCACCCCGAACGGTGCATCGGCGGCGGTCGCCGGCCAGCCCAGCGCGGCCGCGATCAGGGCGAGAAGGATGGGGCGAAGGAGTCGGGAAAACAGGCGCGGTGGCATGAAGAAAGGAATGAAGGATTCCGCCGGGACGACAACATGAGAAGGCCGCGCCCCCGGCGGGAGGCGCGGCCTTCGTTCTCTCAAAGCAGCTCCTTAGAACTCGAGGGAGTTCGTCAGGAAGCCAAGCATACCCGTCTGGATGCGCGCGAGAGCGAGCGAACCGTCCGGCTCGTAGTAAGCCGGCACGAGGCGGGTGCCTTCGCCGAGGTTACGCACGTTGAGCTGAACCTTCCAGAGCATGTCGCGGTACTTCAGCTTACGGGAGTAGCCGACCCACACATCGAGGTGCTGATCCGTCGGTCCCATCAGCGGCTGGTTCACGTCGAGGAAGCCGAGCGTTGGGCTGTAGCGGTAGCCGGAGATCTTACCGGCTTCCCAGCGCAGAGCGCCGCCGACGAGCAGCCCCTTGAGGCGGCCGCGGTCGAACTCGTAGGTCGAGACTGCATTCAAGCGCCACGGGGCAACTTCAGGAGCCGACTGGCCCTGCGATGCGAGCAGCACTTGGTACGGCAGCCAGAGGTTGTTCTTCCAGGTCTCGGAGATGAGGAAGGTTGGGCTGGTCTGACCGTACATGCGGATCTTGCCGGCATCACCCATGTAGAACGTGTTGAACTGGTTCATCGCCTGCACCGTGGCCTTGTCGACGTTGCTGCGGGTCGCGAACGTGCGGACGTAGTTCAGCGAGATGTTCCAATTCTTGATCGGGCGGGCGCCGATTTCGAACTCCTGACCATCGGCCAGCGTGTCGACCGTCGAGACCGGCAGCGTGGAGGCCGCCGGGCTCAAGGCGCTGATCAGCTGGAGCAGGCCGTTGAACGGACTCGTCGCGCCGTAGGCCGAGGTGATGCGGCCGCTGGACTTGGCGAGGGTCGGATCGACGGTGACCGGGGAGTTCCAGAACTTGTAAAAGTCCTTGTTCATGAACGCCGGCAGATTCATCCACGCAGCGATGGCCGCCTGCGCGTCCTTGGTCTGCTGCGCCTGCTGGTAGGCCGAGCCGGGGGTCGTGTTCTTCAGGTTGTCGAGGACCTTCACGCCCGAGACACCCGAAGCGAAGGCGTAGTTGGTCCAGCCGCCACCGCCGAGGAACTCGTCGGTGCCCTGGCCATCGGAAACGCCGTTCATCGCATCCTGGAGGATACCGGCCTTCATGTAGCCAAACAACGCCAGCTGGTAGAAGTTGTAAGCGCCGCCACCGAAGATGGCGCTGCCGCCTGAGGCGAGGGTCGCGTTGCTGACCTGGGTCTTGAACCAGTTCGCGCGGAGCGTGACCTTGTCGTTCAGGGTCGTGATCACGATGCCCTTCTCACGGGTGGAGCCCTGCGGGTTAGCGATGATATCTCCGAGCAGGTTGCGCCGCGGGGCGTCAGCCTTGAAGTTGCTGGAGTCATTGTAGAGCACGCTGACCTTCGTGCCGAGCGGCAGACGGTCAGTGAGGAGCTTCGGCAGGTGGTAGACTCCGCTCCAGTTCCGGCTCTGGCCAGCGGCCTCGCGGTAGCTGTTCGGGTCGAGCGAATAATCGAGCGCCGCCACACCCGTCGTCGCGTTCTTCGGAGCAGCGGTGGCGAGATTCGACACCGTATCACGGCGCCAGCCGAAGGTCGGCACGAGGTCTCCGTTGAGGAGGTATCCCTGCCACGTGAAACCTTCCGAACGGTCCTCAAACTGCGTGAGCTCGCCACCGGTCACGAGACTGGAGTAGTCCGTCGGATTGCTCGCACGGAGCCAATTGACACCGCCCGTATCCCATCCCGCGTAGTTCGCGGGATTGTCCGCCTGCGTGCCAGTGACCTGTTTGTTCGTGTTGAAGTCCAGATACGTGAAGGGTGCCGTCTTGTCGACGGAGGGCGGCGCGATCCAAGTCTGCTTGAAGTACTTCACGACGTTGTTCGAGCCGGGCTCGAGCTTTACCCGGATGCGATCGAGGTTCGCACCAGCGGCCGATCCAGCGTTCTTCAGGCTCGGGCCCGTGTAGTAGAGCCAGTCGTACTGGCGAGTGCCCACCAAGGCACCGACGGACTGAGCGCTCAGGCCCAGCATCGAGATGAGGTCCGGCGTGGTCGCATGCTGCGCCCACAGAGTCGTCTGACCATCCTTCGTGTCGGCGGCGACGAGGCCGGTGAACACGCTGCGGCCGATGACGCGGCTGACGATATTGTCGCCGATGAAGTCCTTGGAATTGAGATCTGCGGTCAGGATCGCCCGCTTGCTCGTGCGATCGATCTGTTGCTTGAAGTTGCCGATCGAGTCGGTGCCGGTGACGTAGGCGCGGCCGACGTTCGGATTCGCGCTGCCGTCGGCGTAGGTTTGATTGACCTCGACGCCGATCGAGTAGTCCGAACCCGTGAGCCAACCGACCTGGCCGCCAAGGTAGGACTGGCGATCGTAGGTGAGATTGAGCGCGACGCGGTCCTTAAAGAACGTCTGCTGGAAGTCGAAGTTCTGCGCATCCCAGTCCTGCCACTCGCGCTTGTTGTCGCCGTCGAGCAGGTTGTTGTAGAAGTCGTACACCGTCGAATCCGTCAGCACCTTGTCGAGGAAGAAGGCGCCGCCCGGGATCTTGGTACCGAGCGCGTACTGCGAGTAAGTGGGGACGGCAAGCGGACGGTAGGCCTGGCTGTTGAGGCCCGGGATACCCGCGTTGATCATGCCGACAATCACGCCGGTCGGTGTGTTGCTGTACCCCGGAATGACGCCTGCGGAATTCGCTCCATTGTAGAACGAGCGGACGTCGACCGTGCTGGTGAGGCCCTGGAACGACGTATTGCCGCCTGGCTTGTAGAGATCGAGGATCCTGTTGCCCGTCGCGAGCGAACCGTTGCCCGGCGAAAGCGTGTTGATCGTCGCCTTCTGGTACGGGTCCTGGAACCACGGCGTGATGCGGTCCCCTGGGGGCAGCATGCGCGGGTTATTGGACGTCACGTCACCGCGCTCATATTTCACGCGGAAGGACGTCTTGTTGTCGTTGCCGAAGACCTTCGGGTCAAAACGCAGCGCGCCGTAGACGCGGCGCTGGTCGTTGAAGGCCGGCTCCTGCTGGAACTTCTTGCGGTCGTCCACCGCAGCCACGCGGATCGCGAGCTGGTTCTTCAGTAAGACGTGATTCAGGTCGAGCGCGTTGCGGACGGAACCATACTGGTCGACCACGTTCTCGACGCGGTAAGCGCGCTTGAACGAGGCATCGTTCGTGCTCGCATTGATGATACCGGCCGGACTGCCGACGCCGAAGAGGATGGAGTTCGGGCCACGCTGCAGATCGATGCGGCCCACGTTGAAGCTGTCCCACGGAATGTCCGTGAGGAAGTAGTCGCGCGTATTGTCCGCGGAATCGAGACCACGCACACGGTTGTTCGAGCTCGGATTGATGAGCGTCTTCGCCTCATTCGGCACCTTCACGCCGCCGAAGCCGGAGAAGTTACCCCCGAGACCACCGACTTCGGTGCTCGGCGTGTAGACCAGAAGGTCTTGGTTACCCGTGACACCGGTGTCGCGGAGAAATTGCTTCGTGACGACGCTGATCGAAGAGGCCGTATCGCGCAAGTCGGTGCGGATGCGCGTGCCCGCCAGCGTGCTGTTGGCTTGATAGCCCTCGTTGTCTTCCACCTCCACCATGAACGGCGTGAGGACGATGGCTTCATCTTCTTCTTTTCCATCGGGGCGGCTGGAAGCCGAGGAGGAGCTGACCGCTTGGGCGGACAGCGCGACCTGAGTCAGCAGCCCGAGCAGGACCAGGGCGAGCCGGTCGAGGGGCGGTGCGGAGTAGCGCTTGTGGTTTGGCATGGAGGTGTAGGGGTTGCGGAAAAATCAGCCTGAAAACGGGTAAAAAAGGGGAGCGGCGCCAAAGAAAGCCCGTCGCCGGGGGTAGGCGCAGGGCGCTAAAGTGGTAGGATTTCACATTTCGAATTCCATTGGAGCAAAGAAAAATCAGTAATTCGCTCATTTCACTCATCAGCCGTCACTGCGCGCGCACCTGGAAAGCGATCGCCAATCGCGGTAAACTTTGGGCTAAACCTGCCCTTTACCGCCCGGGGAGTGAGACTGTCGCGTCTTGCACCCATCGCCTATTTGATTAAAATTAACAAAGCGATTACGGCGAATGCACCTTCGCAAGGCGGACTCAGTACGCAGGCGCGGCCACGGCACACGCGGGGGTCCTCGCGGAACCAGCGCACCTGCTCGGAGAGGGTGCCCTAGACCTTGCCTCCAGTTGCCGTGCTTGCGCTTGAGCCGGCAGGTTTCCTCTCTCGGATCCCGCGAGCGCAGATCCTGATCCGGCAAGATGCCATTCCCGAGTTCCTGACAGGACGGGAATTAATCACGCTTGACCTTACCGTGGAGGACAGAGGTTTTGGCGAGGTGGCTGAGGCTTGGATCGAAACTCGCTAAACCACCTCATTCATGGCTCGCTCCTCTGCCCTCGCCGCTCGTCAGGAACGGATCCTGGAGATTCTCCAGTCCAAAGGCGCCTGCACCTACGCGGAACTGCAGGCGATCCTCGGCGTATCGTCGATGACCGTGCGGCGCGACGTCGATCGACTGGCCGAGCGCGAGGCGCTGATCAAGACCCTGCGGGGAGCGCAAGCCGCTCAAGTGCCTCAGTTCCTGCTGGAGACTTCCCTCTCCTCGCGTATCGGCGTCAATCAAGCCGAGAAGGAGGCAATCGCCACCAGGGCCGTCAGCCTCATCGAGCCGCAACGCACCCTCTTTCTCGATGGTAGCACAACCTGCATCGCGCTGGCCCGCCGCATCGCGAAACTCCCGTTTAGCCTGTCGGTCGTGACTAACTCGGCCATCATCGCGATGGAAATTGGTGCAGCGAGCCAGATTCGGGTGATCTGCGTGGGCGGCGAATACGACGCGCAGAGCGCCTCCTTCGTCGGCTCGCTCGCGGAGACTAACTGCGCGCACTTTTACATCGATACCGCCTTCGTCTCGACGAAGGCCTTCGTGCCCGGAGACGGCACGTATGAGTCCTCCATGGCGACCCTCCGCATCAAGCAGATCGTCACCAAGCAATGCGGCCGGATGGTGCTGCTCGCCGACTCCTCCAAGTTCGGCAGCCGCGCCCTGTGCAAGGTGCTGGACGCCCGCTCGATTCACACCGTGATCACGGATGAGGGGTGCCCGCGAGAGGCCGTCGAAACGATGCGGTCGCTGGGACAGGAAGTGACCCTCGCCCGAAGCACGCTGTCGGCGGAGGGCTGACCCGCTCCGCGGGCAACAACGCTCACCTTCGCCGCCACGCACGAGCGCCGACGACCGTCTCCAAACACGCTACCCCGCCCTGCGTCCACTGCATCGAGCCGCTGGTAAGAAGCGAGCCCGAGGCACGAAACAACCGAGCGCTCATCGCGCGAGCTCGGTGCGACCAGGCGGCAGCGTCGCTGGCACACCAATCCCACCCCCGCGACGCCCATAGCGCAATCATGTTGCATGCTTTAGTGCGAAAAAACACCACTTCAGTGCAATATTTTCTATTGAGCAGACTCAAACGCCTCAGCAAGGTCTCGCGTTCACGCCGCGAATGTCGCTCGAACCCATCCCCCGCCTCCTCAATGCCGCGAGCCGTGGCCAGTACGCACTTGGATACTTCGAGAGTTGGAATCTCGAGTCATTGCAGGGCGTGATCGACGCCGCCGAGCAGGCGCGAGCGCCGATCATCATCGGGTTCAACGGGGAGTTTCTCAGCGGAGCCGGACGTCGGACGGAAGAGCGCATCGCCCTCTACGCAGCCTTGGGGCGCGCAGCAGCGGCGTCAGCGACCGTTCCGTGCGGACTCATCTTCAACGAGTGTCCCGACGATGCTCGACTGGCTGAGGCCGCTACATCGGGCTTTAACCTGATCATGCCCGCCGATCCCACGGCGACGTACGAGGACTACGCGCGCCGCGTCCGCAGCCTGACTGAGCACGCGCACGCACACGGGGCCGCCGTCGAGGCGGAGATCGGCATCCTCCCTTGCGGCTCCGGCAACGCGGACCACGCGACCGCCTCAAGCACGACGGACCCCGAGATCGCGGCGCGCTTCGTGGCCGAGACCGGCGTCGACCTCCTCGCGGTGAGCGTCGGCAATACCCACATCGCGCTCTCCGGCTCCGCCCCCCTCGATCTTGACCTGCTCGACCGCATCCACCGGCGCGTGCCGGTCCCCCTCGCGCTGCACGGTGGCTCGGGCATCGCCGCCGAATCAATCCGCAGCGCTCTTCAGCTGGGTGTCCGCAAGGTCAACTACGGCACCTACCTCAAACAGCGCTACCTTGACGCGATGCGACGCGCTCTGGCGCAGGGCATCACCAACCCGCACGCGTTGCTTGGGATCGGCGGCGATGAGGACGCGCTCGTAGCCGGGAGGCTCGCGGTGCGCGACGCCGTTCTGGAGCGAATTGACCTCCTCGGCTGCTGCGGGAAGGCCTGACCGGCGACCGCAACATCTCCTTCCCGCTCACCCGTCAGAAACTCCTGCTGACATCCCGATTTAGCACCGACGGTTTTCCATCGCGGCATCCCTCCCGCCGATCTCCCGCCACACCATGAGACATGAGATGAAGCTTCCGGACCTCGCGACCACGGGGTCCGCCGTGAAGATCGTTCGCTGGCTCCGCGAGCCGGGGCAGGCCGTGCGCCGAGGCCAACCTTTGCTCGAGATCGAGACGGACAAGGCGACGATGGAGGTCGAGGCGACCGTCGACGGCGAACTCACCGAGGTGAGCGCACCGGCGGGGGCGGAAGTCGTCACGGGCGACCTCATCGCCGTCATCACGGTACCGGGAGAGTCCGCCTCCGGCGCCGCACTCCCCTCCCCCGAGTCAGCTCCGGCCGCGCCAGCCGCGTCCCCACCGGCCACGACCCCGGAGTCGTCGGCAAGGTCGGATTCCGGGACGACGGGTGCGGCGCGGAAAGGATCTCTCTTCGCCCGCAACCGTCAGGCCGCTGGACTGAGCACAGAACCCGCTTCGAAGGACCTCGCGGGTCTCCCGCTGTCACCGGCCCAGCGCGTCGCCGCGCAGCGTTTACAGGCGAGCAAACAGACGATCCCGCACTTTTATCTGGAGAGCTCCGCCTGCGCCGATGGCCTCGTCGCGCGGCGCAACGCGGCGCCGGACGCGCGGCTCCTCTGGGACGCGTTCTTCGTTCATGCCGTGAGCCAAGCACTCGCCGCCTTTCCCAGAATGGCCTGTCGCTTCGCGGAGGATCACCTTGAGCCGATCGAATCAGACGCCATCGGCGTGGCGGTCGATCTGCAGGGCGAACTGTTCGTGGTGGCGCTCGATGCCCCCGTGACAAAGTCGGTCGAGGCGTTATCCCAGGAGCTGCGCGCCGCGGTAGACGCATTGCGCACGGGTGACCCTGCGGCGCGGCGGCTGCGGCCGGGGCGCATCACGCTCTCGAATCTGGGCAGCACCGGCGTCGAGCGCTTCACCGCCATCGTGAATCCGCCCGAGGCGGCGATTCTCGCGATCGGCGCCATCCGACCGGTCGTGGTCCCGCGCGGCGAAGCCGTCGTGGTCGAACCGCGCGTCGCGCTCACCCTTTCCGTCGATCACCGCGTCGTCAGCGGCCGCTACGCCGCCGAATTCCTCGCCGCCATCGTCGACGCGTTGGAGAAGCCATGACGACATCCCACACCTCCCCAAACGCCTCCAGCGCCACTGCCGCCTCGGCGCATGATCCGGCATTCCTGCTCGAGCTGTACCGCAGGCTGGTGCTCATTCGACAGTTCGAAGATCGCGTGAAGTTCCTCTTTCTCGAGGGATCCATGCCCGGCACGATCCATCAGTGCCAGGGCCAGGAAGCCACCGCGGTGGGCGTATGCGCGGCACTCGCACCGGATGACTTCATCACTTCCACGTTCCGCGGTCATGGTCACGCGATCGCCAAGGGCCTCTCGGTGCAGGAACTCATGGATGAGCTCTTCGGCGCCAGCACCGGCTGCTGCCGCGGCAAGGGAGGCTCGATGCACGTCGGCAACCTCGCCAAGGGCATGGTCCCCGGGATCGCGATCGTGGCCGGCGGCATCCCGCTCGCGGCCGGCATGTCGCTCGCCTTCAAGCTGCGCGGCAGCCGGCAAGTCACCGCCTGCTTCTTCGGCGACGGAGCGGTCGCCGAGGGCGCCTTCCACGAGGGCGTGAACATGGCCGCGATCTGGAGCCTTCCCGTCATCTTCGTCTGCGAGAACAACCTCTACGGTGCCTCGACCCGGGTCGACCTGGTCATGCGCAACCCGCGGATTTCGGACCGCGCCGCGAGCTACGGCTTCCGCGGCGAGACGGTGGATGGGAACGATGTCCTCGCCGTGCTCGAGGCCACTCGGCGCGCCGCCGAGGAGTGCCGCGCTGGCCACGGCCCGGTGTTGCTGGAATTGCTGACCTATCGTCGAACCGGACACTCCCGACGCGATCCATGCAATTACCAGCCGAAGGATGAACGAGAGGCGTGGGCGACCCGCGATCCCATCGAGCGTTTCGCGGAGGTACTGCGTGAGGCCGGACTCGCCGACGCCGCGGCCTTGGCAAGGATCCACGCCGCGGTCGACGCTGAGATCACTCAGGCCATTGAGCAGGCCCGCCGGGCTCCCCAGCCCACGATTGCCGACCTTACCACCGACGTCTTCGCCTGAACGAATCCGCACCCATGAAACGACAAGGCATCGCAGAGGCACTGCGTGACGGCATCGCCGAGGAAATGCAACGGGACCCCGCTGTATTCTGTCTGGGAGAGGACATCGCGATCCCCGGCGGGTGGGGCGGTGCGTTCACCGTGACGCTCGGCCTGGAGAAGCAATTCCCTGATCGCATGATCAACACCCCGATCGCCGAGCTCGGCTTCTTTGGGGTCGCCACCGGCGCCGCCCTGATGGGAATGCGTCCGATCGTTGATGTGCAGTACGGGGACTTTCTGCTGCTCGCGAGCGACCAGATCATCAACAACGCCGCCAAGCTCCGGTACATGTCCGGCGGCACTTGCCAGATTCCCATGGTGATGCGGGCACCGATCGGTGCCACCGGACGCGGCTCGCAGCACGCGCAAAGCCTCGAGCGTTACTTCATCGGTGTCCCGGGCCTGAAGGTCGTGGCGGTGTCCACGGCTTACGATGCCAAGGGTATACTCAAAGCGGCCGTCCGCGACGGCAACCCGGTGATGATCTTCGAGCACAAGCTCCTCTACGGCTCCAAGGGTGCCCGCGCCGAACCCGGAGCGGTCGATGCTACGAGCGAGATTCCAGACGGGGACTACACCGTTCCGCTGGATCGGGCGGTCGTGCGGCGGCCCGGCCGGGACGTCACGATCCTCGGCTGGCTGCTGATGGCGCACTTCGCCGCGGCCGCTGCCAACACACTCGCGAGCGACAGCATCGAGGCGGAGGTCATTGATGTCCGTAGTCTGTCTCCGATCGATTACGAGACGATCGGCGAATCCGTACGCCGAACCGGTCGCGTAGTCATCGTCGAGGAGGGGCCCAAGACCGGTGGCGTCGCCGCTGAAATCGCCGCGGGCATCATGGAGCGGTTCGGCGAGCATCTTCTGGCCCCCGTGGTGCGCGTGGCGTCGGCCGACGTCCCGGTCCCGTTCACACCCGTGCTTGAGAATGCGTACCGCCCCGACCAAGCTCGCATCGTCGCCGCGGTCCGGGAGCTCCTTCGCTAACCCCACCCCAAGAGCATGATCACGATCCAGGAATTGCGCCGACGCCAGCGCGAGGCACTTAGCCTCTTTAAGAAGGCGGGAATCCACCTCACTGCCAGCGAGCGCCGCACGATCGAGATCGCTGACTTCGGACTGAACGCGTTCACCGAGACCGGCCTCGGAGTGCTGGTCTACGTGAATACAGATCGCTGCTGTGCGAAGGAACTCGCCATGTGGCCCGGCCAGACGTGTCCCCAGCACCGGCACCCGCCGGTCGGCAAGGATCCCGGAAAAGAGGAGACCTTCCGCTGCCGCTGGGGCCGGGTGCACCTCTTCGTCGAAGGCCCCAAGACCAAGCGGCCTGGGGCGCGCCCGCCGAAGGCCCCGCGCGGCGCCTACACGGTGGGGCGCGAGATCATTCTGAAGCCGGGCGACCAGTTCACGCTTCGACCAGGCCTGCGCCACTGGTTTCAGGCCGGACCCCGCGGCGCCGTGGTCTCGGAGTTCTCGACCCGCAGCACCGACGAGAACGACCGCTTTGACGACGTCCGCATTCAGCGCCTGACGCAAGTGGTCTAAGCCCCCTGCTCCCCATCTCCATGGCCCGCCCCTCCCGCCGTTCCCAGCAGCGATCCCGTGTCGAACGACCAGTCCACTACGTGCTGAGCACCCACTGGGACCGCGAGTGGCTGCAGCCGGCCCAGGTGATCCGGCACCGGCTCGTTCGACTCCTCGATCGCACCCTCCGCGACCTCGAATCAGGCGCCCTCGCCGGCCCCTTCACCACGGACGGGCAGTCGATCGTGATCGACGACTACCTTGAGATCCGCCCCCATCGCCGGGCGTTGGTGGAGAAACTCGCGAGCACGGGTCGCCTCAGTGTCGGCCCATGGTACGTCCTGCCCGAGGAGTGGCTCGTGTCCGGCGAGTCCTTCGTCCGCAACCTCCGCCTCGGCCGCCGCATCGCCCGCGACCTCGGCGCGATTCCTTCCTCAGCCGGGTTTGCCTGCGACCTCTTCGGGCACATCGGCCAGCTGCCCCAGATCTTCGCCGGCTTTGGCATTCGCGCCGCCTTCATCTGGCGGGGAATCGAGCCTCGACGCGACGCCCACTTTCGGTGGGTGGGCAGCGATGGCACCGTCATTCCGACGTTCCGCTTCGGCCGCGCCGGCTACGGCGACTACGCTTACGAAGTACGCCGTGGCACCCAGCCGGACGCGGCCTTCGACGAGGCCCGTTCACGCCGCGATCACGTCACGTTCATTAATCGCGAAGCCGCCCGCTCCGCGATTCCGCCCGTCCTCATCTTCGATGGCTGCGATCACCTCGAATACGATCCCGATCACTACCGCGTCCTGCGATCGCTGAAGCCAGCGGACGGTCTGCCGGGAGCCATTCAGCACAGCAGTCTCGACGCCTATATCGCGGATCTGCTGCCGCACGTCACCCAGATCCGCGACACGGTCCGCGGAGAGCTGCGCGAGTACGCTCGGGCACCCCTCATCGAAGACCAGCAGTGGCTGATCCCCGGGGTCCTCACCAGCCGAGTGCGCCTGAAGCACGCCAACGCGGAATGCCAGACCTTGCTGTGCCACTGGGCCGAGCCCTTCGGACTTCTCGCACAGGTGTACGCGGGCGGGGATGACCCGACGGACTTTCTCGACCACGCGTGGCGCTGGCTCCTCCAGAACCATCCGCACGACTCGATCGGCGGATGCAGCATCGATGCGGTACACGACGACATGAAGTACCGCTTCGCTCAGTGCCAGCAGGTCGGCGAGCGCGTTTGCAGCGAGGCCCTGCGCTTGGTCGCAGCGTCGGTCGAGGGTGAAATCGGCGAGCGGGAAATCCGCGTGCTCGTGGCCAACCCGCTCACGCGCCCGGTCGACGAGACGGTGGAACTCACGCTGCAGATCCCGGCGGACTGGCAGTGCTTCAACGAGTTCTTCGGTTTCGAGCCCAAACCCGGATTCCGAATCTATACCGCCGATGGACGTGAACTTCCGTACCAGCGGCTGGCCCAGGCTCGAGATCAGATGCGCTCCCGGAACGCGTCTCCTTTCAAGTTTCCGCAGCCCCATCGGAGCAACGACGTCACCGTTGCGTTGTCGCTGCCGCTTCCCGCGCTGGGATACACGACGCTGACGATCCGCGAGGGCGAGGTGAAGCCCAAGGACGAGATCGTCTGGGCGTCGATGCTGCCGACCCGGCACCCAGCTGCTCCCGGCCTCGCCACGAGCGATCGCTCCATGGCGAACGAACACCTCGCCGTCACAATCGAGAGCAACGGATCTCTCACGCTCTTCGACAAGCAGACGCGCCAGACCTACCGGCGACTGCTCACGTTCGAGGACAGCGCGGACATCGGCGATGGTTGGTACCATGGCCAAGCCGTCAACGAGCAGGTCTACGTTTCGACCGCCACCCCCGCCGATGTTGCCTTGCTCCACGATGGCCCGCTGCTCACGCGCTTCCGCGTCCGGGTCGGACTCCGCGTGCCGGCCGAGTTCAACTTCGAACGAATGCTCCGTTCGAGCGACCGGGCCGAGGTCGTCATCGATAGCCTCGTGACCCTTCGGGCCGGTGCAGACCGGGTCGAAATCGTGACGACCGTCGACAACACCGCGCGCGATCATCGCCTGCGTGTCCTCTTTCCCTCCGAGGCGAAGGCAACGACCACGCTCTCCGACGGCGCCTTCGATGTAGTGCGGCGACCCATCTCCCTGCCGAAGGATGCGCATGAGTACCGGGAGATGGCGGTAGAAACCTGCCCGCAACAGACGTGGACATCGGTTTCGGATGCCCGTCGCGGCCTCGCGATCGTTTCCTCAGGCCTGCTCGACTGTTGCGTCCGGGATCTGCCGGAGCGCCCCCTCGCGCTGACCCTCCTGCGCGGCACACGCCGCACGATCTTCACGAACGGCGAGCCGGAAGGCCAGCAACTCGGTCCCATCACGGCCCGCTACTGGATCGTACCACTCCGCGGTGAACCCGACCGCATCCGCCTCGGCGAATACGGCGTCCAGTTGGGCGCAGGACTTCGCACGGCGCAACTGGCCCGTTGGGACGCGTCCGTCGCGCCGCGGCAGCGCCGACTCCCGGCGACGGACTCACTCCTCACCGTCTCGGGTCCGGTGCTGGTCACGAGCGTGCGCGAAGTGGAGGGAGCCGTGGAGGTGCGGCTCTACAATCCCACCGAGCGGACTGGCACGGCGGTGATTGACGTGGCGGAGCGGCTCCGCGCGACCGGGCGGGTAACAACCGCGCAGCGCGTGGATCTCGAAAGTCAGGCGATTGGCCGGCCGATCCGACTGGTCCGAGGCGCCTGCCGGTGCCGACTCACGCGAAAGCAGATCATCACCCTGCGCTTTCCCCTCGCGATTCGGCCCTGAGACGCGAAGCAGCCGCCCCTCCCCTTTTTACCCCATGCATTCACTCGCCCCGATCGACTATGCCCTCATGGGCGGCTACCTCCTGCTGAGCCTTACGATGGGCGTGCTGATGAGTCGCAAAGCGAGCACCAGCCTTGACCACTACTTCCTCGGAGGCAAGCGGTTGCCCTGGTACTTCCTCGGAGTGGCGGGCATGGCGAACTGGTTCGATCTCACGGGGACGATGATCATCACGTCGTTCCTGTACATGCTCGGTCCTCGCGGGCTCTTCATTGAGTTCCGGGGAGGGGCGGTGCTGATTCTCGCCTTCATGCTCGCCTTCACGGGCAAGTGGCATCGCCGGTCGGGCTGCATGACGGGTGCGGAGTGGATGAAGTACCGCTTCGGAGACGGCCCGGCCGCGAACGGCGTGCGGGTCATCATCGCGCTTTCCAACCTCATCTTCACCGTCACCTTGCTCGCGGTCCTGATCCGGGGCGCGAGTTTGTTCCTCGGGATCTTTTTCCCCTGGCCCCCATTCTACACCACCCTCGTCCTGATCACGGTGACGACGCTGTACACCGTCGGCTCCGGATTCTACGGCGTCGTGCTGACCGATCTGGTGCAGGGCGTGGTGGTCATTGCCTCGTGCATCACGGTCTCGGTCCTCGCGTGGCAATTGGTCCCCAGCAGTGCGGAGCTTGCCGCAACCGCGGCGCAGGTCACGGGCAACCCCGACTGGACCCACTCGCTGCCCGCGTGGCACACCCCGATGCCACCAGGCTACGAAGCGTACTCGCCCCTGATCCTGATGGCGGGCTTCTACCTGCTCCGTAACGTTATCGGAGGGCTGGCGACCGGCGCGGAGCCGCGCTACTTCGGAGCGAAGAGCGACCGGGAGTGCGGGCTCCAGTCGCTTCTGCAGGGCGTAATGGTCATGTTCCGCTGGCCGCTGATGATCGGCTTCGCGGTGATGGGCATCTATCTGGTTCACCGACTCTTCCCTGACACCTCCGGGGTCGAGTCAGCCGCGCGCGCCATTCACGCGCACTTTCCCGACATCTCGGCGGCGATCTGGCACGACACCACGAGCGCCATCGTCAATCATCCGGATCGCTACCCAGTCCCCCTGATCGGCGAGTTGCGCAACGCGCTGGGTGACGACTGGCGAAACCGCCTCCCCTTGGTCGGCATCGGCGGGACCATCAATCCCGAGATCATCCTACCCGCCGTGCTCCTGCAGATGCTCCCGGCGGGATTCAAGGGCCTCGTGCTTGTGGCCATGGTGGCCGCACTCATGTCCTGCAAGAACGGCCTCGTGAATCACGCGGGCAGCTACTTTGTCCGCGACCTGTATCAGAATCTCTTCCGCCCCACGGCCACGAACCGGGAACTCATTCTCGCCTCGTACGCCTCAACGCTCTCGATCGTCGTGATCAGCTTCTACTTCGGAGTCGCCGCGACGAACATCAACAGCCTCTTCGGCTGGCTGATCATGGGACTCATCTCCGGACAACTGGCTCCGCAGGTCCTGCGGTTCTACTGGTGGCGGTGCAATGCGTGGGGCATGATCACCGGGTCCGCCATCGGAAATGTGGGCGCCATCGTGCAGCGCTTGCTCAACCCCGAACTGCCCGAGGTTTCCCAATTCCTGCTCATGACCGCGCTCTCGTTCGCCGGAACGATCGTCGGCTCGCTCCTCACCGCCCCCACACCCCGGCCGGTGCTGGAGAACTTCTACCGCACCACG
>CAIOYO010000082.1 GCA_903862595.1 uncultured Opitutaceae bacterium | reverse complement strand
GCGTGACTTCCGTGAGTTCTTCGTCGCCTCCCTCCGGGCGGGAGGCGAAGGCAACGTGCGACGATTCGTTTTTCCTCCGGCCGCTGATCCGGGGCGCCTTCATCGGTTGATGGACGTTCTTCAGCGTAACGGGGTTGAGGTTGGTCGATTGGAGACGGCGATGGAAATCAAGGATGTCCATTCCTACGAAGGCGCGGTGGAGGCCCTGCGCACGTTTCCGGCCGGCACTCTCACGGTGGACCTCGCTCAACCCAAGGGCCGGGTCGCCCGGGCGCTGCTCGAGCGCGACTCGGCTCAGGATGCGAGTTTTCTGGAGAGGCAGGAGGATAAACGGCGTCGCAACGAAGCGCGCGGGGAGAATGCCTCGAAGGCTGAGTACGACTTCTACGATTTCACCGCGTGGGCGCTCCCGCTGGCCTTTGGTGTGGAGGCGTATTGGACGCCGGACGTCGGTGCAAAGGCGGTTCCGCTTGCGGCCGCGTGGGCCCCGGAGAGGCCGGCCGCCCCCGCGCGGGCGTCCTCGGCCTATGTCTTCTCCCCTGAGAGCGAGGCTGGGTACCGACTGGCGTTCTCGTTGCTTGCGGAGGGATTTCGGGTCGGAGCGGCGATCCGCCCCCTACGGGCGGCGGAGCGGACGTGGCCGCGCGGAACCTTCGTCGTGCGCGTCGAACGGAATCCGGCCCTGCTCCACGAGCGCATCTCCAGCTTGGCCCAGCAGGCTGGTGCGCTGGTTGTGCCGGTGGACACGGCCTACATCGATGAAGGCATCACAGGCGTCGGTTCCGGTTCCGTTGTGGCGTTGAAGCGGCCGCAGATCGTCCTCCTTGCTGGAGAGCCGACCCAGCCGAGCAGTTATGGTTCGCTGCGGGCCGTGATCGAAGACGTTTACGGATTCGATGTCGTGCCGGTCTCCGCGGACGCGCTGACGGAGATGCCGTTGGAGGACTTTCATGTCGTGGTTCTGCCCCAAGGATCGGACTCGGCCTACCGGCGCAGGTTGGGTGACGAGGGCGTTGCTCGGCTCAAGACGTGGATGGAGCACGGAGGGACCCTCGTGGCGGTAGGCGGCGCAGCCCGCTTTCTGGTCGATGCCGAGGCGGAGTTGACGACGGCGAAAGTGGTGGGTGAGGAGGAGTCCCCCGACCTCGCGGATGACGCGAGACCCTTTGCGGCCAGAGCCGAGCGCACGACTGCAGGCGGGGATCAGCCGCCGCTCCCAGTCAGCGAGCCCAGGAAACCAGCGTCCGGGAAGCCGCTCAAGCCCCTGGCTGTCCCGGGTGCGATCCTGCGAGCCGAGGTGGACCATTTCCACTTCCTGACGTTCGGGATCGAAACTCCGATGCTCCCCATCTTGGTTGAAGGTGACTTCTTCCTGCAGGGCAGCACGTCGGGAACCAACGTGTTGCGTTTCCCCGAGCAGCCGACGGACGCTCTGCGCGTGGCGGGATTCATCTGGAAGGACAACACCGAGCCCTTGATTCGCGGCACCGCGGCGGTTGTCGAGGAACCCGTCGGCGAGGGCCGCGTCATCCTCATGACGCAAGAACCCGGGCTGCGCCTCGTGTGGCATGCCAGCACCAAGGTGCTGATGAATGCCTTGCTTTACGGGCCGGCCGTGGGGCACACCCCCACGGGCGACTAGGAGCACCGCGCCGGTTCCCTCAGGGCTTGGGCGCGGTGAAGGATCGGCGGAGCGCGGCGGCTACGTTCGCGGGGACAAAGTGATTCACGTCCCCACCGTACCGTGCGACCTGCTTGACGAGCGTTGAGCTGCAGTAGCTGAACTGCTCGTTGGGCATCACAAAGAGCGTCTCGATGGTCGGTTCCAGATGGCGATTCATGAGCGCCATATTGAACTCAAACTCGAAGTCAGAGAGTGCGCGAAGTCCGCGGATGATGGCATCGGCCTTCTGCTCGCGGGCGAACTCCATCAATAACCCTCCGAAAGACGTAATGGCGACGTTGGGCCACTCGGCCAAGTGCGGCTGAATCATCGCGATTCGCTCGTCGGCGGTGAACAACGGCCCTTTCCCCGGATTTACGGCCACGGCGACCGTCACTCGATCGAAGAGGCGAGCGGCCCGTCGCAGCACGTCAAGATGGCCATAGGTGATGGGATCAAACGTGCCGGGATAGATGCAGTGGCGCATGGAAGGGGCGGGGGATGCAGCGTCAGACCAGATCGTAGTGACACGCGACCGTATGACCGGTGCGCCCGGCGACCTCGCGCAGCGCGGGCTGCTCGGCGCGGCAGCGCTCGGTGGCATGCGGGCAGCGCGTGTGGAATGGGCAGCCGCTCGGCGGATTGATGGGTGAAGGGACATCCCCGGAGAGCACAATCCGCTCGCGCACGCGCTGCGGGTTGGGCTCGGGGATGGCGGAGATCAGGGCCCGCGTGTAGGGATGGCGCGGATCCCGATAGACATCATCGGCGTCCGCGAATTCGACGATTCGCCCGAGGTACATGATCGCGACGCGGTCGGAGACGTGCTTCACGACCGCGAGATTATGCGCGATGAACAAGTAGCTGAGCCCCATCTCCCGCTGCAGATCGAGAAGCAGGTTCAGGACTTGGCTCTGGATGGAGACATCGAGCGCGGAGACCGGCTCGTCGCAGATGATCAGACGCGGCTCGAGTGCGATCGCCCGGGCGATGCCGATCCGCTGCCGCTGGCCGCCTGAGAACTCGAATGGGTACCGCTCCGCAGCACCCGCCGGCAGGCCGACCTTGTCGAGGAGTTCGAGCACCTTGCGGCGGCGCCATGACGCATCCCCGATGCCATGGATCAGGAACGGTTCGGAGATGATCTCGCCGACCATGTGGCGGGCGTTGAGCGACTCCACCGGATCCTGGAAGATCATCTGCAGGTTCCGCCGGTGGGCCTTGAGTTGCTTCGTGGATAGGGGGGCGAGATCGACGCCGTCGAAGCGGATCGTTCCGGCGGTGGGCCGGTTCAGCCGGACGATGCTCTTGCCCAGTGTTGACTTGCCGCAGCCGGACTCGCCCACGAGGCCGATGGTCTCGCCGGCCCGCAGGGTGAAGCTGACGCCATCCACCGCCCGGCAGACCTTGCGGGCCCGCTGGAACACGCCCTCCTTCACCGGAAAGTGCATCTGCAGGTCGCGGACCTCGAGAAGTGTGGCACTCATGAACCAACCTCCCCGGGATGACCGAGCTCACGCCACCGGTGGCAGGCAACGTGGTGCCCGGCGGAAACTTCGTCCGTCGCCGGCTGGACGACGCACGCTTCGACGCGGTGTGGGCAGCGATTCTGGAAGCGGCAACCGATGGGCAGGTCGGCGAGACCGGGGACCATGCCCTCGATGACGCTGAGACGGCTTTTCCGCGGTGTGCTCAGCCGGGGAATGGACTGCAGGAGTCCCCGCGTGTAGGGGTGCGAGGGGGCTCGGAAGATTTGTTCGACCGGACCGCACTCTGCGACGCGTCCCCCGTACATCACGACCACGTCGTCGCACATCTCGGCGATGACGCCGAGATCATGCGTGATCAGGAGAATCGCCATGCCCATGTCGTGCTGGAGCGACCGCATCAAATCGAGGATCTGTGCCTGGATCGTCACGTCGAGCGCGGTGGTCGGCTCGTCAGCGATGACGAGCGACGGGGAGCAGGCGAGGGCCATGGCGATGACGACGCGCTGCCGCATTCCGCCCGACAGTTGGTGTGGGTATTCGCCAACCCGAATCTCGGGCGAGGGAATACCTACCTTGGCGAGCATTTCGACGGACAACCGCAGCGCCTCGCCGCGATCTCGCGTCCGGTGCAGCAGAAATACCTCGCTCAACTGGCGACCGATGGAGTGGACCGGGTTGAGGGCGGTCATCGGTTCCTGGAAGATCATCCCGATCTTGCCTCCGCGGATGCGCCGCATGCTCTCGATCGGGAGGGAGGAGATGTCTTCTCCTTCAAACAGAATCTTGCCGCTGCGGATGCGACCCATGGGCTGCGGCAGCAGGCGCATGATTGACAGCGCGGTCACGCTCTTGCCGCAGCCCGATTCCCCCACCACGCCGAGGGTGCGCCCTCGGCGCACCTGCAGGCTCACGCCGTCGACCGCCGTCAGGGTTCCCGCGTCGGTGTCGAACGTGGTGACCAGATTGCGGACGTCGAGGATGACGTCGGGCTGGTTAGAAGAAGGAGGAGCGGCGCTCACTGCGGATCGGATCTCAGCGGGCGAATTGATCAAAGGTCAGGACCTGCTGCGGGAACGTCCGGCCGGAGCGACGAGCCTCCTCGCTCTCTCGGCGGGCATCCTCGTCGATCCACGAGAGGAAAAACTCCTCTGCGGTGCGGCTCTGGGCGACATTGAAGCCGGCTGGCCAACGGATGTGGCGGGCATAGCCGACGCGATAGAAGGGCATGGTCCATCCGTTCACCCACGACGCATGGTCGTAGATGATCTGCTCGATCTGGGCGGCGATCCGGCGGATCTCATCCATGGTCTCGGCCTTGTCATAGGCCTCGATCAGGCGATCCAGTTCGGGGACGAATGTCATCGTCATGTTGTTGGTCTGGACGCGGACCTTCGACGGCGCGGGATTCGGCGTTCCCTCGGAGGTCTTGGCCACCGGCTTTCCGGCGGCATCGAGGTAGGCGTCCTCGTACGCGTTCGAGCCGTGGTAGATTTCCCAGTAGCGTGGGTAGGGTTCCACGGATCGCGCGAGGGCGACGAGCGTGATTTCGTGGTTCTTCTCTTGGACCTTTTTCCAGCCGGTGGTCTGATCCAGGACCTCCAGTCGCAACTCCAGACCCGCCTTTAGGGCCTCTTGTTTGAGAATCGGAAGCAGGTCTCGCAGATCGGGCCGGGACGTGGTGAGCGTGAAGGAGAGGCGCTCGCCTTTCGCGGTGGTGAGCACGCCATCGGGTCCTTGCTGGGTGAAGCCGGCCTTGGCGAAATGGGTTCTCGCGAGATCGGGATCGAAGCGGCGGTAGGTGAGGGTGGGGTGAGCCCTGAAGGGATAGCCGTCCGAGCGCGTCTCCAAACGGACTGCATCGCCGCGGAAGAACTGCTGGCACACCAAGTCGAAATTCGCCGCGTGTTGGATGCCGAGCCTTACCTCGGTCTGGTTGAGGAGCGGCTTGTGGGAGTTGATCCACAGGCCCCAGTCCGGACGCGGAATGCGATTGAAGAACTTCGCCTTTACGATGGCACCGGACTTCACCGCGGGGTGGTCGTCGGGAATCGTCTCGTACCAGAACTTGGGTAGGGAAAGCGGGAACATGTCGAGGTCGCCGCGAGCGAAGGCTTCGACCGCCTTGTCTGGATCGCGGATGACTTCGAGGCGGTACTTGTCTGGATTGAAGCGTCCGCGGAAGAATCGTTTGTCCTTGGCCCACCAATCCTGCACGCGCGTCAGCGTTACTGAGCGACCCTTTTCGACATCGCGATCGAGGAGGGTGTAGGCTCCGGTCGTCGGCAGCGTGCGCCACTGATAACGCTCCAGCCAGCCGGGGCCAAAGTCCTTGAAGGCATGCCGAGCGTAGAGAGCGAATTGGCTGATATCGACGTCGAGGCTGGGCTTCCGCTCGGGAGCCGTGAGAGAGAACGTGAGGTTGTCGTAGACGGTCAATCGTTCGTAGCGCTTGCTGTAGAAATTGTTGTACCACGGTTCGCCGAGATCCGGGCTGCGCATCATGTAGAAGGTGAACACCACGTCGGCGGTCGTGACGGGGCGGCCGTCGGACCAGCGGGCATCGGCGTTGAGCCGGTAATAGACGGTGCGATTGTCGGCATCGACGGCCCATTCCCGCGCGAGGCCTGGGTACATGCGGCCGGCGACGTTGGGATGAGCGTGCAGGATGTAAACGGCGACGTGGTCGAGCAGGTACGGTCGAATGCCGCCCGTGGCATCGGGCCCAATCGTGCGCAGGGTGCGGGGAAAGTCCTGCATGTAGTAGCGGAAGGTGCCGCCCTTGCGTGCGGCTGGATCGGCGAATTCCGGCAGGTCGGAGCCGTCCTGCCAGGTGAGCGATGCTGGGATGTCCGAGAGCGGGCGCGTCTGGTAGAACGAAGACTGCGCGGCAACGGTCCGGGCGAGGTCTGCCTCCATGTCCGGGCCGGCGGTGGCCGCCGCGTTGGTGGATGTAGCGCCGGACTCCGGCGGCGCCTTGGGGCCGCACCCCGTGGTAAGGAACAGGACGAGTGACGATGCGGTGACGGCCAGCAGGCGACGCACGAAGTCCGGAGAAGTGGAGGATGAGGTCATGGGATCACTGATACGTGGTAAATTTCTTGGGGTCGAACGCCTCGCGGACTGCCTCGCCGATGAACGTGACGAGGACCAGGACGACGACGAGGGCCGAGAAGGCGGAGGCGACAATCCAGGGCGCGTTGAGGTTGGAAGTACCTTGGCGGAGCAGTTCACCCCAGCTCGGGGTAGGCGGCGGCAGACCGAAGCCGAGGAAGTCCAGCGCGGTCAGCGAGCTGATGGCTCCCGCGACGGTGAAGGGAATGAACGTGACGATCGTCGAGAGCGTGTTCGGCAGGATGTGACTGAAGATAATCCGGCGGGTCGAAGCCCCCAGCACTTGGGCAGCGTGAACGTAGTCGCGGGCCTTCTCGCGATAGGTCGCCGAGCGCATGTAGTAGGTCATGCCGGTCCATGAGAACAGCACGACGATCGTGAGCAGGACCCAGAGGCTCATGCCGACGCCTGCCGGCACGACGGAGGCGACGATGATGACGACGAAGAGGAAGGGAACGTTGGACCAGATTTCGATCAGTCGCTGGACGAACAGATCGAACCACCCGCCGAAGTAACCCATGAGACAGCCCACGGTGATGCCGATCAGGTAGGTGAGGAGGATGAAGCACCCGGCGAAGACCAGCGCGTTGCGGAACCCGTAGAGCAGGCGTGCGAGGATGTCTCGGTTGATCTGGTCGGTGCCGAGGAAGTGGCCCTTGGACCAGTCGGGTGGGCGCGGCCGAAACGTCTCGTTGCGGTAGCAGTTTTCCACCGCGCTATAGGGGATCGGAGGAAGGAGGACCCAGTTGTCGGTGCCGGCGAACTGCGCCTTGAGGTCCCGGTAATTGACCTCGTAGTCGTAGCCCATGCCGAAGTCCCGCCCCGTGTGGATGGCGCCGTAGGTCGGGAAGTACCAGCGATCCTGGTAGCGGACCACGAGCGCGCGGCTGTTCACAAGCAACTCGGCGGCGACGGAAAGAACGACCAGTCCGCAGAGGATCAGGAAAGAGACATATCCACGCCGAATCTGCCGGAAGCGCAGAAGCTTTTTCCGGGTGAGGGGATTGAGGCGAAGGCTCGGCAGCGGGAGGCGCATGGGTGATGCGGGGCTGGGGCTACTTGAATCGCACCCGGGGATCGACCAAGGCCACCAGCACGTCGGAGAGGATGTTGCCGAGCAGCAGCAGGAGTGAGGAAATCAGTAGCACGCCCATCACTGTCGGGTAGTCGCGATCGACCACGGACGTGTAGCCGAGCAAGCCCATGCCGTTGATATCAAAGATGAATTCGATCAGGAACGACCCCGAGACCAGCAGCGTGAAGTTGTGCCCGAAATGGGTGGCGATCGGGATGAGCGAATTGCGCAGTGCATGACGCACGACGGCGGTGCGGAACGACACCCCCTTGGCCACGGCCGTGCGCACGAAGTCTGCGGCTAGGTTGTCCATCAGGTGATTCTTCATCAGGAGCGTCACCAAGGCGAAGCTGCCGACAGTGTAGCAGAGCAGCGGGAGCGCGGCGTGGTGTGCGAAATCGATCACCTTGCCTCCGAGTGAAAGGTCGGCGAAGTCGCGACCGACGAAGCCTCCCATCGGAAACCACCCGCGCCGCGCGGCTAGGTAGACGACGAGGATCGCGCCGAGCGCGTAGCCGGGGATCGCGTAGCCGGTGAACACGATCGCGGAGGTGATGTTGTCGAGGGCCGTGCGGTGCTTGATCGCCTTGAGGACCCCCAGCGGGATGCAGATCGTGTAGACGAGCACCAGCGTGATCAGACCGAACGTCAGGGACACCGGAAGCCGCTCAAGGATGATGTTCAGGACCGGTTCGTTGAAGCGATAGGACGTTCCGAGGTCACCCCGAAGCACCTTGCCGAGCCAAGTCACGTACGCGGTCAGGGGCGGCTGGTCGAAGCCGTAGTACGCCTTGAGTTGCGCCAGCTGTTCCTCGGAGATCGCCCCCCGACCGGCATCGGCTCCGCCGGCCATGGCGTTCTCAGCGGTCTTTGCCTCCATGATCGCGCGCTCGATCGGACCTCCGGGCACCACGCGGGTGATCAGAAACACGATCAGCGTTATCCCCAGCAGCGTCGGGGGGATCAGGAGGAGGCGGCGTGCAAAATAGTCCCGCATGCGGGGTAGTTAACGAGGGGAGGGGTAAGGCGGCACCAAGAATGGCCGGTCGGCAAGAAGATGTCGCGTGAATGCCTCCGGAGCCAGCGATTTGCTGCAAAAGTCCGCCTCGGCGGTGCGAAGCCTTCGGCCCCTTCGGGGTTCGACCCTGCCACGCCCGCCGATACTTCAAGTCATGCGTCTTGGTCTCCGGTAAATCGAGGACGGATCATCCATAAGGATGATCCTGCGGCCCGGCTCCTTTTGCGTTTACTTCAGAAACCCCGATAACTTACTCATCTCCCTCATGTCCGACGCAGTTCCGAGTATCGATCCCTCCCCTGTCCGGCCGGAGGTGCCTGCCAAGACCTTCTCGCCCGAGGACGAGGTCGCGATGCGCGAGTCGCTGAAGCGTTGCTCGGCCGCCACGGTTGAAGCGGCGGTACAGTTTCGCCGGACGCGGGATCCGGGGGTTCTGCCGACGATCGTTCTTGGCGTGATTGAGCGATTCGTGGAGTCGGAACTCCGCCCCAAGCTGCGCGAGGGCGATGACGACCTGCGTCTGGTCGAGGACCTCGGCGTGGACTCCCTCACGATGATGGAAATCGTCATGCTCGTCGAAGAGGTGCTGCAGATGCAGACCAATAACGACGAGCTGCGCAATCTTCGCACGGTGGGGGACGTGAAGACCTTCATCGACTGCAAGGTGCGCGGGCTCCCGTTGCCGAAGCCGACGCGATTCCTGCCGGTGGAGCAGGTGGCGTCCATCATGCCGATCCAGCCTCCATTTCTTTTCATCAACGAGGCGCAGATCGGCTCGGCCGGGGCGCAGGGCAAGTACAAGATCACCGGCCAGGAGTTCTTCCTGCAGGGGCATTTCAAGGACAACCCGGTGCTGCCTGCGTCGATCATGCTCGAGGCGTTGGGTCAGCTTGCGGTGCTCTTCCTGCTCGAGGGTTCCCAAGCCGAGCCGGGGAAGCGGGTCGACCCCAGCCGGATCTTGTTCACGAGTTGCGAGGGCGTGCGGTGTCACCGCATTTGCCGTCCCGGCGATACGCTTTCCCTGAGCGTGCGTCCGCGTCGCGTGAAGATGCCGCTGGCGACGTTCGAGGGCTCCATCCGCGTTGGACAGGAGAAGGCGGCTGTTGCCGAGGAGATCACGCTGACGTTCGCGTACGTGGATGAGGTCGGGGGCGAATTCGCCCCGCGCGAGAGCAGCGCTGGGTCGGCGGCTCGTCCCAGGGATGTGTCCGGCGGTCAGCCGCCGCTCGGGGCCGCCTCCGTCGCTGCGTCCTGAGTCCGCGGAGCAGGAGCAGATCGTTCCCGCGTTGACCCCGCTTTCCGGGGCGCCACCATTTTCAATGTTCCGTCCCAGCGCGGTGCGCTGCGACCGGGCGTACATCATGTCTCGGATTTTCGTCACGGGAGTAGGCTTCATCACCAGCATCGGCAACGACCGGGATTCGGTCGTGCAGAGCCTGCGGG
Organism: uncultured Opitutaceae bacterium; assembly: GCA_903862595.1. Lineage (GTDB taxonomy): Bacteria > Verrucomicrobiota > Verrucomicrobiia > Opitutales > Opitutaceae > UBA6669. The sequence continues at coordinate 9,039 of CAIOYO010000082.1, read as the reverse complement.
AGCTGCGCCACGGGATGCTCCGCTATCCGCCCTTCGACAAGCCGGAGGTGCCCGTGAAGGTCGCGGCCCCAGTGCGCGGGTTCGCGGTGGATTCGTCCGATCCCGAGGACTGGACGTACCCGGCCGATTATCGACTGAAGCGCGAGGTGTTGCGGAGCCTCTGCCCGAATGCGCTCTACGCCTACTGTGCGATGCAGCAGGCGATCCGGGACGCGCGGCTGGCGGAGGGGGAGGTCTCCAACGAGGAGACTGGCCTCTACGCCGCGTCCGGCGGATCCCCGGTGATCCTCGGACGCCTGCTCAATCAGATGAGTCAGCAGGGCGTGATGCGGTGTCCGCCCCTTGGAATCGTGGCGTCGATCGCCGGTACGGTGCAGTTCAATCTGGTCGCGCATTTCAAGATCAAGGGCGCCTCGTGTGGATTTTCGTCCGCGTGCGCGTCCTCGTCGCACGCCCTCGGATTCGCGTTCGATGACCTCAAGCTGGGCCGGCAGAAACGGATGTTCGTGGTCGGAGCGGAGGACGGCAACGTCGAGACGATCCTGCCGTTCGCCGGCATGCGAGCGCTCTCACTCAATCCCGATCCCGAAACCGCCTCGCGGCCCTTCGATGTCGCCCGGGATGGCTTCGTGGGCACGGGCGGAGCGACAGTGCTCGTGCTCGAGACGGAGGATGAAGTCCTGCGGCGCGGGGTGACTCCCTACTGCGAGGTCGCGGGGTGGGGTCAGGCCTCCGACGGACACAACGTGGCGATCTCGCATCCGGAGGGGCACGGCCTTCGTCTCGCGATGCAGCGTTCGTTGCAGTCGACGAGAATCGCCGCGGCTGATGTGGACTACGTGAATGCGCACGCGACCTCGACGCCGATCGGTGACGTCTCGGAGGTGAAGGCATTGCGCGCGGTCTTCGGGCCGGACCTCAACCGGGTGGCGGTGAGTTCGACGAAGGCCTTGACGGGCCACGGTCTTTCGCTGGCGGGCGCGATGGAGTCCGGTTTCTGTGCGTTGGCCCTGCGGGAGGGTTTCATCCCTGGGTCGGCCCACATCACACGGCTCGATCCGGAGTGTGCAGGAATGAACATTCCAAGGGAGACTCAGTCGGTCGCGCCGCACGTGGTGCTGAACAACAGCAGTGGTTTTGGCGGCGCCAACGTTTGCCTCGTCTTTCGCCGTGCGTAGCGGCGAGTCAGTGGCTCCCAGTGAACGCGAGCTGCGTCGCCGCACCGCGTGGGTGTCGGGTGCGAGCGGGGGATTGGGCGGGGCCTTTGTCGCGATGCTGCGCGCAGATGGATTTGAGGTCTGGGGAACAGCGCGGGAGGTCGACCGGCTTGAGACCTGGTCGGGCGACCGACGGTTTCACGCGGTCCGGCTCGATCTCGCCGATCCGGCGGGTGCAGAGGCGGCGTTCACGGAGGCGCAGCGCGCGGCGGGAGGGGCGTTCGACGTCTGCATCCAAAATGCCGGCGCGGGCGAGTTCATCGGCTTCGCGAACGCGGATCCCGCGGCGTGGGAGCGCAACGTGGGCGTGCTGCTGCTTACCACCGCACGTTTGAGTCGACTGGCCTTGCACGGATTCCACGCTCGACGGCCCGAGCGCGGTACCTTGGTCCACGTCTCTTCGCTGGCTGCGGAGTTTCCGTTGCCGCTGATGAGCAGCTACAATGTGGGCAAGGCCGGGCTCTCCGCGCTGAGTGAAAGTTTGATGTTTGAATGCCGCGGAACCGGTGTCACCGTCATTGACTTCCGTCCGGGAGACTACCGAACCGCGTTCAACAAAACCATGCACGTCTCCGCGACCCTCGATCACGATTGGCAGCGTCGCCTCTGGCAGGGGTTGGAACACAATCTAGAGCACGCTCCGGAACCCGAACGTGCCGCCCGGGATCTGGGCGTCGCGCTGCGGCGCGGGCGCTCGGGGGTGGTGCGCAGTGGCGCATTCTTTCAGGCTCGGCTGGCGCCGCTTCTGGCCCGCCTCGTTCCCCAGCGGCTGCTTCGGGCTTCGCTGGCCTGGTATTTCGGGGGCCGCTGACCGGTGGAGCAGGTTCGCATCCTCGTTCTTACCTCGAGCACGGGCGGCGGTCATGACGCGCGCGCCGAGGCCTTCGCTGATTGGTGCTTCCAGCTTTACCAGCATGGGGTGGACGTCCGAATCGAGCAGATGCTCGAGCGCTCGTCCGTCGTGAACCGCGGCGGCGTCCATCTGTATAATTGGATCCAGCGCCGGATGCCGTTCCTGCATAGCGCGTACTACGCAATCATCGAACTGCTCGCTTTGCTCAATCGGCGGACTGTCGCGCTGGGGCGGGGCTACTACACCGAGGTGCTGCGCGACTATCGACCGCATCTCATCCTAAGCGTTCACGACTGCCTGAATCGCGGCTACTTCCAGCTCGCCCGGGAGGTGCTCGCCCCCCAGCGCGTCCGGTGCGTCACGTACTGCGGCGAGTTCTCCGGTGGCTGGGGTTACTCGGTGAACTGGATCGAGCCGACCGTCGATCTGTACTTTTCCCGGACGCCCACGGCGCGCGACTTCGCGGTGCGTCGGGGAATCCCGGCCGAGCGTTGCCGGGTCCGGGGTCACCTGATGCTGCCGCGGGCGCACCGCGACGTCTTCGACGCCGCCGGACTGGCGCGCTTCCGCGAGTCCGAGCTTGGTCTGCTTCCCAATCGCTTCACCGTGTTCCTGGCGACGGGAGGCAACGGCGCGAACAATCACTTTGAACTCCTTCCGGCACTGCTGCGATATGCGAACCACGTGCAGGCGATCGTGATCTGTGGACGCGATAAGGAGACGCACCATGCACTCGTGCACTGGCGCGCGCAGCATCCGGCGTTGCGCATGTACATCGAAGGGTACTCGGAGCAGGTTCACCGTCTGATGCAGGCGAGCGACGTCATCGTGACGCGCGGGGGCACCACGACGTGCGCGAAGGCCCTGCACTTCCGTTGCCCGATCCTGTTCAATGCCTTCGGCGGCATCATGCCCCAGGAGCGGCTGACCTGGAAATTCTTCCGCAACGGGGCGGGCTCGGAGAAGATCGAGTCGGCGGAGGATTTCGAGCGAATCCTGATCGCGTGGATGCAGGATCGTCGCCGCTTCGACGACTACCGACGGGCTTTCCTCGGCCTGCGTTACGAGGAAGACCCGACGCTGCTCATCGACGAGATCGTGAACCTGGCCGCCGAGGCCGCGGGGGTAAGGCTGGAGCGACGGCCCTTTGTTTCCATCGAACCCCGGGAGACGGAGGAACGGAAACCGTGACCCGAGAGTCGGGGACAGTCGCGTACCTCTTTACGACGTTTCCGAAGACGTCGGAGACCTTCTTGCAGCGCGAAGTGCGCGCGGTGCGCAAACTGGGCGTGGACGTGCGCTTGTTTTCGTTCTGGGGAGGAGGTGGCTCGTTTGACGGCGTACCCGTTGCGTCGTTCAACAAGTGGCGTCTGGCGACCTTGCTCTGGATCATCCCCTGGGCGGCGGTGCGTTATCCCCGGGTCTTCTGGACGCTCGTGCGAGGAGTGCTGACACGGCGTCCGGGCTCGCCGCTGACCCTGCTGGAGAACCTGCTGGGCGCCGGTTTTGCTGGCGTGCACTACCGGGAATTTCGGCGCGCAGGTTACGGATGGATTCATGCCGTGTGGGGTGGGGCGCCGGCGACGGCGGCTTGGATTCTGTATCGCCTGAACTGCCACCCCTACAGCGTGGGGGTTCACGCCTACGACCTGTACGAGCACGGAGGAGATCCCTGGTTGGCGGAAAAGATCGCCGCCGCTCGCTTCGTGCACACCTCGACCCAGATGGCGGCGACGACCCTGCGCGAGCGCGGGCTCGGAGCGGGTAAGGTCCACGTGATCCGCCGCGGGCTGGATTCTCTTCCGGCGCGACGAGCGCTTCGCACGCCGCGGCGGCCTCTCCGCATTGTCTGCGTCGCACGTCTGGTCGAGAAGAAGGGACTGCCTGATCAAGTGGCACTGTACCGCCGACTCCGCGATCGAGGCTTTCCCTTTGAGGCTCGGATTATTGGTGACGGTCCGCTGCGGGATCGATTGAGCGAACAGGTCGAATCGTCCGCGTTGCAACGGCAGGTCCAGCTTCCCGGTCAAGTGCCTCACGAGCAGGTCTGGAGTGCGCTGGAGTGGGCGGACGTTCTCGTGCATACGGGCATTGTCGCGGCGAGCGGCGATCGGGACGGATTGCCGAACGTGATTCCGGAAGCGATGAGTGCGGGGGTGGTAGTCGTCACGACGCCGCAGCCGGGCCCTCTGGAGGCCATTGCCGATGGCGAGACGGGTTTGGTCGTGGCCCTTGCCGATGGGAAAGGATGGGAGGCTGCATTGTGCCGGATCGCGGAGGACGACGCGCTGGCGGAGCGACTGCGCAGCGGCGCGCGCACGTGGGTCGAGACGCATTTCGACGCGCGTCGTAATGCGGCGAGTTTGGTGGCGTTGTATTTCGACTCAGCCAGGAGGGGAGCGTGATCTTTCTTGATGTCACCCAGGCGGCGCGGTCGCGCCACCACTCCGGACTGAACCGGGTGTCGGCCTGCCTCCGCGCGCAGGGCGGCACGGACGTCACCCCGATTGTGTGGTCGCAGTGGTCGAGAAGCGTCTCGCTCGGCGACTGCTTTCTCACGAGCGAACTCTTCTCCAGTGAAGAGCGTCCGGGACTGGTGGAGTGGCTGCGCACGGGCTCGATCCGTACGGCGGCGATTTTCCACGACGCGATTCCGCTGCGACATCCGTTGATTACGTGGGGCAAGAGCGTGGGACGGCACGCCGCCTACGTGAAGCTCCTAGCCGAGTTCGACGACGTGATGTGCGTCTCGGCGGACAGTGCGCGGGACCTGCAGGCCCTGTGGCGTTGGCAAGGTCTCACGCCGCGCGCACGCGTCCGCGTGCTGGGCTTAGGTGCGGATGGACTCGGCGGGGAACGCCAAGGCCTTCCCGCTTCGCCCCCTCCGCGTTCGGTCGTGGCGGTGGGCATTCTCGAGCCAAGAAAGAACCAGATCATGCTCCTGGAGGCGGCCGAGGCGCTGTGGCGCCGCGGCAGGCTGTTCCGCCTCACCGTGGTCGGACGGGTCAATGCCCAGTTCGGAGCGACGATCGTCCGGCGGATCTCGCAGCTGCGCCGCGCGTTTCCTGGACTCTTGGTGCACGAGACGCGGGCCGACGATGCCCGCCTCCGGGGGTTGCTCGCCAGCGCACGTTGCACCGCCTTTCCGAGTTTGGCGGAGGGGTGCGGTCTGCCGGTGCTCGAATCGCTTTGGGCGGCACGACCCTGCCTTTGCAGCGATTTGGACTCGATCCGCGAAAGCGCGGTGGGAGGCGGCTGTGACTTGCTTCCGGCGCGGGATGCACGGGGCTGGGAGCAGGCACTGGAGCGCATGCTGTTTGACGAAGCCCAGTGGTGGGTGAAGACAAAGGAAGCCGTGACGCGGCCCCTGCCGCGCTGGAGTGACACGGTGGCCGAGGTGAGACGCGTGTGCCGTTGAGTACCGGCGGGTGGAGTCGCTAAAGCGACTTCACGGCGTGGGCCATCGCCTCGCCGATGCGGTCGATCTCCTCGTCCGTGTGCATCGCGGAGACCGCGGTCCGGATCAGATCTTTCCCTGGGGGAACTGCGGGAGCGATCGACATCACGGTGAAGATGTCGCGGTCGAGCAGCGCGCTCCAGAAGCGGTAGGCGTTCTCGCGCGAACCAAGCACGATCGGTACCGCCGGAGTCTGCGTCTCCCAGGTGTCCAGCCCGAGTGACTTCAGGATACCGACGTAGCGCCGGGTGTTGCGCCAGAGCCGTTCCAGATGCTCTGGCTCGGACTGCATCAGCTGGAGGGCGGCGAGGGCAGCGGCCGCTTGGCTTGGAGCGATGGCCGCGGAAAAGATCGTCTGCTTCGAGTGGGTGCGGAGATACTCGATCGTCTCGCGTGAACCGGCGACAAAACCGCCCGTGCTCGCCAGAGACTTCGAGAGGCTGCCGCAGACTAGATCGATCTTGTCCGTGAGACCGAAGTGGTCGGCCGTCCCGCGTCCCTGACGCCCAAGCACGCCGAAACCGTGCGCGTCGTCTAGCACCGTGAAGCAGCCGAACTGCTGACCGATCTGCGTGAGCTCCGGCAGACGGGCGATGTGACCCTCCATCGAGTAGACGCCCTCGATCACCAGCATCTTGACGACATCGCTACCGGCCGTCTCAAGGAGCTGGCGGAGATCGTCGGGATTGTTGTGGGAAAAGCGCTCGACGGCCGCGTGGGAAAGGCGGATGCCATCCCAGAGGCAGGAATGCAGATTCTTGTCCGCGAGGACGAGGTCGCCCTTCTGCGCAAAGCCGGCCACGCTCGCCATGACGGACAGGTAGCCGGCGGAGTGGACGTGGCAGGCTTCATGACCGAGAAACTCAGCCAATGCCTCTTCGAGGCGGAGGTGATAGGTCCGCGACCCATTGGAAGGTCTCGCACCGGTCGTGCTGGTACCCCACTGGCGGATCGCCGCCTGTGCCGCCTCGATGACCTTCGGATGAAAGGAGAATCCGAGGTAGTCATTGCTCGACAGCATGATCATCTCGCGGCCCCGCAGGCGAATGCGGGTCCCGGCCTGCTCCTCCATTGCGTGGTAGTACGGCGCGTACTTCAGGCGCATCTTCGTCGCGTAGTCGTTGCGGCACCGTTCGAGGAGCGGCTTCGAATGCTTGGTGAAGAGGGAGAACGCCATGAAGGTGCAACGGTGTCCCGACGACTCGCCGACGCAACAGGTTTCAGTTGGGAGCGCCCGAGCGGCGAGGCAGCGCCGTCATCCAGTCCAGCAATTCGCTGGCGTATGTATCCCAGTGCCGTCGCGGACGCGATGCCGCCTCCTGTGCAAGTGCCTGGAGGCGATTCGGGCTCTTGAGGAGACCGTCCATCGCCGCCGCGAGCGCGGGTGCATCGACCTGATCCAACCCGACGCAGCCGCCGCCCCGGGCGGATTCACCGAGCGCCCCGCGGCGGGAGCAGATGCAGGGCTTGCCGTAACCGATGCTCTCAAGCACCGGTAATCCGAAGCCTTCCATCAAGGATGGGTAGACCGTGAAAGCGCACTCGTGGTACGCCGCGCGGAGCGCGCGCTCGCTCAAGGGGCCGTCGTAACGCAGCGGCCGGCCTTTCTGTTGGAGGCGACGGATCTCGTTGAGAGCCGCGCGCCCGGTCTCCGACTGAACGAGGCCCACGAGCCGGAGTTCGAACGCCGCTCCGGACGCCCAGAGAGATTCCGCCGCCGTAAGCAGCGCAAGGTGGTTCTTGCGACCTTCCAGGCTCCCGACTGAGAGAACGACGGGAAGGGCCGTCATCCGGGCGAGGACGGTGTCTTGTCGCGGCGGGTCCACGCCCAAGGGAAGCGCGATGACCGGCGGTGGGCGATCGATTCTCAGCCAGCGCCACCAGTCCACCAAGGACTCGCGGGAGTCTTCCGAGACGGCGGCGACCCCGTCAAACTGCAGCAGTTGCTGAAGGTAGGCAGGGAAGCGGGCCACGGTCGACCGCGGCGTAAGCTCCGGCAGGCGCAATGCGATCGCGTCGTGGAACAGCGCGATGCGCGGCCCGCTCACCGACGCGAGCAACCGTGGCAGCGCGGCACCGACCCGCGCCGAAAAGATCTCTGGCACGATGAGCCGCGCTGGCCCCACGGCGATGGGCTCCTCCGCGCGGCTGGCCCGACGTGCCCATCCGCGTAACCGGAGCGCGAGCGGCCACTGCGAGCGACGGCGCGTCGATGCCTCTTCCGTGGAAACACACGTCGCCTCCGCTTCATCCAAGGCGCGCCATGCGGCCGCGTAGGGGTCCCATGTGATCGGACGGATCGAGTCCGGGCGAGTGAGCGTGCCGAGCGAGCGGTGAAGTGAACGGCAGACGCGCTGCACGCCGGTCCGAGCCTGCGTGTGGCTCGTGTGGCTGAGATCCAGCAAGGTCAGCGGAGCGTCCACGGAATCAACTCCTGAAGAGCGAGGGTTTCCAACCGTCGGCGATACAATTGGCCGATCACTCCGGGCGCGAAGCGTTCCTCGATTCGGAGGCGGGCGGCGTCGCCGATCTGGCGGCACAGGCCCGGGTCCTCTGCCACGCGGCGCATGCACTGCGCTGCCGCATCGAGATCCGGTTCCGCCCAGCGCTGGCCGCGTCGGTAGGGGCCGTGGTCCTCCGACACTACTACTTCGCGCGCCGGAACCGGCAGCGCGGTGGTCGGATCCGCGAACTCCGCCGTGGCCGACCAGTCCGTCGTGATCACGGGTTTGCCGAGGTACATGCTCTCCGCGACCGCGAGTCCGAAGCCTTCCGCGCGGTGGAGGCTGACGTAGCAGTCGCACGCTGCTTCCAATTCGTAGATCTCCGTCCGACTCAGCGCGCCGGTAATCAGGTGGGCCGCGGGAAGATCCGCGATACTTGCCTTCAGGCGTTCGAGATCGACGGCGTTGCCCTCGGTCGAATGCACCTTGATCACGAGTCGGGCGCCGCGGGCAGCCAAGCCGCTGCGCCGGAACGCGGTGAGTGCGGCCGCCGGATTCTTCCGCGCGGAGTAGCTGTTGAGATCGTACAGCACCAGAAACAGAAAGGCATCCGGTGGGAGACCGAAGCGGTGTCGAATCTCCCGCGCGGGCGCGGTCGGACGAGGGAAGTCGATCGCGTGCGGCATCGTGAGCACGGGCACGGGTGACTTCGCGGCGATTGCGCGACGAGCAAACTCGCTGGGGCACCAAATCTCATCGAAGAAGGCAAAGGAGGACAGCCACGCGTCGGGAAACTCCGGGAGCTCCCACGCCCAGTACCCGATCTGATAGCGTCCACGACGGAAGGACTTTCCGTGGTGATGCTCAAGATCCCGGCTCGCCGGCGGGTCGATGTGGACCACTGTCACCGCCTGGTCTGGATCCCGGCGCAGGCGCGCCTCCAGCGAGCGATCCGCGCGTGGATTCTTGCACGGGAGCCGCAAGTCGATCGGGGTGACGGCGATTCCCGCAGCGTCCGCCGCCCGCACCATGCAGCGCCCGCTCTCTCCGATGCCCAGATGGGCCGTG
>CAIOYO010000081.1 GCA_903862595.1 uncultured Opitutaceae bacterium | reverse complement strand
CACGCCCCTCGGTAGCCCCGATCCGTCTTCCCTCTGCTTCCGCCGCTCCACTCCGCCGTGTCGTTCCTCTCCTGCTCCATGCGCTCCCGTCTCCGCTCCGCGCGCACCCTGCTCAGCCTCGCGACCCTCGGATGGGTCGCCGCGCCAGCCGCGACCGCCACACCCACCGCGGGCCCCGCGGCCGAGTCGGCCTCCGCCGCAGCACCCGCCGGGCCCACGGCCCCGCTGTCGTTCAACGAGCACGTCCAGCCGATCCTCTGGGAAAACTGCTACCACTGCCATGGTCCCGACTCGAGCACCCGGGAAGCCGGCCTGCGCCTTGACCGCCGCGACGATGCCGTCACCGCCCGCGGTGACTACGATCCAGCGATCATCCCCGGCAATCCGGCCGCCAGTCCGCTGATCGAACGGATCCTCAGCACTGATCCCGAAGATCAGATGCCGCCTCCGGAAACCCACAAGACCCTCAAGCCGCACGAAATCGAAATCCTGCAACGCTGGGTCAAGGAGGGCGCACCGTACCAGCCGCATTGGTCCCTCATCCCGCCGACCCGCCCCACCGTCCCGGCCGCCGGCGAAGGTTGGACCCGCTCGCCCATCGACGCGTTCATCGCCGCCCGGCTGGACCGCGAGGGGCTCAAGCCGAGCACCCCAGAATCTCCCGCGCGCCTGCTCCGCCGCGTCACGCTGGATCTCACCGGCCTGCCGCCGACCCCGGACGAGCTGGCCGCCTTCCTCGCCGATCCGTCGGAGGCCGCCTACACCCGCGCCGTCGACCGACTCCTCACCAGCGACGCCCACGCCGAGCACATGGCCCGGCAGTGGCTCGACGCCGCACGCTATGCCGACACGCACGGCATCCACATCGACAACTACCGCTCGATCTGGCCGTACCGCGACTGGGTGATCAGCGCCTACAAACAGAACCTCCCGTTCGACCAGTTCTCCATCGAACAACTCGCCGGCGACCTGCTCCCGGAGCCCACGCTCGAGCAGCGCGTCGCCACCGGCTTCAACCGCTGCCTGCCGACCACGAGCGAGGGCGGCGCGATCGAAGCGGAGTACGAGGCGATCTACGCCAAGGATCGCGTCGAGACGTTCTCCACCGTCTGGCTCGGTCTCACCACGAGCTGCGCGGCGTGCCACGATCACAAGTTCGATCCGGTCACGATGCGCGACTTCTACTCCCTCGCGGCGTTCTTCCGGAACAATACGATGCCGGCCATGGACGGGAACATCGCGGAGACCAAGCCCAACGTCTTCGTCCCCGTGCCTGAAGACCGCGCCGCGTGGGCCGCGCTCGACGCCCAGATCTCCGGGCTGGAACGCACCCTCGCGGACCGACGCGCCGCCGGCGAGACCGACTTTGCCCGCTGGGTCGCCGGCGCCACCGTCACGGACCTTCGCCCCGCCCCGCTGGATCACCGGACCGCAATCCACCTTCCCCTCGACGGCACCGACGGTCCCTCCCCGCTCGCCCGCTTGGCCGGCCTGCCGGAAAACGGCCGTGCCACCGCCCCAGCCACGTCGGCTCCCGCCGCCGCGCCCGCGGCCGGACCGTTCGGCCCGGCCACCCGCATCGATGGCCAGAGCGTCTCACTCGGTCGCGAGCTGCCGATGCTCCAATCCTCCCAGTTCTCCGTGCGCTTCCTGATCCGCGTCGAGGGCGCCCCCTCCGGGACTGTCCTCTCGGCGCGCACCGAGGACGACACCGCGCCTGGCTGGGAGGTCTTCCTCGAGGACGGGAAGCCCGCCCTCTTCATTTCCGAGGGCAACGGCGCACCCCCGCTCCGCACCGTGAACAAGAACCCGCTCAAGCCGGGCGAATGGCACGAGATGCTCTTTGTCTTCGACGGCACCGGCAGCCACTTCCGGCTCGGTCACCTCCACGTCAGCGGCTACAAGCTGATCGATACGGGGGTCCTGCGCATGTTCCGCAGCGACATCCGCCCCGCCGCCGGACTGCGGCTCGGCGGACGCGAGGTCCGCGCCGGCGCCGACGAGAACCTGATCAAGGGAGGCGCCGTCTGGCTGCAGGACTTCCGCCAGCTCGATCGCATCTTCTCGCACGAGGACGCCATGCTCGAGTCCCGCCGCATCGTCTCCGCGCTCACCAGTCTCCAGAAGCCCGCCGACCAACGGCAGAAGGACGACCTGAAGCCGCTGCGCGACCACTTCTTCGCCGCCGTGGATCCTACCTCCCGCGAGCTCATCGCGGCGATCGAGCAACACCGCGCCACCGCCCGGCCCATGCGCGACCGCGGCGCGGTCAGCCTCGTCATGGTGGAGAAGACCGATTCCACGCCCCACGCCCACATCTTCAAGCGCGGGGAGTACAGCCAGCCGGGCGAACGGGTCGAGGCGAACACGCCGGAGGCGCTCCCGCCGCTTCCCGCTGGCACCGCCGCCAATCGCCTCGCCCTCGCCCGCTGGCTCTTCCAGCCCGATCACCCGCTCACCGCCCGCGTCACGGTCAACCGCACCTGGCAGCAACTCTTCGGCACCGGCCTCGTCGAATCCACCGGCGACTTCGGCATCACCGGGTCCCGCCCGTCCCATCCGGAACTGCTCGACTGGCTCGCCGTCGACTTCCGCGAGAACGGCTGGGATCACCGGCGCCTCCTCCGCCAACTGGTGACGTCCGCCACTTACCGGCAATCCGCCGCCGTCTCGCCCAGCCTGCTCGAACGCGATCCCGCCAATCGGCTCCTCGCCCGCGGACCACGCCACCGGCTCGACGCCGAGGTGCTCCGCGACCAGGCCCTCGCCGCCTCGAATCTGCTCGTCCAGCGGATCGGGGGGCGACCGGTCAAACCGTACCAGCCCGACTCGATCTGGGAAGATGTCGCGATGAAGGAGTCGACCACGCGCTTCTATCAGCGCGACCAGGGTGATGCCCTGTATCGGCGTTCCCTCTACACGTTCTGGAAGCGCACCGCTCCCCATCCGGCGCTGGAAATTCTCAACGCCCCGAGCCGCGAGACGACGTGCGTGCGGCGCGACCGCACCAACACTCCCCTGCAGGCCCTCGTCGTGCAGAACGACCCGATCTTCGTGGAGTCTTCGCGCCAGCTCGCCGCCGCCGCGCTCCGCGCGGCCGAGACGTTCGACGGGCGGCTCGACTTCATCACGCTGCGCCTGCTCGGGCGACGTCTCGCCCACGACGAGCGCGGCGTGGTGCAGGCGTTCGTCACCTCCGCCCGTGAGACCTACGGCACCAAGCCCGCGCTTGCCGCCGACCTGCTCCGTGTCGGCGACTCGCCGGTCGACCCATCCCTGCCGCCGGTCGAACTCGCCGCGTGGGCGCTCGCCGCCAGCCAGATGATGAATCTCGACGAGTCGCTCACCAAGTAAGGCTTCTCCGCTCTCCGTCCTGCTCCCGTTCGCACTCGCCCTCCCGCCTCCGATTCCCGCCCACCATGAGCTCCATCCACCCCGAGTGGCGTTCCGCCGTTGAGACCTACAACACCGCGCTGACGCGGCGGCAGTTCTTCCGCCGCAGCGGCACGGGGCTCGGCGTGGCCGCGCTGGGCGCCCTGCTCGGCGAGCGCCTGTCCGCCGCCGGCGCACCGGGCGGGGCCTCCGACCCGCTCTGGCGCATCGCTCCGCGCGCCAAGCGCGCCATCTACATTTCGCTGATCGGCGCCCCTTCCCAGCTGGATCTGTTCGACTACAAGCCAGCCCTCCGGACGCGGTTCAAGGAAGACCTCAAGGGCTGGCTCTCCGCCCAGGGCGAGCGGCTCACCGGGATGACCTCCGGGCAGGCCCAGTTCCCGCTCGCCCCGAGCATCTACAAATTCAGCCAGCACGGGCGCAGCGGGGCGTGGATCAGCGAGCTGCTGCCGTGGCACGGCAAGATGGCCGACGATCTCTGCATCATCCGGTCGATGAAGACCGACGCGATCAACCACGAGCCCGCCAACCAGCTGATCTACACGGGCTCAATGCAGAACGGGAAGGCGTCCATGGGCTCGTGGCTTTCCTACGGCCTCGGCTCGCTCAACCACGACCTGCCGTCATTCGTCGTGCTCCACGCCCGGCACTCCAGCCCGACCGCCACCGTGCAGGCGATCTCCGCCCGGCTCTGGGGCGCCGGCTTCCTGCCGGGGCAACACGCGGGCGTCGCCTTCCGCAACGGCGAGGATCCCGTGCTCTACCTCAACGACGCGCCCGGAATCCCCCGCGAGCTGCGCCGCAGCAT
>CAIOYO010000080.1 GCA_903862595.1 uncultured Opitutaceae bacterium | reverse complement strand
GCCGCGGGTGATGTTCACCGCCGAGACCGCCGTGAGTCGTTATGTGATCAAGCAGCAGCCTCAGGAGGGGTGTCTGTCGACTCTGGAGGCGACGCATGAGCTGCTGCTGGCGTTGGACCGCTCGGGGCTGGATCATTACCCGCGCCCGGATCAGCTCCTGGGTCTGTTTCAGCGGATGCAGGAGTTTCAGATCCGCTGCGCGTCGGACCCTTCACGACAGGGCTACCGGCGCTCGGCGTACCGGCCTCCGGCCGAACGCCGACCGGTTTCCGGCCGCAGCGGCGAGCGTCGGACGCGCTATCTCCCATAACCCGCGCGGGACCTGGCCGCGTTCGGTCACCGTCGACGGCCTTTCACTGGGAGTCTGCGCCATTGGGCAGGGACTCCCAGAAGCGGGCGTTTCTGTTTTTCCCACCAGACCGCTCTTGCTTCCTGGGGGGGCAGCGATTCACGTCTTCCCAACATGTCCAAGGCCGCCCCTTCTTCCCCCACTAAAGCCGCCCCCGCCGCCGCTCCCGTTGCCCCCGCTGCGGCCGGTTTCGCTCCCGTTCCCGTCGAGTCCCGCAAGAATGTCGAACTCGCGATCAGCTCCATCACCAAGCAGTTCGGTGAGGGCTCGATCATGCGTTTGGGCGAGAATACCAAGATGAAGGTCGAGACGCTGTCGACCGGCTCGCTCGCCATCGACCTCGCCCTCGGCGTCGGCGGCCTGCCGCGTGGTCGCATCGTTGAGATCTACGGACCGGAATCCTCCGGTAAGACCACGTTCTGTTTGAGCGTCATCGCCGAGGCGCAGAAGCGCGGCGGGCTCGCCGCCTTCATCGACGTCGAACACGCGCTCGATCCCAAGTACGCCCGCGTGGTCGGCGTGAACCTCGACGATCTGCTCGTCGCCCAGCCGGATTCCGGCGAGGACGCCCTCAATATCACCGAGACACTGATCCGCTCCAACGCGATCGATGTCATCGTCATCGACTCCGTCGCCGCCCTCATCTCCAAGCAGGAGCTCGATGGCCAGATGGGCGACGCCACCGTCGGCTCGCAGGCGCGCCTGATGTCGCAGGCCATGCGCCGTCTCACGGCCGTGGTCAGCAAGACCAAGTGTATCTGCATTTTCACCAATCAGATCCGCGAAAAGATCGGCGTGATGTTCGGCAATCCCGAGACCACTCCTGGCGGCCGCGCGCTGAAGTTCTTCTCGTCCATCCGCATCGACATCCGCCGCAAGGACCAGATCAAGACGCCCGATGGCAAGGTCATCGGTAACCGCACCAAGATCAAGGTGGTGAAGAACAAGGTGGCCCCGCCGTTCACCGAGTGCGAATTCGACATCATGTACGACGAGGGTATCTCGAAGTCCGGGTCCATCCTCGATCTCGGTCTTGAGCACAAGATTCTCGAGAAGAAGGGCGCGTGGATCGCCTACCAAGGCGAACTGGTCGGCCAAGGCCGCGATGCCGCGAAGCAGACGTTCCGCGAGAGACCCGAACTCGCCGAGAAGGTCGTCAAGGCCATCCTCGAAAAGGTCACGGTCACCGGCGGGACCGCCGTCACCGGCGACGCCGGGGAATAAGCCACTCCGATGAGCGGCCCGACCCACGGTGTCACGCCGCGACACCGTCTCGGTCGGGACCGCTCCAGATGAGGACGTGGGCTTTGGCCCACGCTTGCTTTTGAGGGGATGGATCTTTTGCAGGGAACTTCGTGCTGGCTCGGTTTGACTAACGGGATAGCGCCCATGAAAACGTCTGTTCGAGCTGACCATCAGAGTCTTGGGGAGGTAGGTGGTCCTCGTTCCGTATTTCCCAGCATCCGTCCGGCACTGATGGTACTTGCTCTGGTGGGAGCATTTCGGGTGGCGAACGGCCTGTTGGCTTCGTCGGCGACCACAGAAACTCAGGTTCCGGAGCTGATTTCACGCTCGGGGGGCGGGGCAACCGGAGATGTTTGGAGCTCTCCGGAGGAATTAGCAGTCGCAGCGAAGGCGGGAAATCGTCGCGCGATGTTTCGGTACGGCGAGGCATTGGTCCTCGGAGACCAGGTAACCAAGGATGAGGCTACCGGTGTCGTGTTTCTCCGGCGGGCGGCGGATTTGGGTGAGCCGTCCGCGGCGTTCCGTCTGGGCAAGCTCATGGATGATGGCACGGGACTGCCGAGGGATCTGAAGCGGGCTTTGGGTTACTACCGCGCTGCGGCTGCCGGTGGCGTGGGCGAGGCGTTCTTCAATTTGGGTGCCGCCTACGCGAGCGGCCGCGGGGTGAAGCGTGATTATGCCGAGGCACTCGCATGGCTGATTCTTGCCCGCGAGGCTGGGATCACGAATTCCGGGGAATCTCAGGTGCGCGCACGCATCTCCGCAGCGAAACGTCCCGACTGGCTCAAGCGAGGCGAAGCCCGCGTCGCGGAACTGAAGCGCGAGCTCGCGGGTCGTTCCGTGAGGGAGTGGGTGGATCTCGCTGAGGGTCGTCTGCCTCCCCCTGCCGTCGCCGCTCCCGCCGTACCTGAGCCAGTCAGCGTGCGTCCCAGCACCGCCATCTCCGCTCCCGCCGTCCTGCCGGTCAATCCGGTGATCGCGCCGCCGTCCGCATTCACGATTCCCGCTCCGGAAGTCAGCCCATCGGGACGGCCCCGCAGTCCCTAACCTCAGCGTTCCCCGCGGGCAGCACACAGGGCCATCGCCGGAAACCGACTACAGGCGCACGCCCGCGTTCGGCCCTTGGGGAGCATGCGGCGAAAGGACGTTGAGGCGGTGCTGGAACCGGTGTAGGGTCGCGATTCGTCGTTCCGGTTCACATGACTGCCCTCGCCCGCCCACCCGCTGCTCCGCCCGCCCGCCCGCCTGATCCTGCACGCGGCGAGGTCGTATTCCACGTGCGCAATCTCTCGAAAACGTACGGAACGGGTGAGGCGGCGGTCCATGCGTTGGCCGGCGTCGATCTCGACTTCCGGCAGGGTGAGCTCGTCGTGCTCCTCGGTCCTTCCGGGAGTGGCAAGTCCACGCTGCTCAACCTGCTCGGGGGGTTGGATACGCCCAGCGCGGGCACCCTGCTCTACCGGGGCTGGGATCTTGGCGCGGCCGATGAGGCCGGACTCACCCAGTACCGCCGCGAGGATGTCGGCTTTGTTTTCCAGGCTTACAATTTGATTCCGAGCCTGACCGCGCGCGAGAACGTGGGGCTCATCGGCGAACTGGCCAGCGATCCCCTTCCTCCCGAGGAGGCGCTTCGGCTCGTCGGACTGGGCGCGCGACTCGATCACTTCCCCGCGCAGCTCTCCGGTGGCGAGCAACAACGCGTGGCTATCGCGCGCGCGATCGCGAAGCGGCCGCGCGTGCTGCTGTGCGATGAGCCCACCGGTGCGCTCGATGTGCGCACCGGCATCGTCGTGCTCGAGGCCATCGAGAGCATCAACCGCGAGCTCGGCACGCTGGCCGCGATCATCACCCACAACGCCGTCATGGCCGCCATGGCCGACCGCGTCTTCTCACTCTCCGACGGACGCGTGGTGAACGTGCAAACCAACGCACAGCGCGCGCCCGTCAGCACGCTCGCTTGGTAACGGCGGCAGACCGCCGACCCGTCACGTGTCCCTCCTCGACCGCAAACTCCTCCGCGATCTCCGCGCCCTCAAATCCCAGGCGCTGGCCGTGGCGCTGGTGATGGCGTGCGGCCTGACGATGATGGTGATGACGCGCAGTCTCATCGTGTCGCTCGAGAGCGCCCGGACCCGCTACTACGAGGAGTACCGTTTCGCCGACGTCTTTGCGCGCATGAAGCGCGCCCCCGACGATGTCGCGCGCCGCATCGCGGAGATTCCCGGGGTCGCGGCGGTGCAACCGTCCGTTGGTCGCATGGTGACGATCGACCTCGCGGGATTGCCGGAGCCGGTGATGGCGTGGTTCGCCACGGTACCGGAGCGGGGCGAGCCCCTGTTGAACCGGCTGCACCTGCGGCGTGGGCGATTGCTCGAGCCGGATGCGCGGGGAGAGATCCTCGTCAGCGAGGCGTTTGCGGAGGTTCACGGGCTGGGTCCGGGCGATGAGCTCGCGGCGATCCTCAATGGACGGAAGGTGCCGCTGCGCATCGCGGGTATCGTTCTATCGCCGGAGTTCGTATTTGAGGCGCCGCCCGGAGCCGCGCTGCCCGACAACCGTACGTTCGCGGTGGTGTGGATGAATTACAAGGAACTGGCCGAGGCGTTTAACATGGAGGGCGCCTTCAATCAGGTGTCCCTCGCTCTCGAGCCGGGAGCCTCGGAGCGCTCCGTGATCGCCGAGCTGGATCGGCTGCTCGTTCCTTATGGGGGACTTCGCGCCTACGGTCGCGCGCACCATGCGTCCGACGTGCGGGTGAACGACGAGATCCGCGTGCTGCTCGGGCTCTCGGTGGGTTTCCCCATCGTGTTTCTCGCGGTGGGTGCGTTCATGACGCATGCGGTGATGAGCCGGCAGATCACGCTGCAGCGCGAGCAGATCGCGATGCTCAAGGCGTGCGGCTTTGGCCGTCGCGAGATCGGACTGCATTACCTGAAGTTCGCGATCGTCATCGTCGCCGTGGGTACGGTTCTTGGCGTGATCGGCGGTGTGCTGTTGGGGCATCGGCTGGTTGATCTCTACCATCGTTTCTTCCGTTTTCCCGATCTGCACTTCGAGCTCGCGACGGGGGTGCTGTTCGCCGCGGCGGCCGCGAGTGCGCTCTCGGCGGTGGTCGGCGTCGGGGGCGCGGTGCGTCGCGCGATGCGCCTGCCGCCGGCGGAGGCGATGCGGCCCGAGCCACCCGCGCAGTTCGAGCCGTCGTTCGTCGAGCGCATCGGGATCGGCCGCTTCATGGGCGTCTCGCTCCGCATGGCGCTGCGCAATCTGCAGCGGAAGCCGGTGCAGGCCCTGCTCACGGCGACCGCGCTCTCCCTCGCTACCGCCATTCTCATCATTCCGAATGCGTTCCGCGACGGGGTGTCCTACGTGTTGGATTTCCAGTGGGATATCGTGCAACGCCAGTCCGTGACCGTGTCGTTGGTCGAGCCTGGCCCCGCCCGCGCGCTCGCGGATTTCCGCACGCTGCCCGGCGTCGTCTCCACCGAGCCGTTCCGCGCCACGCCCGTCGAGTTGGTGTCCGGGCCGATCGCGCGCCGCATTAACCTGATCGGGCTGCGTGGCGAGGGCGGCCTGAGCCGGGTGCTCGATGGCGAGCTGCGGCAGATCGTGCTGCCTCCGCGTGGCATCGTGTTGTCGTCGAAGCTCGGCGAGGTGCTCGGGGTGGGAATCGGCGATGAGGTGCTGGTGCGGTCTCTGGAGGGCAAGCGCGTCGAGCGGAGGGTGCCGGTGGCGGCGTTCGCGGAGGATTTCGCGGGCGTGTCTGCGTTCATGGAGTTGACCGCGCTGAATCGGCTGCTGCTGGAGGGGGATCTGGTCACGGGAGCCTACATCGCCGTCGATCGCGGTCGCTGGACCGACTTTCTTGCTGCGGTCAAAGAGACCCCGCGCGCCACGTCCGTGGTGGTGAAGGAGGCGATGAGGGAGAGTTTCCGGAAGACCACCGCCGAGAGTATCGGGGTGCTGCAGATGATCTACCTGCTGTTCGCGACGCTGGTGGCATTCGGCATCGTCTACAACAGCGCGCGGATTTCACTGTCGGAACGCGCGCGGGAGTTGGCGACGCTGCGGGTGCTGGGCTTCACGCGGGGCGAGGTTGGGGCGGTCTTGGTGGGTGAGCTCACCCTTTTGGCGCTGCTGGCCGTTCCGGTGGGTCTCTGGGTCGGTGGCTGGCTCGCGCAGGGGCTTTTGACCATCGTCAACACCGAGACCGTACGTCTGCCGCTGGTGCTCACGCTTGCGAACTACAGCTTCGCGGCCAGCGTCATCACTGTCGCCACCGTGGTCTCGCTGCTGGTCGCGGCGCGTCGGATCCGCGAAATCGACTTGGTGAGCGCGCTCAAGGTGCGCGACTGATCACGCCTCCGTTTTCCTTCCGATCCATCTTCGTTGTCTCCTCACACATTCGCATGAACGCCTCCCCCACCCCTTCGCCTTCGTTTCCCGGAGCCCGGTCCGCACCCCGGCGCCGCCGTTGGCCGGTGGCGCTGGCCGCCGTGCTCGGGGTCGGTCTCCTCGGCGCCGGTCTGTGGCCGAGCGCCCAGCCCGTCGAGCAGGCGCAGGTGCGGCGCGGGCCGCTGCAGGTGACCGTCGACGAGGAGGGTCGCGCGCGGGTGACTCATCGCTACGTGGTCGCGGCCCCGGTATCGGGACAGCTCCGGCGCATTCCGTGGAAGCCGGGTGCCACCGTGGTGGCTGGCGAGACTGTACTGGCGGTAATGGAAACCGGGGCCGCGGAGCTTCTGGACGCGAGCCGGCTCGCTCAGGCTGAAGCGCGTTTGGGCGCGGCGATCGCCGCCGAGGCAGCGGCGCAGGCGCAGGCGGAGCGGGCCGCCGCGGCGCAGGCGCTGGCCAATGTAGAGAATGAACGGATACAAAAGCTCGCCGCTGGCGGCTCGGTTTCGCGGCAGGAGAGCGATGCCGCCGCCGCGCGGGCTGAGGTCGCCGCTCAGGAGCGGCGGGCTGCGGACTTCGGACGGCAGGTGGCGGAGTTTGAGCGGCGGCAGACCGAGGCCGTGCTGCGGCGGGGGCGTGGCGGTGCCGGGGATAACCCAGCCGTTCCGGTCCTCTCGCCCGTTGGGGGCCGCGTGCTGCGTGTTTTTCAAGAGAGCGAACGCGTCGTGAACGTAGGCACTCCGTTGCTCGAGGTCGGCGACCCGGCGGATCTCGAGGTCACGGTTGAGGTGCTCTCTCGCGACGCCGTGGCGATCCAACCGGGCGCGCGCGTCTTGCTGGAGCAATGGGGCGGTGCGTTTCCGCTGGAGGCGCGCGTGCGCTGGGTCGAACCCGCTGGCTTCACGAAGATCTCGGCGCTCGGCGTCGAGGAGCAGCGCGTCAACGTCATCTGCGACCTCGTCACGCCGGTCGCTCAGCGCGCGACTCTCGGCGATGAGTACCGCGTGGAGGCGAGGATCGTGGTGTGGGAGAGCGCCGATACCCTGATCGTCCCGGCGGGCGCGCTGTTCCGCCGGGAAGGCGGCTGGAGAGTGTTCGTGATCGACGGTTCGCGTGCACGTGAGCGAACGGTCCGCGTGGGTCGCGGCAACGGCGTGTTCACCGAAGTCGTGGACGGCGTCGCCTCCGGAGAGACGGTGATTGTGTATCCCGGCGATCGGATTCGGAACGGCACGCGGGTGAAGCGGCTCGACGTTTCGGCCCGGTAGGCGCGGAGCGGCGGATTTTGACCTTTTCGCAGCGCCCGCGCGCGGCTTCGCTCGGTGTATGGCGGCTGCGCGCAATTTGGAGGAAGAGACGATCGTGGCGTTGGCGACCCCGGTGGGGAACGCGGCGCTGGCTGTGGTGCGCGTGAGCGGGCCGCTCGCGGCGGCGCTTGCCGCCGAAGGTCCGCTTGGGGCGAGGCGACTCAGCCCGCGTCGCGTCGAGCATCGCGACTACCACGCGCTGGATGGGCGCCTCGTGGATGATGTGGTCGCGGTGCACTTCCCTGCCCCGCGGAGCTACACCGGCGAGGACGTGCTCGAGATCAGCACGCACGGGAATCCGTTTCTGGTGCAGCGCGTGATCGACGACCTGTGCGCGCGGGGTTGTCGTCCCGCCCGACCCGGCGAGTTTACGCAGCGGGCGTTTCTCTCGGGCCGAATGGACCTCAGCCAGGCGGAGGCGGTGATGGACGTGATTCGGGCGCGGAGTGATCGGTCGCTCGAGCTCGCCCAGCGGCAGCTGCGCGGCGAAATGGGTCGCCGGCTCGCGCCACT
>CAIOYO010000079.1 GCA_903862595.1 uncultured Opitutaceae bacterium | reverse complement strand
TTCGGCAACCAGAGTGAACGGGCGGAGTACCCGGAACTGCTCGACTGGCTCGCGGGGGAATTCGTGCGCTCCGGCTGGGACGTCAAGGCCCTCTGGCGCACGATCGTCCTCTCGCAGACCTACCGGCAGCGCAGCTTCGCGAGCCCGACGCTGATGGCGGACGACCCGGCGAACCTCTGGCTCGCCCGCGGCCCGCGGCACCGCCTGCCGGCGGAGATGATCCGCGACCACGCCCTCGCGGCCAGCGGACTGCTGGTCGAGCGCGTCGGCGGCGCACCCGTTTCGACCTACGATCTGCCGGAGTCGTTCAAGCCCGCTCCAGCCGGCCGGGGCGAGGATTTGTATCGGCGCAGCCTCTACACATTCTGGCGCCGCAACGGGCCCGGCCCCGTGCTCGAGGCCTTCGACACGCCCAAGCGCGTGGTCTGCGTCGCCCGTCGCGACACCACCAACACCCCGCTGCACGCGCTGGTGCTGCTGAACGGAGTCCAGTTCGTCGAGGCGGCCCGGGTGCTTGCGGAGCGCCTCCTGCAGGAGAGCGGTGGCACGGGTGAGGCCTTTCTCCGAACCGCGTTCGCCCGCCTCTCCGGACGCGCCGCCGATCCGAAGGAGCAGGAAATCCTCGGCCGCATGTACGCCGAGCAGCAGCAGCATTACCGGCAGCGTCCGGACGATGCGCTCGCCCTCGTCGCCCTCGGCGACACGCCCCGCAACCCCGCGACCGATCCGGTCGTCCTCGCCGCCGCGACCACCGTGGTGAATGCCCTGATGAACCACGACACCTTCGTCGTGAAACGCTGAGCCCCCTTTCCGTCCGACCATGAATCCCCCCAACGCTCCGGCCCCGCTCTGCACCGGCTACGCCCCCTGGATGCAGATGAGTCGGCGGGAATGCCTGAACCGCTTCGCGCTCGGCCTCGGCGGCATCGCCCTCGCGGAGCTGCTGGGCCGCGGCTCGCGGCTGCTCGCGGCCGATGCCCCCACCGCCGCCCCTGGCGCGGCGACGGCAGCGGCGCTGACCCACTTCGCCCCCAAGGCCAAGCGCATCATTTATCTCTTCCAGTCCGGTGGCCCCTCCCAGCTGGATCTGTACGACTACAAGCCGCTGCTCAACCAGCAGCACGGTCAGCAACTGCCCGACTCGGTGCGCGGAAGCCAGCGGCTCACCGGCATGTCCGGCAACCAAAGTTCGATCCCGATCGCCGGCTCCCCCTTCCGCTTCTCGCAGTACGGCCAGAGCGGGGCGTGGGTCAGCGACCTCCTGCCTCACACGGCCAAGATCGCGGACGACCTCTGCATCGTGCGCTCGATGTACACCGAAGCGATTAACCACGGGCCGGGGGTGACCTTCATGCAGACCGGCTCGCAGATCCCGGGTCGGCCGAGTTTCGGTTCCTGGCTGGATTACGGCCTCGGCACCGAGAACGAGAATCTCCCCTCGTTCGTCGTCCTGCTCACGAAGGGCAAGACCGGCCAGCCGCTCATGTCCCACCTCTGGGGCTCCGGCTTCCTGCCCGCCCGCCACCAAGGCGTGCGTTTCCGCTCCGGCGCGGATCCGGTGCTGTACCTGAACAACCCGGCTGGCGTCTCGGCCGAGAACCGCCGCCTCGCTCTTGATCGCCTCCGCGAACTGCACGAGCACCAGTTCGCGGGCACGCCGGACGCCGAGATCACCACCCGCATCTCCAATTACGAGATGGCGTTCGCCATGCAGGCCAGCGTGCCCGAAGTCACCGACCTCAGCCGCGAGCCCGACAGCGTGGTGCAGGAGTACGGCCCCGACGCCCGCACGCCCGGCACCTTCGCGGCGAACTGCCTGCTCGCCCGCCGCCTCGCCGAGCGCGGCGTCCGCTTCATCCAACTCTACCACCAAGACTGGGATCACCACGGCAGCCTGCCCGGCGGCATCCGGCGCGAGTGCCTCCAGACCGATCAAGCCTCCGCCGCGCTTGTCTCCGACCTCAAGCGCCGCGGGATGCTTGATGACACGCTCGTGGTCTGGGGCGGCGAATTCGGGCGCACCAACTACTGCCAAGGCGTGATGACCGCCGACAACTTCGGCCGCGACCACCACCCGCGCTGCTTCTCGCTCTGGATGGCCGGGGGCGGCGTGAAGCGCGGTTTCACCTACGGCGAGACCGACGAATACGGCTACAACGTGGTCCGTGACCCCGTGCACGTGCACGATTTCCACGCCACCCTCCTCCACCTCTTCGGGGTGGACCACGAGCGGCTCACCTTCCGTCATCAGGGGCGCTACTTCCGCCTGACCGACGTGCACGGACACGTGGTGAAGAGCATCCTCGCCTGAACCGGGCGGAGGCGACGGGAGACGCCGACGTCCAGGCGAAGGAGCGGACCTCCGGGCGAAACGTCGGGAAAACGGCGGAAGCCCGCGTCAACGACCCCGCGCCGCCCCGGAGGGGTCCGGCCGAGGTTGGCGACGGTGCCGGTGCCCTGCCCGGCCTAGATGGCAAAGCGGCGGACACATGACCTGACCAGCCCGCGGCGCTCGCCAGCGGCGGGATCTGGGTCAAGCTCTCTGGAACCCCTCCCTTCATGGCAAACTCCCCGTTTTCCCTTTCCGGCCAAGTCATCCTCCTCACCGGCGGCGCCGGCCTTTACGGCCGTGGCCTTTCCGCGCAACTCGCCGAGACTGGTGCCACGCTCGTGCTTGCGTCGCGCAACGTCGAAGCGCTCCGGGTAGTGGCGGCCGAGGAGACGGCGAAAGGGCATACGGTGCACGCGCGCGAACTGGATCAAGGCGACGAAGCCTCGGTGCTGCGGTTGCGGGATTCCATCTTGGCGGACTTCGGGCGTATCGACGGGTTGGTGAACAATGCGGTCTCGCGGCCCATGAAGAGCACGCAGGGTCCGCTGGCGGACTGGGAGGCGTCGATGCGCACCAATGCCACTGGACTCTTCTCCATCACCCGCACCTTCGGCGAGGCGATGGCCTCGCGCGGATCCGGCAAGATCGTGAACATCGGCTCGATCCAAGGCATGGTCGGACCTGACTTCTCGCTCTACGAAGGCACCGCGATGGGGGCGGTCGCGGACTACTTCTTCCACAAGGGCGGCATGCTCAACCTTACGCGCTACTTCGCCGCGCTGTACGGACCGCGGGGAGTGCGCGTGAACTGCGTTTCGCCCGGGGGCTATTACACCGGCCAGAATCCCCTCTTCGTCGAACGCTATTGCAAGGCCACCTACCTGCGGCGCATGGCGGACGATCACGACCTCGGCGGCCCGGTGATCTTCCTCCTCAGCGAGGCGGCGCGCTACATCACCGGGGCGAATCTCCCGGTGGACGGCGGCTACACCGCTCACTAGCCCAACCCGCCCGCGAACGCTTCCCCATGAAAGTCGCCCTACTCGGCCTGAGCCATCCGCACTCCGGAATCCTGCTCGCCACCCTCGCGGGTTTGCCGGAGATCACGGAGATCTGCCTTTGGGACGCGGATGACGCTGCGGTGGCGCGCCAGCTTGCCATGGCGCAGCCGAAGGTAATCCAGATCACCTCCGAAATCGACTGTGTCCTCTCGCAAACCGATCTGGTGTTCGCGCTCGTTTGCGTGCGTCACGACCAGATGGCCTCGGTCGCCGGCGCGGTGCTGGCGGCGGGCCATCACCTGCTGGTGGAAAAGCCCGCTGGCTTGAACGCGACGGAGATCGCGCAGCTCGCCGCGCAGGCCAAAGCGGCAGGACGTCAGGCGACGGTGCTGTATCCGCGGCGCCTCCATCCGTGCGTCCTCTCCGCGCGCGACTGGGTGGCGGGAGGTCGGATCGGGCCGCTGCTCACCATCGAAGGCCGCTTCTTGGCGACGCAAGTGCGCTTCCGGGAACCGGCATCGTGGCTTTTTCGGCGGCCCCTCGCGGGCGGAGGCATCCTGCTCTGGCTGGGCTGCCACGTACTCGATCTCATCCATCACATCTCCGGTGACGAGATCGTCGAGGTCGGCGCCCGCTTCGCGATCCGTTCCGGCGAAACGATCGAGGTGGAAGACTGCGCCGCTCTCTCGCTGCGATTCGCCTCCGGGACGATCGGAACGTTCCACGCGGGATATACGCTCGCCTTCAGCGGCGCCGGCTACCTCAACCGAGCGGGCTACGATTCCTACCTTGGCTTCAACGGCCGGGCTGGACGCGTGGTGTGGCCGGACCTGAATCCCCGCCTCTACGTGGAAGCGGCGCCGACCAGGCCGGATCAGCCCGCTGGGCGCGAGGAGACCTTCACCCTGCCGGAATCCCCGGCCTACGGCGGTTCCTTCGGCGAAACCTTCTTCCGCCAGTTCATCGCGGCGACGCGGGGCCAAGGCACGGCGCCGACGGACCTCACCGACGCGCTGCGTACGGCACGCGTGATCGAGGCAGCAGAGGAATCGGCCCGCACGGGCCGCTTTATCCGCGTCGCGACCTAGCCGCCAACGGCGGGTGGAACATCGGGCAGCCGATCGACCAATTCGCGGGCGATGGCCAGCGATGCGGTGGCGGCGGGGCTCGGGGCGTTAAGTACGTGCAAGGCGCGCGGACGCTGCTCGAGCCAGAAATCCTGGATCAACGTGCCGTCCGTGTGCATCGCCTGCGCGCGCACGCCGGCTCCGCCAGGGACGAGATCGGCGGCGGTGATCTCCGGAACGAGCCGCTGCAGTGATTTCACCGCGAGGGCGCGGCTCAGCGACCGCACGATCTCATGGCTGCACAGCGTCGGATAGCGGGCGAGGAAGCGCCACAGCCCGGGGAACGTCAGCGCGTCGGTGAGATCACGCGGAGAAAAGTCGCCCCACGAATACCCCTCGCGCGCGAGCGCCAGCACAGCGTTGGGGCCGGCCTCGACTCCGCCGCCGATCATGCGCGTGAAGTGGACGCCAAGGAACGGGAACCGCGCGTCGGGCACCGGATAGATCAGATTTCGGACCAGCCGCTCCGCCTCGGGCCGGAGCAGGAAGTACTCCCCGCGGAACGGCACGATCCGCACCGTCCGTGGAATGCCGGCCAATGCGGCAACCCGGTCCGAGAAGAGCCCGGCGCAGTTGATCAGGAAATCCGCCTCCCACTCACCCGCCTCGGTGCCGACGGCCCAGCCATCGGCCGTCTCGCGGATCGAGGACACCCTCGCGCCCGTACGCACATCGCCACCGGCGGACTCCACGTCGCGACGCAGCGCGGCGCAGACCCCGGCGTAATCGACGATGCCCTCCTCGGGAACATGCACCGCCGCGATACCAGCGGCGTGCGGCTCGATCTCACGCAGCGCCTCGATCGTGAGCCGGCGCAAACCGCGCAGCCCATTGCGCTGGCCGCGGTCCCAGAGCCGCTCCAAGGCCGGTAACTCGGCCTCCGACGTCGCGACGACCACCTTGCCACAGATCTCGTGAGCGATCCCGTGTTCGCGGCAGAACTCCGTCATCAGCCGCACCCCCGAGACCGCGAGACGCGCCTTGAGGGAGCCCGGTTGGTAGTAAAGCCCGGCGTGGAGCACGCCGCTGTTGTGCGTACTCTGGTGGCGGCCCACGTCGTCCTCCTTCTCGAGCAGGACAACGGCGCGACGCGGATCGCGGCGCAGCAATTCGCGGGCGACGGCGAGGCCGACGATCCCGCCGCCGATGATAAGCGTGCGGCGACTCATTCCTAGGGTGCGAGATCGATCCAGCGCCGCTGCGCCGAGGCATCCAGCATGCCCGTGCACGCAGCCACTGCGGCCCGGCCATCGGCCGCGCTGCCGACGTTGCTCGGGCGACCCTCGATCGCGTCGATGAACGCCGCCATCTGGTCGCGGTACGCCTGCATCCGGACATCGGCGAACGCGGTGTCCGCACCCTCGTGATTCACCGGCGGCTGACGGGACATCACCTGCCAGCCGTTCGTCTCGTCCGACATCCTCAACTCCGTGTAAGCATCGAGGTCGATCAGGCCGGTCGTGCCGACGATCCGGAACCGGAATTCCTCGCCCGGGAACGAGGGCGCCGGCAGGGCGCGGCTCGAGTACAGGGATCCGATCGCGCCTGAGGACAGCGCAAAGAGGCCGATCGTCGTATCCTCGACCGAGATATCCGGCAGGAACGTGCGCGAGAGGGCGGTCACCGTCACGATCTCCGCCCCCGTGAACCAGCGGATCATGTCGAGCCCGTGCGGGGAGCTATTGAGCAGGTGGGCGCGGCTGCGCGGATCGTTCCACCAAGCCCAGTTGCCGCCGAAGCCGCCCGCCTTGATCGTGCCGGCGTACATCGGCATCGAGATCTGGGCGGTGATCACGCGCCCGATCGCGCCGGAGCGGATGAGTTCGTGGGCCTTGGCGTTGTTGACGCGGAAGCGCTGCTGGTAGCCGACGGAGAGGTTCACCTTCGCGCGTGTCGTTGCCTCGATCATGCGGTCGCAATCCTCGGCCGAGGTCGCGAGCGGCTTCTCGACGAGGACGTGCTTGCCCGCCGCGGCGGCGGCCAGGGTCTGGTCGACGTGGCAGTGATGCGGCGTGGTCACGATCACCGCATCGATGTCGCGGCGGCGCAGCAGCGCGGCGTCGTCGGGTTCGCAGGCGATGCGGTAGCGCTCGGCGAGGCCGGGGGCGCGGGTGCCGCCGGTGACGGCGACGACCTCGGCGTTGGGGAGACGGCGGATCGCCTCGATGTGGGTGCGGCCCATGAAGCCGGAGCCGAGGATGCCGAAACGGAGTTTGTTCATTGGGGTGGTAAGGGAAGGAAGCGGGAGCGGAAGGGCGGACAGAGTGGGGCGAGAGGCGCGCGTCAGACGCGACCGGTTGGCGTGGGAATGGGGACGTTCAGCTCGGTCGCGAGCTCGCTGAGACGCGTCCACAGCTTGACCGGGATCGGGATGCCCTCGCGCCGACGCTCCGCCTCGCGACGCCATTCCGGCTCGCCGGCGACGAGTACTTCGTCGTAGCCCAACGCCGGCTCCGAGGCCTTCACCAGCCCGGCGAGCCGCTCCATCCGCGTCTCGAATTCGCCTGGGGGCAGGAACCGTTTCGGGTCAATGGCGATGAACGTGTGGCTGATGCCGAGCGGATCGCCGCCGGTACGGTAAACGGGGAGCTCCGTCGTCATCGCGCCGCCGCTGAGACCGGAGCAGAGAATCTCGACCATCATCGCGAGCGCGGTGCCCTTGTAGCCGCCGATCGGGGTCGGCTTGCCCCGCTGCGCGGCCACCGGATCGGTGGTGGGCACGCCATCGGCGTCGAGGAATCCCCACTCGCGCGGAATGGTGGGCTGATTGAGGTTCGAGGCGTGGACCAGTTTACCGAGCGCCACGGTGGTGGTGGCCATGTCGAGCAACCATTGGCCGCGACCGCCGGCGCCGGGAACGGCGACGCAGAGCGGGTTGGTGCCGAGGATCGGCGTGCGTCCCTGCCATGGGGCAACGGCGGGGCAGGCGTTGCTCATCACGATCGCGATCAAGCCTTCGCGGGCAAGCTTCTCGCCCCACCATGAACCGGCGCCAAAGTGGTTCGAGTGGTTCGCCACCACCACCGCCACGCCGAGGGCCCGGGCGATTCGGATCGCGTGGTCGGTGCAGCGGTCCGACACCACCTGCCCGAGACCATTCTCTCCGTTGTACCGCAGGCAAACCCCGTCCTCGCGCTCGACGTGTCCGCTCGCTGGCACGTTGATCCCGCCCGCCCGCAGCTGCTGGATGTACGTCGTCAGCATCTGGATTCCGTGCGAATCGACGCCCCGCAGATTGGCCGCGATGAGAGAATCCGCCACTATGCGGGCGTGGCCCTCTGGGGCGCCGAGCGCCCTCAGCAGGTCGCGGCCGATCACCTGCAGCGACTCAGCAGGGAAGATCAGGCTCAGGGGGGTGGCGGGGGTCGTCATGGCTGGGAAGCAGAGGGCGCGGCGGCGGCGGGCGCAAACCGATAGGCGTAGAGGTGCGCGTCCTGCAACTCAAAGCGCAGACGCACGGTCTGACCGGCGAGCGTGCCGACCCGGGCCCCGGAGAGCCACGTGACGGGCCGTTCGTGCGCGTCGCCGAACACCGGGGCGCAGTCCGCGAGGGCGAAACCCGGGAGGGGACGGCCAGCCTCGTCCTGGATTTCCACGCGGACTCCGCCGGCGACCGAGCTGGCGAAGTTGAGGGTCAGGGTGTCGCCCGAGAAGCGGATCGGCGTGGTGAGCACTTCGCCGCCAGACATGGGGGCCCACGCGGAGACGAACCCATCGAGACGGAGGGTGTAGCGGCGCAGCGTGCTGCCGCGCTCCGACCAGTAGTTCTCGACCGCGTAGAAGGACAACTCGTTCGGCGCTCCCGCGAGCTCGGAGCGCGTTTCGACGACGTGCCAGGCGACGTACTGGTTGCCGTAGTTCCACGTGCCGGGACGCTCGATGCCGGGCGCGAGGAACGCCTCCGTCCAGCGCTTGAAGCTCACGCCGTCGCGGCTCGCCATCAGCACGGTCTCCGTCAGCGCCGTGCCATAGCGCTCGCTGGCGGATGCGCGAAGTCGCCGGTGTTCCGGATCGGGCAGGGCTCGCATCGAGGGCGACCACTGCTGCATCTTCTCCGGCGGGGCCTTGCCGCGCGAGTCATCCATCGTGCCCTTCAGCTCGCGTTCCACGTAACGCGCGGGGAAACCGATCAGCAGGTGCGGTGCGCGGTGGTACGGCTTGACGGCGTTCGTATAGAGGTGGGTGGGCGGCGCGTCGGGGAAGACGACATCCGCCTCATTCTCCCAGTGCAGAAAGTCCTTCGAGGTGCCGGTGCGGATCGAGCGCACGCCGACGTAGGGTTGGTCCGAGGAGCCGCGGTCGAAGTAGCGCCAGTACGCGCGGTAGACCCCCCGCTCGCCGTCCCAGAAGGCGAGGTTCTGGGAATCGAAGGCCCCGTTCGTGATCACGGGATGGTCGGCCATCGGCGTCCAGTTCAGGCCATCCGGCGACTTGAAGGCGAGCAGGCCGCGCGGGCCCTCGGGCGTGTCGGAGCGCAGGATCGCCTTGTAGCGGGCATCGGGCGTCGCCGCCGGATTGTCGTCGCGGAAGACCGCCGGATGGCCGGCGTCGACGAACAGGCTGCCCTGCCGTCCGCTGACCATCACGATGTTGTTCGCGGTCGAGCCTTTAAAGGCGTGCAGGCCGAGCTCCGGCCGGCGCCAGTGAATGCCGTCGTCGCTCTCCGCGTACGCACAGAAGAGCGGGTGCACCTCCGGCTGGTTGCGGTCGGCCTCGCGCAGCGGACTGATCTCATACGCCTTGAAGTACATCCGGTAGCGGTCGCCATCCTGGAACACGCTGTGATAGCCGCTGCCGCTTCCCTCCCACGGGATGTCGTGCGAGAGGCTGACCTCCTGCGGGATGGGCTGGTGGAGGCGGAGCTGTGCGCCCCCGGTGAGGCGCTCGACCAAGGCCTGGTCGACAAAAAGTTCGCGGCGCGTACCGATGTCCGTCGGCGTCGCCATCGCCAGCAGTGCGGTCGAGGCGGTCGCCCAACTCGCGACGAGTGCCCGCCACCCGAAGACGCGTGGCGCTACACCCGGCTTGCCGCGGAGGGAAGGCGTGGACCCGGGCCCGTTGGGAGATCGTGTCGGGATGTTTCGCATACAGTAATCCTTGGTTAGAGTGGAGGCGCGCGGAGACGAGCAACTCAGTAAATGCTTCGTCTCACCGGGCACAACGGGCGGTCGCTGGTAAGGTGGCCTAACCGCACCGGGTGCGGTCGGACTGGTCTGGTGATTTGACCTGTCGCAGCCAAGTCGCCGGGATTGCCGACGGTGGGATCCGGTGCGAGGGTGCGGCCCTGCCCCTTGTGGCGGCCCCATCATGCGCCCCTCCCTGCTCCGCGCCCGACGTCGGCTGGGCCTTCCGGCCCGAATCGCCTGCATGTGTTACCCCAAGGCGATGATGCCGATGCACGCGTCGAAGGCTGGTTTCGACGCGATCTGGCGATCGCCTGGGGCCGCCCGGTTGGCGGAGCCGAGCAAATCGCTCACCTCGTCCGCAAGGGCGGCCGCCTCCTCGCGCACGGGAGCGACTTCGGTGCCATCATGAACGCCCTCCCGGTCAACGCGAAGACGATCGCCGAGGGAGTCGCTCTGGGTTCCTGATTCCCCTCCAATCCCCTCCGCCCTTCCCCCCCCTCGCCCGCCCATGCCCGCTCAGCCGCTCTACCCGTCCGCACCCGCCATCGGCCGCATCGCCCTCGGCAGTTCCACCTTCGGTCGCGAGATCCAGTCGGATGACGCATTTTTGCTGATGGATCGCGCCCTTGCCCGGGGCGTGTCCCACTTCGATACCGCCGCAACCTACACCGCCGGGGTCTCGGAAACGATCATGGGGCAGTGGCTCGCCAGTCGCAGACCAAGCCCGGAATCCCTGATGGTGGCGACGAAGATTTACCCGCCTTACACGCCGGACGCCATCGACACGGCGACCGCCGCGAGCGCCCGGAGGCTGGGGGTGGACGTCATCGACCTGCTCTACCTCCACAAGTGGGATGCCGCCGTGGAGACACCGGAGACGCTCGCGGCGCTGGATGGCTTGGTGCGCTCCGGACGCGTGCGCGCGCTCGGGGCCAGCAACTTCAACGCCCAGCAGCTCGGTGCAGCCCTCACCGCCCAGGCCGCGCACGGGTGGGCAAGGTTCCGCGTTCTCCAAAACAACAACAACCTCGCCGTGCGCGATGTCGATCCGGCCTTGGTCACACTGGCTGGAGACCATGCCCTCGCCATCGTCACGTACAGCCCGATCGCCGCCGGCTTCCTCACTGGCAAGCACCGCGCCGGAGTGGTGGCGGGATCCCGCTTCGACATGGCGCCGGGCCACCAGCCCATCTATTTCTCACCGGAGCCCCAGCGCCGACTCGCGGCGCTGGAGTCGCTCTCCGATCTGAGCGGGCAACCCACGGCCCTGCTGGCACTCGCGTGGGCCATGAATCGACCTGGTGTCTCGGCCGTGCTCATCGGTGGTCGCGGTCCTCAGTACGTCGATCAAGCCTTCGACGCCCTCCAGATCCGCGATCCGGACTTACTTCGGGCCCTGGACGCCATCCCCTAGCCCCACTTCGTCCGCGATCGCAGTCGTCGGACCCAGCCAACGCCCCTCACACCACCCGGACCGGCTCGAAGCGCCATGCCCCACGGACTGCGCCTGATGTTTTCCTCCAGCCCGCCCCTCGTGGAGGTGGAGTCTCATGATCTGGCCGATCCCGGCCCGCACCAAGTCCTCGTCCAGCAAGCGTGCACCCAGGTCAGCGCCGGCAGTGAGGCGAATTTCCTCCGCCACGGGCCGACTTCGTACGGGCTGCCCGAAGGTCAGGCCCGGGCCAACATCGGCTACATGGCCGCCGGCCGCATCATCGCGGTCGGGAGCGCGGTCCGCGGATTCCACGTCGGCCAACGCGTGATCACAACGTCACCTCATGCCTCCCTGGCCCGCGTGGACGTGGCCCCGGGGGCAGCGATCGACGTGATTCCGGACCGCGTCGAGGACGAGGTCGCTGGTTTCGCGATCCTTGGCGACGTCGCCCTGCACGGCGTGCGCCGCGCCGCCCTCCAGATCGATCAATCCGTGGCGGTGTTCGGTCTCGGAATCGTCGGTCAGCTCGTCCTCCAGTTGGCCACACTATCCGGAGCCCATCCGCGCATCGCCATCGACCTGCTCGACGAACGTCTGGCACTGGCCAAGCAGAGTGGAGCCACCCACGTGATCAACGCAGCCCGTGAGGACGTGGTCGCCCGGGTGCGGGAGATCACGTCCGGGGCGGGA
>CAIOYO010000078.1 GCA_903862595.1 uncultured Opitutaceae bacterium | reverse complement strand
GGGTAATGATCCAGCCCCGAGCGGTCCAACGCCAGCAGCAGCTCATGCGTCGCCTCCAGAGTCGACAGACACCCCTCCTGAGGCTGCTGCTTGATCACATAACGACTCACGGCGGTCTCGGCGGTGAACATCACCCGCGGCAGCCGCTGCAAACTAGGGCTCAACCGAAGCATCTTGCGCGCACAGGCCCAGGTCGCATCCAGCAGGAAGACCACCAAGCGCCTGCCAGCCAGGTCGCCCTCTGTCAGACCACCACTCGAGAGGTTCCTGGCTGTGCTCCCTGGATAGAGCAGGACCGGATAGAGTTGCGGATCGGCGAGCAGACCCTGCACCACTTCATGATCCTCGAAACTCACCCCCATATGGATCTCACTATCAACCAACGACAAGTGAGTAAGTCGACCCGTTCCAGCCTTCTCCTCCTTGAACTCCTTGGGGTGCATCAAGAACACGAAGCGCGTCCGGGTGGCCATCGGTTCGATCGATGGGCACCAGCAGAGCGACTTCGGCCAGAAGCAGCGGTAGCACGTCTCGCGACTCATCCGCGGTGGAGCGGCCGACGGACGCGAAAGGCTAGTTGAGGCTGGCGATCAGGGCCTCGTTCAGCCGGACGTACTCGTCCTTCATGGACCCCTTGGCTTCGTTCGCCATGGCGAGAGACTGCTTGGCGGCTTCAAGAGCGCCCTTCTTGTCTCCCATTTTGCCCATAATGAGACCTTTACGGTAGATCAGCCAAAATGCCTTCGGGTTCTCGGCCAATGCGGCATTGATCCACTTCAAGGCGGTCGGCAGCTCGAGATTGTTCTCGTAGTAGAACATCGCGGCCTGGGCGTAAGGCTTCTTGCCGCTCGGGGCGGCCATGGCTGCCTCGATTCGGGGCTTGAGGATGCCGACCGTGTCGACCTCAAGCTTGATGGGAACCCGGGTGGTCTCCCAAGCGAGGTAGAGGATTGCGGACGCGTCGCGCAGCTCCGTCAGACCGATGGCAAACGTTTCCGTCGGCGTCGACGTCGTCACCGGCTTGGCCTTGAAGCGGACGACATCATTCTTCGCATCATATTGATAATCACCCCACTGCGACATATTCTTGTGGATGATGATGGTCCACTCGGTCTGCCCCGGGATGCTGAATAGCTCGTAGGTGCCAGCGGGCACGCCGACGCCGTTGAGGGACACCGGCGTGCTGAAGGAGAGGCGCGTCGCGTTGTTGGCGCCGGTTCGCCAGCGTTGGTCATACGGGACTAGACCACCAAAAATTGTCCTCCCGCGCATACTGGGGCGAGAGTAGTCGATTTCGATGTCAGTGACGCCCACCCGGAGCTTGAGGGTGGCGGCGGGGCTGGCGGCGGGAAACTCCAGCTTGGGTGCTGGGGTGGGGGTGGAGGACTGACTGAACGCGTGACTGGTGAGCGCGGCGAACGCGACGGATGCGGCCAACACGGAGCCGGCAGCCAAGCGGGGGAGAGAAAGCTTCATGGATGAACAGTACCCCATCTGGACACGCTTGTGCAACCTGCGATCGCAACTTGGTGACACCGACTCGTCCCGCTTACCCGGATGGAGTGCACGCGGCAGCGCGAACCTAACGACTCAGCCAAAGTATTCCGACGGCTAGGGTGAGGATCGCGATGGCGGTAAAGATCTAGCCGGCCTCCATGGCGTAGGGCTCCTCGCTCGACTGGACCTAGCGGAGGAAGATGGGAACGGTGATCCGGCTGGTCCTAGACCTCGTAAAAACCGCGGTACCAGTCGACAAACGCCCGCATCCCGTCCTCGAGCGACGTGCGCGGCGCGTAGCCGATGGCGGCGGTGACCCGCTCGAGGCTGGCGCACGTTTCCGGGACATCGGCGGCCTGGGCGGGAAGGAGATTAAGCTTGGCGGGGCGCCCGATGAGTCGGGCGAGCAACTCCACCATTTCCCGCACCTCGACCGGCCGGTGATGGCCTAGGTTCAGGATCTGGTAAGGCGGCACCGGCGGCACGGCGGGAGGGTAGAGCAGGATCTTGAGCAACCCATCCACCACATCGTCGATGAACGTGAAGTCCCGCCGGTTCTTCCCCTCGGCGAACAGGTCGATCGGCTCTCCAGCGAGGATGGCGCGGCTGAAGAGCGTGGGAGCGGTGTCCGGCCGGCCCCATGGCCCGTAGACATTGAAGAAACGCAGCCCCGTCAGCCGGATCCCGTGGAGGTGCGCGTAGGCGTGAGCCATCACCTCGTTGCTCTTCTTCGTGGCCCCGTAGAAGGACAGTGGCCGATTGGTGTCGCCCTCCTCCCGAAACGGCGTCTCGACCCCGGCGCCGTAGACGCTGCTCGATGACGCAAACACCAGATGCTTCGGTGGGTGCATCCGTGCGGCCTCCAGCACATTGAAGAACCCCACCAGATTGCTCTGCACGTAGGCCTCTGGGTGGCTGACGCTGTACCGGACGTTAGCCTGGGCACCCAGATGCACCACGTAATCGGGGCGAATCTGCGTCCAAAGGCCCTGGAGAGCGCCCGGTTCGGCGAAATCGAGCTTCACGAACCGGAAATCATCCAGCCGCTCAAGCTGCGCGAGTCGGGCCCGCTTGAGCTCCACGGCGTAATAGTCGCTCAGGTTGTCGATGCCCACCACCTCGCACCGGCGAGACTCGGCAAGGCGTCGGGCGACGTGGTAGCCGATGAACCCAGCGGCTCCGGTAACAAGGACCTTCATGGACTGTCTCGGCTACAACCTTTCGACGAAGTTGTAAACTTCCGCTTGCCGCAGGAAAAATGAACCTACTAAGGTTGCCCCCGTTTGCCGACTCCCCACGATTCCGTCATGAAGATCAAAGCCTATCTCAAGCCGCACTGCGGATGGTCCAATGGCGTACGGGCGATTTTCCGCAAGTACAGCCTCCCTTACGAGGACATCGACATCATCAACAACCGCGCGAACTACGCGGAAATGGTGCAAAAGTCCGGCCAACCGCTTTCCCCCTGTGTTGAGATCGACGGCGTGATGCTGGCGGACATCTCGGGCGAGGAAGTCGAAAACTACCTCCTCTCCAATCAACTGGTCACCCCGACCGAGACCCCGGCGGGCGCACCCACGAACGCGGGCTGCTCCGACGAGGAGCATGCGAAGATGGCCACTAAAACGATCCGCTTCTTCTGAGCGCGCACCGCTATCCCGTTTTCTCCCTCCGGGCCGGCATCGCGCACTCCGCGTGACCGGCCCTTTTTTTGCCCAAATCCCGGCTCGACTGAAACCCACCCCCTCTCCGACGATTCCGTCACTCACGCCCACTTTTACCGACTTTTGGCCCGCGCCCTGCGGTGCGGTCTTACCGATTGACCATGAACAGCAGCCCTGACCTCCACGCCCAAGCCCCCGCCGAGTCTCTTCGCCGTCCGAAGAAGCAGGGGCTCTACGATCCCTGGTTCGAGCACGACGCCTGCGGCGTCGGCTTCGTTGTGGACATGCACGGCCGCAAATCGCACCGCATCGTCCAGCAGGGCCTGCAGATCCTGCGTAACCTCGACCACCGCGGTGCGTCGGGCAGCGAGATCAACACCGGCGACGGCGCCGGCATCCTGATCCAGATGCCGCACGCGTTCTTCCAGGACGCCTGCAAGCAGTCGCGCATCACCCTGCCGGCCCCCGGCGAGTATGGCTGCGGTCTCGTCTTCCTCCCCCGCAATCCGAGTGTCCGCCGCAAGATCGAGGAGCGCTTCGAACAGGTGGTCCAATCGGAAGGCCAGGTCTTCCTCGGTTGGCGGACCGTGCCAACCAACAGCGCCCCGCTCGGCGGCACCGCCCGCTCCTGCGAGCCGTTCATGCGCCAGGTCTTCATCGGCCGCGGGCCGGACGTCACCAGCGACCTCGCGTTCGAACGCAAACTCTACGTCATCCGCAAGCGCGCCTACTCAGATATCCGCGCCTCGACCCTCGCGGGCGCAGAGTACTGGTACGTCGCCAGCCTCTCGATGCGGACGCTGGTCTACAAGGGCATGCTCACGACCGACCAGGTCGACCAGTACTTCCCGGACCTGCAGCACCCGCTGATGGATTCCGCGCTGGCGCTCGTCCATTCGCGCTTCAGCACGAACACGTTCCCGAGCTGGGAGCGCGCGCATCCGTACCGCTACCTCGCGCACAACGGCGAAATCAACACGCTGCGCGGCAACATCAACTGGATGCACGCCCGCCAGGCGCTCTTCGACAGCGACCTCTTCGGCGATGACATCCGCAAGATCCTGCCGATCATCAATCCGAACGGCAGCGATTCGTCGATGTTCGACAACACGCTCGAACTCCTCGTTCTCGCCGGCCGGCCGCTGGCCCACGCGATGATGATGATGATCCCCGAACCGTGGTCCCACCACGAGTCAATGGATCCGCAGCGCCGCGCATTCTACCAGTACCACTCCTGCCTGATGGAGCCGTGGGATGGCCCGGCCTCCATCGCGTTCACCGATGGCCGCCAGATCGGCGCCATCCTCGACCGCAACGGCCTCCGCCCGTCGCGCTACTGCGTCACGAAGGACGGCCTCGTCATCATGGCCTCCGAAACCGGCGTGCTCGACACTCCCGCGTCCGAGATCGTCCAAAAGGGCCGTCTCCAGCCGGGTCGCATGTTCCTCATCGATACCGAGCAGGGCCGCATCATCGAGGATGAGGAGATCAAGCGCGAGATCTGCGGCGCCCAGCCGTATCAAGATTGGATCAAGGAGCACCTGGTGCACCTCAGCGATCTGCCGGAGGCACCCGCCGCCGAGACGCCGGACCACGAGACGCTCATGCAGCGCCAGATCGCGTTCGGCTACACGCACGAGGACGAGCGCATCGTCCTCACGCCGATGGCGCGCGATGGCGTCGAGGCGATCGGCTCGATGGGCAACGACTCCGCACTCGCGGTGCTCTCGAACAAGCCGCGCCTGCTCTACGATTACTTCAAGCAGCTCTTCGCCCAGGTCACGAACCCGCCGATCGACTGTATCCGCGAGGAAATCATCACCTCCGCTGAGACTCGTCTCGGCGCCGAAGGCAACTTGCTCAACCCGCAGCCGTCCGCCTGCCGCCGGGTGGAGCTGAAGTGGCCGATCCTCACCAACGAGGAATTCGCCAAGATCCGCCGCACCCAGCTCCCGGGCCTGCGCGTCGGCGTGCTGCCGATTCTCTTCCGCGTCAGCCGCGGCGAGCGCGGTCTCGCCAAGTCGATGGAGGAACTCTCCATCATGGCGCGCCGCATGATCGAGGAGGACGAGGTCAACGTCCTCATCCTCAGCGACCGCGGGGTGAACCGCGAATACGCACCGATCCCGTCGCTGCTCGCGATCGCCGGCCTCCATCATTACCTGATCCGCGAGGGTCTGCGCACGCGCGCCAGCCTCGTGCTCGAGACCGGCGAGGCCCGCGAGGTGCATCACTTCGCGCTGCTCATCGGCTACGGCTGCTCCGCGATCAATCCGTACCTCGCCTTCGAGACGATTGACGGCATGATCCGCGACGGCCAGCTCCCCGGCGTCGACCACAAGACGGCCTGCAAGAACCTCGTGAAGGCCGCGTCCAAGGGCGTCATCAAGGTCATGTCCAAGATGGGCATCTCCGCGATCCAGAGCTACCGCGGGGCCCAAGTGTTCGAGGCCCTCGGCCTCCGTCAGGACGTGATCGACCACTACTTCACGTGGACGCCCTCGCGCGTCGGCGGCATCGGTCTCGATGTCATCGCTCAGGAAGTTCTCCTGCGCCACCGCGCCGCGTACTCGGAACGCTCGGCCAACAGCCACACGCTGCCCGGCGGCGGCCTCTACCAGTGGCGCGCCAACGGCGAGGCCCACCTCTTCACGCCGGAATCGATCCACAAGCTGCAGAAGGCGGTCCGCAACAACAACGTCGCCGCTTACAAGGAGTACGCGTCGCTGATCAACGATCAGTCGCGCAATCTCTGCACGCTGCGCAGTCTGCTCCAGTTCAAGACGGGCCCGGCCATCCCGCTCGAGGAAGTCGAGCCCGCCGAGGTGATCATGAAGCGCTTCAAGACGGGCGCGATGTCGTACGGCTCCATCTCGAAGGAGGCCCACGAGACGCTGGCGATCGCGATGAACCGCATCGGCGGCAAGTCGAACACCGGCGAGGGCGGCGAGGATCCAGAGCGCTTCATTCCGTTGCCCAACGGCGACTCGAAGAACTCCGCGATCAAGCAGGTCGCCTCCGGCCGCTTCGGCGTCACCAGCGAATACCTCGTCAACGCCAAGGAGCTCCAGATCAAGATGGCCCAGGGCGCCAAGCCCGGTGAAGGCGGCCAGCTGCCCGGCTCCAAGGTCTACCCGTGGGTCGCGAAGACGCGCCACACCACCGCCGGCGTAGGCCTGATCTCCCCGCCGCCGCACCACGACATCTACTCGATCGAGGACCTCGCGGAGCTGATCCACGACCTCAAGAACGGCAATCGCCAGGCGCGCGTGAGCGTGAAGCTGGTCGCCGAGGTCGGCGTCGGCACCATCGCGGCCGGCGTCGCCAAGGCGCACGCCGATGTCGTGCTGATCTCCGGCTACGACGGCGGCACCGGCGCTTCGCCGCAGACGTCGCTGCAGCACGCGGGCCTGCCGTGGGAACTCGGCCTCGCCGAGACCCACCAGACGCTCGTGCTGAACAACCTGCGCTCCCGCATCGCGGTCGAGACCGACGGCCAGCTCAAGACGGGCCGCGACGTCGCCATCGCCGCGCTGCTCGGTGCCGAGGAGTTCGGTTTCGCGACCGCCCCGCTCGTCGCCACCGGCTGCATCATGATGCGCGTCTGCCATCTGAACACCTGCCCGGCCGGCGTCGCCACGCAGGATCCGAAGCTGCGCGCCAAGTTCTCCGGCAAGCCGGAGCACGTGGTCAACTTCATGCGCTTCATCGCCGAGGATCTCCGCGGCATCATGGCCGAGCTCGGCTTCCGCACGATCGACGAGATGGTCGGCCGCACCGACCGCCTCGAGGCCCGCAAGGCCCTCGACCACTGGAAGGCCAAGGGCCTCGACTTCTCCAACATCCTCTACCAGCCGGACGTCGGCCCGGAGGTCGGCCGCTACTGCCAGATGAAGCAGGACCACGGCATCGATCGTTCGCTCGACGTCACGACGCTGCTCGGGCTCTGCGCGCCCGCGATCGAACGCGGCGAGAAGGTCATCGCCGAGCTACCCATCCGCAACGTCAACCGCGTGGTCGGCACGATCACCAGCGGCGAGGTCACGCGCCGCCACGGCGCCAAGGGCCTGCCCGAGGACACGATCCGCATCCACTTCAAGGGCTCGGCCGGCCAGAGCTTCGGCGCGTTCATGACGCGCGGCATGACCTTCCTGCTCGAGGGCGATGCGAACGACTACGTCGGCAAGGGCCTCTCAGGCGGCAAGATCATCGTCTTCCCGCCCGCCAGCGCGACCTTCCGCGCCGAGGAGAATATGATCGTCGGCAACGTCGCGCTCTACGGTGCGACGGATGGCGAGATCTACATCCGCGGCATGGCGGGCGAGCGTTTCGCCGTCCGCAATTCCGGCGTGAATGCGGTCGTTGAAGCCATCGGCGACAACGGTTGCGAATACATGACGGGCGGCCGCGTGGTCGTGATCGGCCCGGCCGGCCGCAACTTCGGCGCCGGCATGTCTGGCGGCGTCGCCTACGTGCTCGATGAGAGCGGCGACTTCTCCAAGCGCGTGAATCCGCAGATGGTCGGGATCGGCCGGGTCACGGCCGCGAAGGACATCGCGGATCTGCGCAGCTCGATCGAGAAGCACTTCGAGTACACCCGCAGCGAACGCGCC
Source organism: uncultured Opitutaceae bacterium (assembly GCA_903862595.1). Classification (GTDB taxonomy): domain Bacteria; phylum Verrucomicrobiota; class Verrucomicrobiia; order Opitutales; family Opitutaceae; genus UBA6669. The sequence continues at coordinate 3,985 of CAIOYO010000078.1, read as the reverse complement.
AAGAAAATCCTCGGCGCCTGGGACACCTACCTCCCGAAGTTCGTCAAGGTGCTGCCGAAGGACTACGAGCGCATGCTCGCCTGCATTGAGCGCGCCCAGGCCCAAGGCCTGAGCGGCGACGAGGCCATCATGGCCGCCTTCGAGGAGAACGCCCGCGACACCTCGCGTGTCGGCGGCAACTAAACCGCGACGGCACCGCACGCACCCCCACCACACCGAAATCCCTCCGATCCTCTTCCGCCATGGGCAAGCCAACTGGTTTCATCGAATACCTGCGCGAACTTCCCGTCGACCGCTCGCCCGCCGAGCGCGTCCGCGACTGGAACGAGTTTCATCCCCACATGGAGGAGAAGAAGCTCCGCCAGCAGGGCGCGCGCTGCATGGACTGCGGCGTCCCGTTCTGCCACACCGGGAAACTGATCAGCGGCATGGCCTCCGGCTGCCCGATCAACAACCTGATCCCTGAGTGGAATGACCTCGTCTACCGCGGCCAGTGGCGCGAGGCGCTCGACCGCCTGCACAAGACGAACAACTTCCCGGAGTTCACCGGCCGCGTGTGTCCGGCGCCGTGCGAGGGTTCCTGCGTGCTCGGCATCAACGCGCCGCCCGTCACGATCAAGAACATCGAGGTCTCGATCATCGATCACGGTTGGGACGAGGGCTGGGTCCTCCCCGAGGCCCCGAAAGTGCGCACCGGCAAGAAGGTCGCCGTCATCGGCTCCGGCCCGGCGGGTCTCTCCGCCGCCGCCCAGCTGAACCGCGCGGGCCACACCGTCACCGTCTTCGAGCGCGCGGACCGTCCGGGCGGCCTGCTGATGTACGGCATCCCGAACATGAAGCTGGATAAGCGCGAGGTCGTCCTCCGCCGCATCGAGCTGATGGAGAAGGAAGGCATCAAGTTCATCTGCAACGCGAACGTCGGCGAGAATGTCGAGCCGCAGATCTTCCTGAAGGAATTCGACGCCACGGTGATCTGCACCGGCGCGACGCAGCCGCGCGATCTCCCGATCGAGGGTCGCCAGCTGAAGGGGATCCACTTCGCGATGGAGTTCCTCACCGCGAACACCAAGGCCGTGCTCAACGGCGGCGCCGAGCACACCCCGATTTCCGCGCGCGGCAAGGATGTCTTCGTCCTCGGCGGCGGCGACACCGGCACCGACTGCGTGGGCACGTCGATGCGCCATGGCTGCAAGAGCCTCGTGCAGGTCGAAATTCTCCCCAAGCCCCCGACCGAGCGTGCGGCCGACAATCCGTGGCCGGAGTGGCCGAAGACCTACAAGATGGACTACGGTCAGGAGGAGGCGGCGGCCCGTTTTGGCGCCGACCCGCGCGTGTACCTGACGACGGTGAAGAAGTTCATCGGCGACGAGCAGGGCCACGTGAAGGAGCTCGTGACCGTCGAGATCAAGTGGGAGAAGAACGAGAAGGGTCAGTTCGTGCCGAAGGAAGTCCCGGGCAGCGAGAAGACGCGACCGGCTCAGCTGGTGCTGCTCGCGCTCGGCTTCCTCGGACCCGAGCAGGCGCTGCTCAAGGAGCTCAAGCTAGACTCCGACCCCCGCTCGAACATCAAGGCCGAGCACGAGAAGTACACGACCAACATCAAGGGCGTGTTCGCCGCCGGCGACTGCCGCCGCGGCCAGAGTCTCGTGGTCTGGGCGATCAACGAGGGCCGCGGCGCGGCCCGCGAGTGCGATCGCTACCTGATGGGCACGACGGACCTGCCGTAAGGCGGTCCCCGCCAGAAAGCGCCGACGACCGCCAAGTACCGCGGAGTCGGCCCGCGCGGGCTGCCGTAGACTGAAGACTTGTTGGAGCCCGCGTACACGCCGAACGTGTAGCGGTAAAGTGGCCGCATCTACTTCGTATTCAGACTCCTTGTCGCCTAGTCCAACGACCTTGACCGGAGAAATTCCGGGACCCATCGTCGACGTATGGATCGGCTGGATTCTCCGACCGCAGGTCTAGGTATCCCGCAGGCGGCAAGACACTTCGGTTGGCTTCTCGCCGAACGGATCGCGCGCGGCCTGATTTTCTTCACGATCGGCCTCGTGGTTGCCCGGCACCTCGGTCCGACCTTGCTCGGAACGTTGAGCTTCTCGTTGGCGATCGTGACCTTACTGGCCGGCTGGGTTAACTTCGGCCTCGAGGGCGTCCTGTCGCGTGACGTGCTACTACAACCCGACCGTGCGGCGGAGCAAATCGCTAGCGCAGCAGTGCTGCGCTTGATGGTTGGCGGCGTTGCATGGTGCGCACTACTGGCGGTGGGATTTGGCCTCCCGGAAGGTCACGGCGCGGAGGCTCGGCTCCTGCTGGTTCTGAGCCCCTTGGTGTTGCTGCCCTCGCTGCTGCTCCCGGACGTCTGGCTACGCGCCAAGCTCCGCGGTCGGGTTTCGGCGACCGCACAGTTGGTCGCTCTTTCGGTCGGTGCGCTACTGAGACTCCTCTTTGTACTCACCGATGCTCCTCTGACCGCGTTCGCGGCCGCGGCGGTCGTCGAGGCAGTGGTGGTAGCGTGGCTCGTGCATGCGCTCGCCCGGCGCGAAGGCTTACACGCGCCGTGGAGCATGGCGCGACGCGCGACGATCCAGAAGCTTCTAGGGGAGTGCTGGCCGCTCGCGCTTTCCGGCGTCGCAGTCGTCCTCTACATGAAGATCGACGAGCTCATGCTGCGTGCGCTTTTGGGACCCACGGAAGTGGGCTGGTACACGGCAGCGACCCGCTTCACGGAGATTTGGTTCTTCCTGCCGTCTGCCATCGCGTCGAGCCTTCTGCCGAGACTGATGGAAGCGCAAGGTGCCGGTGAAGAGCACTACCGCCAACGTCTCCAGCGGTCTTACGACCTTCAGGCCACAGCCGCCTATGCAATCGCGATTCCACTCTCGTTGACCGCGCCGTGGTTGGTTGCGCTCGCGTATGGTGCCGCGTTCGCGCCCTCGGCTCCGATCGTCGCGGTACACATTTGGTCCGTCGTCTTTGTTTTCCTCGGCGTGGCGCGAGGCCAGTGGCTGGTGCAGGAGGGTCATGGCAAATTCTACCTCGTTTCGACCCTCAGCGGCGCATTGCTCAACATCGGCCTCAACGTCGTGATGATTCCGCGCTGGGGTGGGCTGGGGGCCGCCGTGGCTACCGTGATCTCGTACGCGGTGGCGGCGTGGTTGAGCAGCTACTTTCATCCGCCGAGCCGCCGTACGGCGAACCAGCTCACCTTGGCGTTGGCCCTGCCTTTCCGGCTGCGCGCGGCGTTTCGCTCGCCATGACCAAGCCCTTCACCGGCCTGCGCGCACGACTGAGGCGTTTCCGCCGCTCGGCCTTCGAGGCGGTGGGCAGCGCCCGCTACTCGCGACCCGGGCTTTACGAGATCGATCGACGGTTGAACCAGTTGATGAACCTTGACGGTGGGTGCTTCATCGAAGCCGGCGCCAATGACGGCTTCTCCCAGAGTAACACCTACTACCTGGAACGGTTTCGGGGGTGGTCCGGTCTATTGGTCGAGCCCATCCCGGAACTGGCTGCTGAATGTCGGCGCAACCGACGCACGCCCGTGGTCGAGGTGGCACTCGTTGCCGACCAGTCGGCGACACCTACGGTACCCATCCATTGCGCCGGGCTGATGTCTACCGTCGCTGGCGCACTCGGCTCCGAAGAAGTCACACGTCGCCACATCGAAACCGGGCTCTCGGTCCAAGGTCTCCGGACCACCCGCGTGATCGACGTGCCGGCACGCACCCTGTCGTCACTGATCATCGAACACGGGCTGAAGCAGGACATCGACCTTCTCAGTCTCGACGTTGAGGGTGCCGAACCTGTCGCGTTGCGCGGCCTCGATCTCAGCCGGCACTGTCCACGATGGATCTGCGTGGAAGCGCGGGATCCTGCGGAAATCGGACGCATCCTGGACCGGACGCATCGACTGGTCGACGTGCTCACCGATCTCGGCACCCACCAGGATCTGCTCTATGGCCGCCGCTGAAGAGACCACACCCGG
>CAIOYO010000077.1 GCA_903862595.1 uncultured Opitutaceae bacterium | reverse complement strand
TGCAAAGGTCGCCTCGGCTTGGTTCGCGTTGGAGTCGATACCTCTCACGGAGATCGTCGTCGTACCGGAAGACGCGCCTGGGGTAAGGGTCAGCGTGGAGCCGGACAGGGTTGCCGTCGCCACCGCCGCGTTGGAACTGGTGACGTTGAACGCGATCACCCCCGGCACACCGACGGCCGGGTAAATCGGGATGCGCTTCACATCCCGCACCGTGAGCAGATTGGCGGCGGTCGGAGTCGTTCCGGCCGTGTAGTTATTCAGCGGAAAGTCATCACTGCTGCGCGGCAGCGCGGCGATCGCGTCGGCTACGGTCATGCCCGTGCCGATGACCCGGGCGAAGACGGTGAATCCGCCGTTCTGGTTGTTTAGGTTGCCGCTGTTGTCGGCCAGATTGATGAACCATTCGCTGGTCGCGCTATTGGGGTTTCCGCCCAGCTTCGCCATTGCCAGCGTACCGCGCGTGTTGGAAATCTTGTACTCGTTGATGACCGCCGGAAACGTGGCGATGTGCTCGATCGGGAGGCGCGAGAAGTAGCCGCCGCCTTGGATCACGAACGACGGCACTGAGCGATGGATGATGGTGTTGGTGTACCGCCCCGCATCAATGTACTGGAGAAAGTTATCGACGGTTCTGGGCGCGTCGTCCGCCAACAGCTCGACGTTGATCCTGCCGAGTAGCGTATCGATCTGGGCCAGCGAACCCTTCACGCTCGGCAGGCCGAAGTGATTGCGCAGATCGATCGTGATCGCTGCGCCGCCCGAAACCGCAGACTGCGCCGGGATGGCCTGCGTGACCGTGGGGATGGTCTGCGCACGCAGCCCAACGCAAACAAGCAATAAAATGGCGAGAGAGCGCCGGAGGAGGGTCATGGGGATCACGTTGGAAACCCACGACCCACGCGCCAAGCCGCAAGTTCCGGGAATTCGGAACGAGCCGGCGATCAAACCAAAGCGGCCCTCGACTAGGGCTGGACTTCGTAAACCTCGATCAGCCCTTCTCCGGTGCCACTCGCCACACCACTCAGCTGAATGGTGTAGCCAGCGGATCCGTTGGGACCGGGCGGCAGTGAAATCACCAACGCCGCATCCTTGCTCCCGGGCGTCAGAGCGAAGGCCCCGACGGCGAGAAACACCGGCTCAAGGCTGGGAGACCACGTGTCGTTCTCCGCAATCTTCACTTGGTTGGAGTTGAAGATCTCCAGCTTGGGATCCGCGAGAACTCCGGGGACACTGAATACGCTCAGCGTCGGACCGACACCGCGAATCAGCAGCGTCTTGGGCGCCGTTCCCGAGATCGTCACGCCGGCAATCAAGACATTCGCTCCGGTCCCGACCCGATTGCGCGCCGACACGTTGGTCAGGCGGGGCGACACGCCGCTTCCGGCATCGTATGCTTCCACCAACACCGCGCCAGCGCCGGGACCGTTGATCTGCGCCGTCCGGCCACCGGAGACCGAGTTGACCAACGCGGCATCACGACTCGCCGCCGGCAGAGGGAAAGCGCCGACCGATGCAAAGGACCCCGCCAAGCTGGAGCCTCCACCCCAGTCCTCGTTGCTGGCCACCGAGGTGGCGCCGTCGAACAGCGCCAAGCGCGGATCATCCATGGTCGCGGGCACGCCAAACGCTGCCAAACCGGGCCCCACCGCCCGCACGAGGATGGGTTTCGCGCCACCCGCCATCGTGAACCCGACAATCAGAGTCTGGCTCGCCGCGAGGCTGGTGCGCACCGACACATTTGAAATGGCACTGGCGACCGCCGGAATCACCGAAATCGTCGCGGCATCGCTCACGACGGTTCCCGCCGCATTCGTCACTGCCACCGCGTACGCGGCCGCGTCGGCCACCTGAACCGAGGGGAGCGTGAAGCTCGGATTGGTTGCACCCACGATTGGATTGCCCGCCTTCCGCCACTGGTAGCTTAGTGGAGCGGTGCCCGCTGCATCCACCGACAGCGTCAGCCGCGCCCCCAACACGACCGTTTGCGTCAGCGGCCGAGTCACAATCGTCGGCGCCTGCGCCGTCACCACCGTCAACGTGGCCGGCTGGCTCGTGACCGTGCCCCCCGATCCCGTCACCACCACGCGGTAGTCACCGGCCGAAGAGGCGCTCACGCTTGGTAGAGTGAGCGTCGAGGCAGTCGCTCCACTCACGTTCACACCCTCCTTCGTCCACTGATACGAAAGAGTTCCACCTCCCGTCGCGACGACACTGAAGGTCGCGGATCCACCGGCATTGACTGAAAGTCCTGCCGGCTGCGTCGTGATGGTCGGCGCCGCAACGGCCCCAGCCTGGACGTTGATGTTGACGGTGTACGTCCGGTCGCCTCCGTTGCCGCGCTTGTTGGTGTTGTTCCAGCCGCGAACCGACAGCGAGTAGGATCCGGCGACCGTCGGCGTGCCGGTGATCGTCCCGCTGGAGTCGTTGAGCAAATCACCCGAGAGACCAGGAACCGAGAGGCCTGGCGGAAGCGTGCCACGAATCTCGTAGGATGCCGCGGAGGTCGGCGACCCCACGAACGCAAAGACCATCGAAAACGGCTGTCCCACGGTCGCCGTGGCCGGCGAGGAGGGATTCGTCGATAGCTGGGTCGCCCCGGCCAGCGTGTGATAACCGCCTAGGGCCGCCACCGTGACCGCCGACCGCAGGAGCGCACCGGCGGGACTTGCAGCGGAGAACTCGGCGGTGCCCACCAAGCGAAGAACGGGCGAGCGCTGCAGCAGGAACGTCAGCAGCGAAGCCGGCACGTACATCCAGCGGAAGCGCTGCCAGAGGGCGATGGTGTTCATGAAAAGAATTCGGGGAGGGTTAGGTAAAGAAAGTGGGGACGGAACGTGATGCCTCAGTTGCAGCCACAGCCGCTGCCGCCCACCGAACGTCCTCCCGCCGCGGACTCGCGAGAAAAGTAAATGTGCTCCGCCATCGCCTGCGCGAGTGGGTCACGATCGGGGCGCATCGAGTAGCTACTGAGCGTCGCCCGCTCCCATGGCTGCACCGTCGTGCATCCAGTGGCACCGATGGCCACGAACACCAGCAGCAGGGCAACGAGGGCGGACGAACGTCTCATGGGAGAAAGAGGATTCGGGGGGAATGGAATGATGCGTCGAACAGAGGCTTCAGGGCGCTTCATCAAGCAGCTGGCGCACGTGTGCCCGCAGGGAGCGCTCGGTCGCGTCTCCCTGAAATCCTTCATGCACGAATCGGACCACGCCCTTCCGGTCGATCAGGTACGTGGTCGGCATCTTGGGCACGCGCACGCGCTTGACCAGTCGTTGCTGCGCGTCACGCACGGTCACGAAGGGCGGCTGCTGGCGCGAGAGGAAGGCCTCGTACGCGGATTTTTTCTCATCCACGCTGACGCCGATCACCGTCACCCCCTCCGGTCCCCACTCGCGC
>CAIOYO010000076.1 GCA_903862595.1 uncultured Opitutaceae bacterium | reverse complement strand
GATCACGACGATTACCTGAGCTACGGCGGCAAGGCCTGAGGCTAGCCCGTCGACGCCGTCTCGGTTCGTCTTCCGACCGGACGCGGCCCCTCGGCCCGTCCGGTCCTTTTCTGAAAAGCTGGGCTTCCGTCCCATCCTTCCCCTCGTTTCCCTCACTCCGTGCCGTCGCTTTTTCCGCCCCCCACGCCCTCGCTCCGCTCCGCCGCGCTCGCGGTCTTGGCTGCCCTCGGAGCACCCCTCACCCTCACCGCCCAAATCGGCGACAACGCCGACCGGCCCGGCGTGGTGCAGGCACCCCTCGTCCCCGCGCACTTGATCCCGCCTTCTCCGGCGCTGACCCCGGAGGAGGCGCTGACCAGCTTCCGCGTCGCCCCGGGCTACCGGCTCGAGATCGCCGCCGCCGAGCCGCTCGTCCAGGAGCCCGTCTTCGCCCACTTCGGCCCCGACGGCCGCCTCTGGGTCGTCGAAATGCGCGGCTACATGCCCGACCTCGACGGCCAGGGCGAGGACCTCCCCACCGGCCGGATCGTCGTCCTCCGCGATCGCGACGGCGATGGGCGCTACGACGAGTCGCAGGTCTTTCTCGATCAGCTCGTGCTCCCCCGCGCCCTCGCCCTCGTCGACGACGGGGTCCTCATCGGCACGCCACCTGAGCTCGCGTTCTGGCGCGACACCGACGGCGACGGCCGCGGCGACTCCAAGGAGATCGTGGCGACCGACTTTGGCGTGATGACCGACCCGAAGCGCCCGTTCCTCGCCAACCCCGAGCGCGCCCCCAACAGCCTGCTGCGGCACACCGACAACTGGATCTACACCGGCGCGTACACGCGCAAGTTCCGCCGCGTAGGCGGCGTCTGGGAAACCGCGCCGACACTCTTCCGCGGACAGTGGGGTCTGTCGCAGGACGACGCCGGGCGGCTCTACCACAACTCCAACAGCGACCACCTCCGCGTCGACGTGATCCCGTCGGACTACCTGAAGCGGAACCCGCACTTCCCGCGCCTGCCAGGCGCCAACGTGAACGCGGCCGCCAACCAGCTCGTCTGGTCGGGTCGCGTGAATCCCGGCATCAACCGCGGCTACCGGCAGGATTTCCTGCGCGAGGACGGACGGCTCAAGGAGTTCACCGCCGCCTGCGGACCTTGGATCTACCGCGGCGATCTCCTCCCGGAATTTTACGGCAACGCCTTCGTCGCCGAACCCGCCGGCAATCTCATCCGCCGCTCCACGCTGACGGCCGCCGACGGAACCGTTCGCGCCGCGAACGCCCACGAGCGCGGGGAGTTCATCACGTCAACCGACGAACGCTTCCGCCCGGTCAACTTCACCACCGGCCCGGACGGCGCGCTCTACATCGTCGACCTCTACCGCGGCGTGCTGCAGCACCGCATTTCCCTGACTTCGTACCTGCGCCGCCAAAGCGAGGACCGGGGTCTGGCCACGCCGCTGCACCGCGGCCGCATCTACCGGCTCGTCCCGGACGGTCGCACCAGCCCGCGCGTCGGCGACGTTCCCGCCCGGCCGCTCGCGGCCTGGGTCGATTCGCTCTCTCATCCCAACGCGTGGTGGCGCGAAACCGCCCAGCGCCTTCTGGTTGAATCCGGCGATCGCAGTCTGGTTCCGGCCATCACGGCGATCGCGACCGGCGACGGCCCCGCGACGGGCCGCGTGCACGCCCTCTGGACTCTGGCCGGGCTGAACGCCTTGGACCCCGACCTCGCCCGCCGCGCGCTGCGCGACGCCGCTCCCTTGGTGCGGTCCGCCGGCATTCGTCTGCTGGAGGACGGATTGAGCCAGCCCGCGGCGCGCGCCGACCTACAAGCGGTGCTCGCGCTGCTGCGCGACCCCGACTCGTTCGTGCGCCTGCAGGCCGCGCTCAGCACCGGGGGCATTGACGACCCGGCAGTCGACGCCGCCCGGCTTGCCGCGGTGCTCGCCGATCCGGCGCACGTGCACTTGCGCAGTGCGTTCCTCAGCGGCATCCGCAACCGGGAGCGTACGATGCTGCTGCAGCTGCTGGACAGCGGCGATACGCGAGCCGTGGCGCTGGCGCTCGCAAGCGACCTCGCCGGCGGTGTCTTCGTGGCGCGCGAGCCGTCGCCGATCGCGGAGGTCATCGCGGCCGCCGCGCAGACGGCCCCGGAGCTCGGCGCGAGCGTCCTCGCAGGCTTCGCCGCCGTGGCCAATGCGTCACCCCGCGCCGTCGTGCTCCCGAACGAACCGAGCGGCTGGGCTCAACTCGCCGCGCTCCCCGCCGCCACCAAGCCCGTGTCTGACCTCGCCACACTCCTCCGCTGGTCCGGCAAGCCCGGCCTCGATGCCGTCGCCCAAGTCGCACCGCTCACGCCCGCGCAAGAGGTGCGTTTCGCGAACGGACGCGAGCTCTTCGCCGGCATCTGCGCCGCCTGCCACCAAGCGGACGGCCGCGGTCTCGATGGCGTCGCGCCGCCTCTGCTGGATTCGCAATGGGTCCTCGGCCCCCCCGAGCGCACCATCCGCATCGTGCTGCAAGGCGTCCGCGGCCCCATCGTCGTCCTCAATCACTGGTACACCGGCGACATGCCGGGTTTGGGTGGGCTCGACGATCATCAGATCTCCTCCGTACTCACCTACCTTCGCCGCGAATGGGGCCACACCGCCAGCGCCGTGGAGCCGGAGGACGTGGCCGCAGTGCGCGCCGCGACGGCGGGACGCAACGATGCTTGGACGCAGGATGAGCTGAACCTCATCAAGCCCGCGGCACCAGCGACGCCCGCCGCCAAGCCCGCCCCCGTCGCCAGTCGCTGAGCGGCACCAGCGCGGGCCGCGCCGCCGGTGGCGCGCCCGCTGCCGCGCATCGCCCAATGCCCCGCGCCCCCCACGGCGTTGCCGATTGAATTTGCGCGCCCGCATCCTACCGTGGGGACTCCGCCGCCGCCGCGCGGCCGAACCCCTCTCCCTTCCCTGATCGATCGCTTCTTTTTCGCATGATTGTCCTATGTCTTTCCCGCGTCCTCGCGCTCGCCACGATCGGCCTGCTGCCCCTCGGCCAAGCGATCTCGGCCTCCCCCACCGCTCCGGCCACTCCAGCCGCGGCGCCGGCGTACGACTTCTACCTCTGCTCCACCGTCGCGCGCCACTACATCATCGGTTCCAAGGTGGTGAGCGCCAACGGCCTGTTCCGCGAACTGCCGGACGGCAGCTGGCAGCACTTCGGTCAGGCTGATACCACGCTGACCGGTTTCGCGGTGGATGCCGAGAATCCGAACGTGGTCTACGCCTCAGGCCTGAACGGCTGCTGGCGCTCGCTCGACGGCGGCAAGTCGTGGCAGGTCAACACCGGCTGGGCCATCACCGACGGGCGCGACGTGGCCGCCGACCCGCACGCGCCGGGTCACGTGTACTTCGCCTACGTCGACGGACTCGCCTTCTCCTCCGACCACGGACGCACGTGGACGAAGCGCGAGACCGGGCTCCCCTCGCAAGCCAACTACGTCGCCACCGTCGAGGTGGACCGCACGACCGCCGGCCGCGTGGTGATCGGCGGCGAGCGTGGAATCTACCTTACCACCAACGCCGGCCGCCTCTGGGAGCGGGTGCTCGCGACGTCCGGGACGGTCAATGATGTCCAGCAATCACCGCACGATCCGCAAGAGTGGCTCGCCGCCACTGACGCCGACGGCGCGTGGTCCTCGCGGGACGGTGGGAAGACGTGGACCCGGCTCGCCGGCGTCCCGCATCCGGGCCCCTTGTACAATCTCTCGTTTGATCCCACGAACCCGCGGCGGCGCGTGATCGGCGGTTGGGCGCACGGCGCGCTGGTCACCGAGGACGGCGGCGCGACCTGGGAGGCCCGGAACACAGGTCTTCCCCAGCCCGCGCTGGTCTGGCGCGTGGGTGTGCACCCCCTCACCGGCCGGCTCTACGCCAGCGTCTCGGGCAAGACACTCTACCGTTCCGACGACTTCGGCCGCACGTGGAACACGGACCGGCTGGAAGGCGCGCGGGTCAACGCCTTCATCACGATCCCCCACCGCGCCCCGGCCCCAATCCGCTAAGCCCTTTCACAGTCCGCCGTCTCTTCCGTCATGACGCGTTTCCTTTCCTCTTCCCTGCTCCGCACCGCCGCGCTGCTGCTCACCCTCGCCGCCCCTCTCGCGGCCCAGCCTTCGTTCTCCGGCCCGATGCCGTCGACGGTGCCCGTGTCCGACGCCGCCGCGCGCCGCACCGCGTACCTCGCGCGGGCGAACGAGGCGATCACCTGGGTCGCCGGCAACACGAAGTACCGCACCGATGATCCGGCGAACTTCGACCTCGCCGAGGTCATCGCCAAGATGCTCCTCAATCAGGACCTCGAGGGCTGCTCCCGTCGCATCATCGAATTGATGCGCGAGCCCGGCCACGGGCCGTTCTGGATGTTCCCGACCACCTGCGCCGCCTTCGTCGGCCGCGACCGGCTCAGCCCGGAGGCCCGCGCCGCCATCCGCGAGGCCTGGCGCACCACCCGCCAGATGCGCGGCAACACCGAGAACCACTTCGTGATGTACTACACGTCGCTGTACCTCATGACCGAGCTCTACCCCGACGATCCGCCGGAGTCGTGGTACAACGGCCTGAGCTCCGCCGAAAACCGCCGCGAGGCCCGCGACTTCCTGGTGAACTGGATGAACCTCGCCACCACCATCGGCCAGGGCGAGTTCAACGCGACCCACTACATCGCCGAGTACGCGATCCCGCTGGTCTTCCTCAAGGCCTGGGCCAAGGACCCCGAAATGAGCCGCCGCGGGCAGATCATGCTCGACTGGATCTTCGCCGAGCTCGCCGTCAGCTCCCTCCACGGCACGCTGCGGGGCCCGCACGCCCGCACCGACGAGGGCTCCGTCATCGAGCGCTGGAACGCCATGGCCTCCCACTTCAACTGGCAGCTCTTCGGCAACGTGCCCCCGCCCGCCGCCTACGCGATCTGGGGCGTCTACTTCGCCTTCGCCGCCGAGCACTACGAGGTGCCGGAGGTGATCTACCGTCTCGCTCTTGAGCAGTCGCCCGACTTCGTCCAACGCGACCACAAGCGCACCGCCCGTCGCTTCCGCTTCGACGACCGCGAATGGGGCCGCACCTACAAGACGAGCTACATGCGCCGCGACTACGCCGTCGGTTCCTACCAAGGCGGTCTCGTCGACCCGATCCAGTCGCATGTCTGGGACGTGACCTGGGCCGAGGCCGAGCCCCGCGGAAAACACAACACGATGTTCTCCCTCCACCCACATGCGTCGTCGCGGGTCATGCAGACTTACTTCGCCACCTACCCGGAACCGATGGTCACCGGGGTGAAGTTCGAGGGAAAGCCGTCCTACGACTCCGCCGACAAGGTCATGGGCTGCTCACCCTACGAGCAGGTGGTGCAGGACCTCGACACCGTGATCGCGCTCTACGACATCCCCGTGGGCGAGGACTACCCGCAGGTGAATGGTTTCTTCTCGAAGGATCTGCGCGAGGTCACCGAGGACGCGTCCGGTTGGATCTTTGCCCGGGGAGGCAACGCCTTCCTCGCCTACCGGCCGCTCGCGCCGTATCGGTGGATTCCTTACCGACACTACAATACGGGCTGGGCCAAGGTGCCGAAAGAGCTCGGCGGCCGCCTGCTGGTGAGCGAGCACCTCCGCAACGGCACGATCGTGCAGGCCGCCAGTGCGTCGGAGTTTTCGGACTTCGCCGCCTTCCAGGCCGCGATCCGCGCGCTGCCGCTGCGCTTCAGCCTCGAGCCG
>CAIOYO010000075.1 GCA_903862595.1 uncultured Opitutaceae bacterium | reverse complement strand
GGAGCGATGGTAGATCCGGATTTGCTCGTACTGCGCAGCGGGGTGCTGGTCGCGACCTTCGGCCTGCGCGTGCCGCCGCGCGCCAACTGGCCGCGGGCGGAGCACCCCTGGAACGGCAGCTATCTCGCCGTCAGCCTCGACCACGGAGAGACCTGGAGTCATGTCGTGCAGATGACCTCCGGAGTCCTGACGACGCACTACACCGCGATTGAGGAAACACCGCACGACAACCAGATCTACTTCGCCTACGATCTCGGCGACTGGCGCAGCGGTCAGGGCCGTTCCACTTACGGCCGCACCGTGCAAGTCAGGGTCGCGACTCCGTGAATGCCGCGCGGTCGCCGGACCGCCGCAGGTACGATCTAGGGTTTGCGCTCGCCCGGGCACGCGGCAGGTGGAACAAGCTCGTGGTCGAGAACGGGGTCGACCATCCGGTCACCCTCGCCAGCATCGCTCTCGCCACCCGGGCTGCAGTCTGACGTGTCCGCTCGAAATCCGTACCGCCCTCCAGCGAATACTCCGAACTTCATGAAAACCTTCTTAGTCCTTTGCGGCTTGATGGCTTCTGTCCTGCACTGGCACGCGCAGGCCGCGACGGGCCCCGCGCCCTCAGGCCAGCCCGGCCCGTCACGGCTCGAGGAACTGAGGCCGCTGCTCGTCACGGCCGAGCAAACCGGCGTGCGGTATGTGAAGGATGATCTCACGGAACGTTCATTGTATCCCGTGCCCCTCCTCGTTCACACGACGCTCACCGATCCGGCGAACTGCGGTCGACGGGCGGGAGGGTGGACGGTGAAAGGAGGCATCGCGGATGCCTACACCTACGCGGTGTTACGCGACCTTCCGGTGCTGGGCAACCGCTCACAGCTGGCGCAGCTTTCGTTCCGCAGCACGCAGACGGGCGTGGCGCACGGCGCGCACGGACTGGTCGAGATGCGCCTCTGTCGGGGCACGACCTCGGATGACCTGCCCCTGCGCATCCGGGTCGAGGACGGCCGGTTCTACATCCTTTTGCTCAACGGTGACACCGTCCTGGCCGGCGATCGCGAGCGGCCGGCATTCACCATGTCGGCCAATGCAGTTTACACCCTGACCGTCCTCCTTTTCGAGAAGGGCGTGTCTGCGCGTTTGACCGGCGCGGAGTTGCCCGGTGGAGCGTTGGAGCTCAGCGTTTCCGATCGCTACCGGTTCATTCCCGGTCGCCCCGGTTTTGGCCTTCGGCCCAACGCACAGGCCACGGGCGGAGACCTTGCGGTATTTGACTGGACCGTGACCGCGGTGGCCCCGGCAAGCCATCGTCGCCTGGCCGCGATTGGCGACTCGATCACCGCGGGTTCGGACCGGGAGCCCGAGGCGGAGAGTTATGTTGCGGTGGCAACCCGAGCCCTTGGCCAAGATCTCATCTTCAATACGGGCAGCGGCGGCTCGACCACTGCGCTCGACCTCGGACGGTTTCCCTACGAAATCGCCCCGTTTCGCCCCGAGATTGTTTGGATCGAAGGGGGCACCAACGACATTGGTGCGGGCCTTTCGGCGGACGTGATTTTCCAGAACATGCAGCGCCAGGCGGAGCTGGTCACCTGGGGAGGAACGGCGGTGTTCTCCACCGTGCCGCCACGCCCGCTTCCCACTCCGGCGCATGAGGCAGAACTCGCACGGCTTAACCGCCTGATCCGTGAATCGGGTCGGCCGGTGGTGGACCGTCATGCGCTGGTCTGCGACCCGGCGGATCCGCGACAGATTCGCGCCGAATACCGCCACGCCGATGGCATTCATCTCACGCCGCCCGGCCACTTCCGCATCGGTGAGGAAGCGGCCCGGATCTTCAAGACGCTCCCTCCCGTGGCTCCGACCCTCCCGAACGCTCCTGAAACCCTGGTGGCCGACCCTCGCGTGCGACTGACTTTCGGCGATGAACGCCGCGCGATTGAAGGTGGACTGCAGCCCAGCATGGTGATCACACGCACCGGCGGGATCGTGGTGCAATCGCAGCTGCCCGTGAAACCGTTTCCGAGCAAGCGGATCGTCTATCACAGCGCGATGGAGACCGTCGTTTCGCGGGATCAAGGCGTAACCTGGACACGCCTCCCACTCCAGCCGGGCGACAACGGACTCAACATGGAGGGTGGAGCGGTCCAACTGCGGGACGGATCAATCCTGGCACTCGACACCTTTGTCACGCCGGGAGAGCGCGACGGAACCGGTGAAGGCCACCTCTATTTTTCCAACGACGACTGGCGCACCCTGCAGGGTCCGGTCAAGATCACCTTCGACCTGCCTGGAGTGAATTTCCATGGATCAACCGACGATGGCGGCACTCCCCACGCCGCGCTGCGCCTGCACCGGCGGATCCTGGAACTGCCGAACGGGGATTTGCTCACCACGATCTACGGTTGGTTCAAAGGCGATACCGAACCGACGGGATACATGCCGACGATGCACAAAACACGGGTCGTACTCGTGCGCTCGACCAACCGGGGCCGGCATTGGACGATGGTTTCAACGGTGGCGGCCGATCGCTCGGTCGGCACCGAAGGATTCGGGGAAGCAGTCATCGCTCGGATCAACCACGGCCCGCACGAGGGACGATTGATCTGCCAGATGAGAACCGGGCGGGAGCAGCGGGAGACGATCTCGGACGACGAGGGACGGACTTGGAAACCGGCGTATCCGCGGGTATATGCGGACCTGGACGTGTATCGAACGGAAAAGTGGGCGGAGATGTTCCGTGGGGTCAGGGACAAGCACGGCCGGTTGATCACGGACAATCCGGTTGAACTGATCGGGGCAGTGGTGGACCCGGACCTGCTGGAGCTGAGAAGTGGCGTGCTCGTCGCGTCGTTTGGAGTCCGGATACCGCCACGGGCGTGCTGGCCCCGGGCCGAGCACCCCTGGAACGGTAATTACCTAGCGATCAGCCTGGATCACGGAGCGACGTGGAGCCACGTCGTGCGGATGACATCGGGTGTGCTCACCACCCATTACACCGCGATCGAGGAGATGCCGCGGGACAATCATGTTTTCGTTGCCTATGATCTCGGCGACTGGAGTAGCGGCTGCGGCCGCTCGACGCACGGTCGCACGGTGGAGATCGCGGTGGACGGACGACTCCCCGCACGTGCGAACCCGGACCTGTAGCCCCAGCCGGGAGGGTTGGGACGGAAAAGTCGGCTTGCCTCTCTTCCCTCCGGCAAGGCCCGAGCCCGCCTCTGCTCCCGAGCAGCGCCCGGGTCGCCCGCCATGACACTCCGCATCGCCCATCTCGCCCTGCTCGTACGGGACTACGACGAAGCCAAGGACTGGTTCACCCGCCGGCTCGGATTCGTCGTGCTTGAGGACACGCCTCTCTCCGCCGAAAAGCGCTGGGTGCGGGTGGCTCCACCCGGCGGCGGCACCGCCTTGTTGCTGGCGCGCGCGAAGGGGCCCGTGCAGGAAGCCGCAGTTGGAGATCAGGGCGGCGGACGGGTCTGGCTTTTCCTCGAAACCGATGACTTCGAGCGCGACTACCGCACCTGGAAGACTCGCGGCGTGCAGTTTCTGGAGGAACCCCGATCGGAGCCCTACGGTAAAGTTGTCGTGTTCAGCGACCTCTACGGCAACCGTTGGGACCTGATCGAACCGGTGGGTCAACGGCTCGACGCGAAGCCGTTGCCAACGATATAGGCGTTCCGGAGCGAATTCCGGCAGACCAGCCCGCAATGAGAGATGGCGGCGCGGCAGTGCGGGGCTGCGGCCTACGCGATCGTGAGCGCAAGTCTCGCATTTATCGGATCGGCCCGCCGTCTCCATGTCTTTCACGGTGGAGCATAAAGGAGCGGACCGAATTACCCGCGGCGACCCCGGACGTTGACAGGCCCAGCCGTCGGCCGAACCCTCCCGGTGGAGTCGTAAAACCCGCTACCCCATCCCCATGCGCTTTCCCTCACTCCTAGCTTTCACCGTTTTGCTCGGATGGATCAGCCACGGTCTACTGGCTAACCCGCTCGCGCCGCGAATCGCGCTCGACCGCGTGGGTCGGTCCCTCGAAATCAAGGCCACGTTGCCGCCGGAGATCTCCGAGGTCGAGGTCCGCATCGCCAGCGATCGCAACCAACGCATCACCAAGATTAGTGACCGGTCGGTGCGGAATCCTTCGCCCGCGAAGCCCATCCCGGAACGCGAGGTCTTCTATGCGATCGTGGATGTCCGACTCGACGCCGGGATGGAAGGGGTGATGCGTTTCTCCGCTGCTCCGCTCGCGTGTTTTCTCAACCAGCACGTCTTCAAGTCACCCGTACCGGTCGGCAAAGAGGTGACTCTTCCCGCCTCCGCACTGAACCACTGGGAAAATGCCGTCTTCGTGGCGCCGGGCAACGTGGCCGCCGAAGGGTTCCATCTGCGTTTCCGCGCGCCCGTCATCCATGGTCGGCTCGACCGCCAGGTCCAACTCCTCTCCGACCCGTGGGCCGGACGAATCTCCCTTCACGCGATCGACGGTGCGGAACTGGCGCACGCCCGCGTGACCGCACCTTCCACCGTGGCCTCGGCCGCCGTGGTTCCGACCGGCGAGCCGCTAAGTACCGCGCGGCTTCATGCCTCCCTCACCGAATCGATCCGCTACACCCTGCGGTCCCAAGAGCAGACTCCAACCAGTCCGTTCTTCGGCGGGCTAAATCTCTTCTACGATCTCGACGCCACAACCTACCGCTCCAACTACTGGATCTGGGGCTGGGGACCGTCCGTGCGGATGCTGATCGACGCGGAATCCATTCCGGAGGTCGCGCGTCACTTCGCTCCGGGCACCCTGAAGCGTGTCGCCGACGAAATCGGCCAAGCCAGCCTGCGCTTTGTCGTGACGGATGCCACCCATCCGGCCCGCGGCATTCCCGTATCTCGCTGGAATCGCGGGCTTTCGTTCCCGACCGGATTCGAGGAGCGAATCAGCGCATCCGACGCCCAATTCCTGTCCGGCTGGGCGTGGCTTCCGCTGTACCATGCCACAGGGAACGCCGCCTACCTAGAAGCCGCCAAGACCCTCACCGAGGCGACGGAGCGACTCACCGGGGAGCATGGGATCATCTGGCAGGATTACTACGAGGAGACGAAGAAGTGGGCCGACTACTTCGTCGATGAGTCGGGCTTCGCCACCGAGGGAGTCGCGGAGCTCTATGCAGTGACCCGCGACCCGCGGCATCGCGACATCGGACTCACGTACTTCGATCGCGTGCGGGAAAAGCTCGAACGACCCGACGGGATCTGGAATCGCGGCTGGAATCGGAAGTCCGGGATGATGTCGGCGGCGTTCATCACCCGCGGCATGGGCTGGGCGATGGAGGGCTTGCTCGCCGCGCACCGAATGAAGCCCGACGGCGGTTACCTTCACCGGGCGAAGATCTTGGCCGAACACCTCCTGCGCTGGCAGCACGCCGACGGATCATGGTCGATCAACGCCGACCGGCCCGCCAGCGTTGTCGGCACTGCCGAAAAGGCCACGGCGCTTTGGAGTTTGCTGTTCTACCGTTTGTACCACGAGACCCGGGATCCGCGTCACCTCACGGCTGCGCGGAAGGCGCTCACCTGGGGTGTGGTCAATCAATACACCGGCCCGGATCTGGAAGCGCGCGGCTCGGTCGTCGGTTCCGCGCACGATGCCGGCGTCGGCTACCGGGCGTGGTTCCCCCTCTCCTGCACCTACACCTCAGCCTTCTTCGCGCTCGCCGCGATGGAGGAATTACGGCTCCAGGCGGTTCCGACACCGGCGAACTGATCGCCACCCCGACCTCACAAGGGCGACTGTTCCCGGCTCCCCTGCGGCGCTGGAACGGCATCGCCTCCGCTTCGTTTGCGCTT
>CAIOYO010000074.1 GCA_903862595.1 uncultured Opitutaceae bacterium | reverse complement strand
TCGCCCCATCGCACCGTCCGCTCGCCAAATGCGGCCACGTGCCGAGCGTCGATCGTATACGCCGAGCTCTCCAAGACGAAGGTCCCGAATGCCCGCCTGAAGGCACCCTCCGTTTCACCGTCCGAGGCGAACAGCCCGACGTGCCAGCGCCCGCCCGCGTCAGCGTCGGACTCCAGCCGGATCTCCTCCGACCAGAGCCGCTGGCGCAGGCTGGAGCCGTTGAAAAGCTCCGCTGGACCGAACGCCAGCACGCTCGCATACGGTCCGAGCTCCCAGTCCGTCGCGCTGGTGGTGGTCGAGAGACGGCCCACCGACGTCTCAAAGCGTCCGGTCAGCGCGGCATTCACCGCGTCAACCGAGAGGTAGCCGTCGTTCCGACGTTTCACCGAGTCGAAGCTCCCGCCCAAGGGCACGAGCGGCTGGGCACCATCCCTTGCGCGCAGCACCGTGGAGAGCAGGATCCACTCGGAAGTCGCGCTCGGACGAAACCGGACCCGCGCCAGAGCGTTCCGACCCTCGCGGTGATCCACATCCTCCCGGCGGGTCTCGTTCCACAAGTAACCCTCCCGCTCCTGCCAGCCTGCCGCCACGTACGCATCGGCTCCGCCAGCTGCCGCCGTTGCGGTCTGCAACGTCAGGGCCGCACTTCTCGCCTCAAAGCTGCCGACCGAAGCCGCGATCGTTGCCTGAGGCGCGCGACCCGGGCGCGGGGTGTGCAACGTCACGACACCCGCCGAGCCCGCCCGACCGTACACCGTGTTTTGACTCGGCCCACGGTGAATCTCTGCCGTCGCAAATCCAGCGAGGTTCACCGGCACGGTGAAGCCCGCGCCCAGCGGAAGGTCATCAAGGTAGAAGCTAACCGCCGGCTCACCGAAAATCGGCGTATTCGTCAGGCCCCGAAGGGCAAAGGTATCATTGAAGGAATGGGCTTCATTCGTCGCGACGTGGACGTTCGCCGACCGTTCGCTGAGCGCAGCCAGACTGCGCTCAGCCATGGGACTCCCAGAGAGGTCAACCCGCGACACCGTCGCCGGGGACTCGGTCAGCAGCGTGGCGGTGATCACCACGGGCGCAACCGGCACCGCCGGCTCCGGCCCTGCGGACGGACGGGTCTGCGCCACCGCGAGAGCGGCCGCCGCGCCAAAGACGCTGACAGGAAGGATGATTCGAAATGCCATCATAGACAAAAAAGAAAGGGAGCCCACCACCGCGGGGACGCCGATCCACCACCGTGCCACACTGCTCGTACTAAGCCGACGACGTGGCGGAAGCACCGACACCAGCGTCCGCCCGCGCTCCGGAGGACCGCAACGCGAACAGGAACTTGTCGATCTTGTTCGCGGTGATGACCCCGTAGTTGATCGTGCCGAGCCAGCCCGACATGATGATGCCTACACTGCCGGCATGGAACAGGCCGGGCAGTTGATCGGGAAGGTCCATCGAAACCTTGAGGCCCTCGAACTTGGTGCCGAACGACGTCCCACCGAGATGCGTCGTGTAACGCTCGATCGTGCGCGGCGTGGCCGCCTCCGTCCAATCGACGCGCTCGCGAATTCCCGGAATGAAGCGCTCCAGAGCCACGAGCGACTCCTCGATCAGGCGCTGCTTGTGCCGCTCGTAGTCCTCCTCGCTCAGCGTCGCCCAATCCGGATACCGCCCGTTGAGGGAGGCCACGACCGTGTAACGCTCGGATCCCGGTCGCGTATCAGGATAGTACACGGAGAACGTGCGGCTGGTCGTGTGGAAATCCGTCAACTCGTCGCTGCTGAAGGTCGGTGCCGACGACGTGAACACCAGATCGCCGATGTGCGGGATCGTTTCACCCTTGCGAATGCCAAGGTACACTTGGCACGAGGACGAATTAATCCGCACCGCCTTGGCGGCCGCGACGTAGTCCGGCGCAAACTGTTCCTCACCGGTCAACCGCAGGATCGTGTTCTTGATGCTCGCATTCGAGAGCACCGCACGAGCCCGGATCACGCGGCCTCCCTTGGCCACGATGCCCGCCACCACGCGACGCCCCTCACGCTCCTCAACCAGAATGCGCTCCACCAGCACGCGCTTGCGGCACTCGACGCCATTGCGCCGGAGTTCAGCCACCATCTTTTCGATCAGTAGGTCGGAGCCGCCGCGGAACGTGAACACCCCCGACCCCATGAAATTCGAGAAGACGATGCCGTACGTGATCGCCGGATCATCCAGCGTCGATCCATTCGCGTAGGCAATCGGCTCCATCAGCAGCCGATGCACGTCCCCGCGGCCCGGAAAAAAGCGCTCAAACAACTCCCGCGTCGTCTCCGGGTTGTTGTCATAATAGTTCATCGACCGGAGGTAGTCGTAGAACCGCTCCACCGTCTCGCGCGGCACCTGGAACTGCTCCACAAGCACTCGCGTGTAATCATCCCGCGTGAACGTCGTCCAGACATCCATTTGCGGGTTCACGAAGCGGACGTCCTTCAGCTGCACGATCGCGTCCGCGATCTCCTTCGTCCAATACTTGCGGCAAGACTTGATCATGCCGCTGGGAAAACCATGGAGGGAAATGTCGAAGATGTGCCCACCCTTCCGGGTGAACCAGGTCGCCAGGCCGCCGAACTGGTAATGGTGCTCGAGCAGCAGCACCCGGTGGCCTGCCTTCGCAAGCACATTGGCCCCGGTGAGTCCACCGAGCCCGCTGCCGATGACGATGACATCATAGTCGTCGGCCACGCCCTTTAGCCAATCGTAAGCCATGGAGCGTTGAACTGAGGACGCACCGCTCGAAAGCGCAACAGGGAATTGCCGTAACCGCATGGACCCGCGCACCGCGCGCGGGGGACCCTCCGCGCTAACTGCAATCCTATTGACGCTTCTCGGTGGACCGAGGCTGAATATCGCATGATCTCCCCCCTCCGCCGCGCCCTTGCGCTGGCTGGCGCGCTTTGGTTCAGCATCGTGACGCTGCACGGTTCGATTCCGTTCCCGCACGATCAAAGCGATCTCAAGCCGGAACCCGGCGTCCGCTTCGGCAAGTTGCCCAACGGGCTCCGCTACGCGGTCATGGCGAATGCCGAACCGAAGGGTCGCGCCTCACTTCGCCTGCTGGTGAATGCCGGATCACTGCAGGAAGAGGAAGACCAACGCGGAATCGCACACTTCCTCGAGCACATGGCGTTCAACGGAAGTCTGCACTACCCTCCGGGAACGCTGATCGAGTTCTTTCAGCGCATCGGCATGGGCTTCGGCCCCGACACCAATGCCAGCACGTCCTTCGATCGAACGCTCTACTTGCTGGAGCTCTCGAACACGCAGACGGCGACGCTCGACGAGGGACTGAAGGTCTTCGCGGACTACGCCAGCGGACTGCTCCTGCAGCCCGCCGAGCTCGACCGTGAGCGGGGCATCATTCTCTCGGAGAAGCGGGCGCGCGACACCGTCAACTTCCGCACGTTTGTCGCCGATCTCGCCTTCACACTGCCGGAAGCCCGGTTCGCGCATCGCCTCCCGATTGGCGAGACCGAGGTCATTTCCAACGCTCCACGCGAGCGCTTTCAGGATTTCTACGACACGTGGTACCGCCCGGAGCGGATCAGCGTCATTGCCGTAGGCGACTTCTCCGCCGAGGACATGGAGCGTCGCATCGAGGCGGCCATGAAGGGCCTGACCGCCCGCGCCCCCGCCCGACCTGATCCCGACCTGGGCCGCGTCTCGACGGGAGATGGAGTCCGCGTGCATTACTACCCGGAGCCCGAAGCGTCGATCACGACGGTTGCCGTGCGCACCGTGACTCCGTTCTCGGCGCGGCCGGATACCGCGGCAGAGCGCCTCAGCACCCTACCCCGCACCGTTGCCAATGCGATCATCAATCGACGCTTCGCCACCCTCGCCAGAATGGAGAATGCAACCTTCGTCAGCGCGCAGGTCCGCACCGCCGATCAATACGATTTCTTCCGTGAGTCGGAGCTGGAGATTTCCGCCAAGCCCGAGCTCTGGAGCGAAGCGCTCGCCGCCGGCGAACAGGAACTCCGCCGCGCGCTGACCCACGGCTTCCAGCCGGGGGAACTGGCTGAGGTGCGCGCCGCCTTCATCAACGCCCTTGAGCAGGCGGTCCGCACCGCCGCCACCCGTCGATCACCCGCGCTGGCGGACGACCTAGCCAACGACCTTCTCCGCAATCGGGTGAGCACCGATCCGCAAGCCGATCTCGCCCTCTTCCGCCCCGCCCTCGAGCGACTCACCCCGGCCGACTGCCTCGCCGCCCTCCGCGAAACCTGGGCTCCCGCCGGGCGACTACTCTCCGTCAGCGGAAACGTGGTCATCGCCGAGGGGCCCGCCACGATCCGCCGGGCATACGACGCGTCACTCGCGAAGCCCGTCGTCGCCCCACCAGCCGAGACGACCGTGGCGTGGGCCTACACCGACTTTGGTCCGCCGGGACGCGTGACCGATCGCACCGAGGTGCAGGATCTCGGGATCATCCAGGTGCGGTTCAGCAACGGCGTCCGCCTCAACTTTAAACGCACTGACTTCGAGGCCAGCCGCGTGCTCTTCTCCGCCCGTATCGCCGGTGGCTCCATGACCGAGCCGAAAGGGCAGCGAGGTCTCGCAACCCTCACCTCCGCGACGTTCGACGCCGGCGGGCTGGGCCGCCACAGCACCAGCGATCTCCAGCGCATCCTCGCAGGACGCACCGTGTCGGTGGCATTCCGGACCGCCCCGGATGCCTTCGAATTCACCGGCAGCGCGTCGCCCAAGGACCTCCGTCTCGCGCTCGAATGGCTCACCGCCAAGATCACCGACCCGGGCTACCGACCGGAGTCACTGCGACTGGCCCAGAAGGGATTGGAGCAGATGTACGCCGGGTTTGCGCACACGCCCAACGGACCCATTTCAACCGAGGTCGCCAGCCTGATCGCGGGCGGGGACCCTCGCTTCGGCACTCCTCCGAAAGACGTGATGTTCTCACGCACGCTCGACGAGGTCCGCGCTTGGCTAACCCCAGCCCTCCGCACGGGTCCCCTCGAGATCGGCATCGTCGGCGATTTCGAACCCGACGCCGTCATCGACGCGGTCGCCGCCACGCTCGGCGCCTTGCCGGCGCGCGGCGAGCGCACCGACGATTCCGCCCTGCGCCAGGTCGCGTTCCCAAGCACGCCCTTCAATCGCTCCTACGAGATCGATTCAAAGCTGCAGAAGGGACTCGCCCTCTTCTACTGGCCGACCACCGATGGGCGCGATGCGCACACGAGCCGCCGTCTGGGGCTCCTCGCCAGTGTGGTCACTGATCGCATGCGCCTGCGCCTGCGCGAGGAAATGGGTGGCACCTACAGCCCCAGCGCCCGCAGTGTCGCTAGTGACACCTTCCCCGGCTACGGCTACCTGACGAGTGGCATCGACATTGATCCCGCCGCCGCCGACAAGATCGCGGAGGCCGTCACCGCTCTGAGTGCTGAACTGCATCAGCAGGGGGTCACCGAAGACGAACTCACGCGGGCGAAGCGGCCCGCGTTGACCTCGATCCGCGAGAGCGCCCGCAGCAACGCCTACTGGCTGAACAGCGTGCTCGCCCGCGCCCAAGAGCGGCCCGAGGTACTGGGATGGGCGCGCAACCGCGAGGCCGATGTGGCCAGCATCACCAAGGCGGAAGTGGATCAACTCGCCCGCATGTACCTCGACCCTTCACGGCTGTCCCGCGCGGTCGTCATCCCCGCCGCTCCGTCGGCCCAGGCGCCCGCCAAGCCAGTGGTCAACACTCCCTGACGCGTCCGACCTCAGCTCACGACCCTCCCCCGACGTTGCACGCCCTTCGCGAGGCCATCCTGGAACATGTCTCTTCCGCGGGCTACCGGCCTACGGACGAGGCGGGCCTTGCCCGCGCCCTCGGTATCTCGCGAAACCGCCGTCGTACCCTCACCCACACGATTCGACTGCTCCTCAGCACCGGCGCACTGCGTCGCGTACAAGGCGACCGACTCGCGCTGCCTGACTCCGCGAGCCGAGCGCCGGATGAGGGCCTGATCGTCGGGCGAATCGCCTTCCGCGCCGGTGGCCACGCCTTGGTCACACCGCAACGCGCGATCAACGCCCCCGGACCGGCACCGCAGGCTTTCTTCATTCCGGCCGAGGACACCGATGTCGCGCTACATGGCGACGTCGTCGCGATCCGACCCGCCGCCGCCGGGCGCCCGCGCGGCCGGGAACACGAGCGCCCCGGCCTTGACCCGCGCGCCCGCGTCGTGCGCGTGGTCGAGCGCGCCCGCACCACCCTCGTCGGGCATCTCAAGACCATCCGGCACGCGTTCTACGTGACCCCGGACGACCCGCGCCTGGTCCACGACATCTCCGTACCCGACCCCGCCAGCGGTCCGGAGCCAACCGCCGCCAAGCCGGGCGACAAGGTCGTCGTGCGTTTGCTGGAATGGCGCGAGCGGTCCCGCATTCCGGAGGGACGCGTCATTGAACGGCTCGGCGAGATGTTCGCGCCGCGTGCCGAACTGGCGGGCGTCTACCGCAAGTTCAACCTCGCGGAATCCTTCCCTGAAAGCGTGCTCGCCGAAGCCGCAGCCCTCCCGGCAGTCGTACCGCCCGAGGCGGCAGCCGGCCGCGAGGATTACCGGACGATCCCGGTCCTGACCATTGATCCGGACGATGCCAAGGATTTCGACGATGCGCTGAGTTTTGAGGAGTTGCCCGCAGGCGCCCTGCGGATCGGCGTGCACATCGCCGACGTCTCAAGCTATGTGCGCCCAGGCACGGCACTCGACGCGGAGGCACAACGGCGCGGCAACTCCACGTACCTCGTCGGCACCGTCGTGCCGATGCTGCCCGAGAAGCTTTCTAACGGCCTGTGCTCGCTCGTGGAGGGGCAGGACCGCCTTTGCCGAGCGGTCGTGCTCACCTTTGATCGAAAGGGGCGAGTCACGGAGACTCGCTTCGCCGCGACTGTTATCCGCAGCCGCAAGCGCCTCACCTATCGGCAAGCGTACGGGCTGCTCTTCACGGATGACCTCGCCGCCATCCGGGCGCTTCCCCTCCCGGCCAAGCACGCCACCGGATCGACGGGCCGCGCGCTCTCGTCGCTTGATGACGCGGAGCTGGGGCAACTGCAGCACATCGTGCGCCGGCTCTGGCACCTGGCCGAGGGACTCCGGCGCGCCCGCATGGAAGGCGGATCGCTGGACCTCGATATGCCGGAGGCCAAGATCTTCGTCGATGCAGAGGGTTTCGCCGAGCGCATCGAGCGGATTGAGCACGACGAGAGCCACCAGCTGATCGAGGAATTCATGCTCGCCGCCAATGAAGCGGTTGCCCGCGCCACCCGCGAGCAGCGTCGGGCTTCCCTGTACCGCGTCCACGATGAACCTGATCCTGAAAAGCTCGGCGAGCTGCGCGAGTTGCTCGCGACCCTGGGCGTGCAGGCCGGCGATCTTACACGGCGCCCCGAAGTCGTTCGACTCCTCGAGCAACTGCGAACGCATGCGCAAGGACACGCCCTGCGAACGCAACTCCTGCGCAGCCTGAAACGCGCCGCCTACCGCGCCTCGCCCGACGGACACTACGGCCTGAACAAGAGTGACTACACCCACTTCACATCACCAATTCGCCGTTATTCGGACCTCGTGGTCCACCGGGTCCTCGCCACGCTGGCGCGCGGGAACGACGACGGGGCGAGCGGGGGCTACTCCCGCTCCGAACTGGAGAGCCTCGGTGAGCACCTCAGCCTCACGGAGGCGAACTCGCAGGAAGCCGAGCGAGAGTCCCAGAAGATCAAGCTGCTCGAGTTCTTCGAGCGCGAGCTACACAAGCGCGTGCGCAGCCGCTTCCCCGCGCTCATCACCGACGTCCGCCCCCAGGGACTTTTCGTCGAGCTCACGGAATCCATGGCGTACGGCCTCATCAGCGCGAGCTCGCTCAGTGATGACACCTACCTACCCTCCTCCGACGGCCGCGCGCTCGTCGGGCGACGCACCCGGCGACGGCTGGGCATCGGCTCCGTCGTCGAGGTGCGAGTCGCCGCCGTGGATCGATTCAAGCGCCTAATCGACTTCCGTCTCGCCTGACGCGACGCTTCCCGGACGCAGGCGAATCCAGACTCCTCTTCATGGTCTCACACTACGACTTCGCTCCCCGATTCGCCGACGCGTACCGCGCCGCCCAGGAGGCTTACCGCCGCGACCCGGCGGGCACCCTTTCAGCCATCGCCACCCAGAGCGGACCTTGGCTGACCGCCAACGGGCTCACGACTCAGGCGCTCTATGACTACGTCGACGACGACGAGCGCTACGGCGAGCCGGGACTGAACCGGGCGCTGATGATCGAGTCGGTGCGACGCGACTACTTTCTGAACGTGCAACAGGGGCAACCCAGCACGGCGCTCCTGGACCCGGACGCGATGCCCTCGAAGGACGCCGAGATCGATGGCATCTCCTGGCTCCCGCGCCTCATCGTCAAGGCGCGCGCCAAACTCCGGGGCGAGCTCCCCTCGTCACTGATGTACGGTTGCGGTGGAGACCGGGCGTTCCTGCAGGAACACGACCTTGATCCAGCCGAGTTCCTTTCGGCAGTCTGGCGCCATGACGGGCAACCCGCCGCCATCGCGTCGTGGATTCACGCTCGGACAAACCGCCGCGGCAGTTGACGGTCCATAAACCCGCCTTACATTCCCCTCACCCCTCCCCTCGATGAAGTTCACCCTGCTCATCAACGGTCAGTCGCGGACGGTCGATGCACCGGCTGACACCCCACTCCTCTGGATTCTTCGTGACCACCTCGACTTGGTCGGCACGAAATACGGCTGCGGCATGGGCGTCTGTGGCGCCTGCACCGTCCACCTCAACGGCGTACCGATGCGCTCCTGCCAAATGCCCGTTTCGACGGCAGTCGGCGTCAAGATCACGACGATCGAGGGGCTGTCCGCGGACGGCGCGCATCCACTCCAGCGGGCGTGGGTGGAGCAGGACGTCGCGCAGTGCGGCTACTGCCAAGCCGGACAGATCATGACGGCAGCCGCGCTTCTCGCGGCCAACCCGAAGCCCTCTGACAGCGACATCGACAACGCGATGGCCGGAAACCTGTGCCGCTGCGCGACCTACCTGCGGATCCGCTCCGGCATCCACCGGGCCGCCGAGTTGGCGACCGCGAAGGGAGACGCGTCATGAGCACACCTGATCTTTCCTCGCTGGGCCGTCGCGACTTCCTCCGGTTCTCGCTGCTGGGCGGCGGCGGACTCGTGTTGGCGACGCAGATCGACTTCTTCGGCGATGCGCAGGCCGCGGTCTCCGTGGCGGCTCCGTCCGCCGAGGGCGCCGCGCTGAATGCATTTGTCCGCATCGCTCCTGATGGTACGGTATCGATCGCGGCCCACACTCCCGAGTGCGGCCAAGGCGTGCGCACTTCCCTGCCGATGCTTGTGGCCGAGGAACTGGAGGTCGATTGGGAGGCCATTCGCGTCGAAGTTGTACCGCTCGACCCAGCCTACGGCGCGCAGTTCGCCGGTGGCAGCACCGCGATGCCGCGCTGCTACACGCCACTCCGCCAGATGGGAGCTACCGCGCGGATCATGCTCGTGGGGGCCGCCGCGGCCCGCTGGGGCGTTCCAGTG
>CAIOYO010000073.1 GCA_903862595.1 uncultured Opitutaceae bacterium | reverse complement strand
GCGGCTCACGCCATGGGAGACCGTCGAGGTGAGTTCGCAGGTCTCCGGCCTCGTCACGGCCGTGCATGCCGACTTCAACGCGGTGGTTCGCAAGGGAGATGTCCTCGCGGAAATCGATCCTTCCACGTTCCGGCAGCGGCTGCGGCAGGCGGAGGCCGATCTCTCCGCCGCCCACGCAAATCACCAGGTCGCGCTCCTCGATGTCGCGCGGCAGAAGGACTTGCTCCAGCGAGGACTCGTGACTCCGCAGCAGTATGATCATCTCAGCGCGGAGTTGCAGCAACTCGCCGCGATTCTGCTCTCGCGCGAAGCCGCCGTGGAGAACGTCAGGCTGGACTTGCAGCGATGCCTGATCGTCTCGCCGGCGGACGGCGTCGTGCTCCACAAGGCGATCGAGGCGGGCCGGACCATCGCCGCGAGCATGGTCGCTCCGACGTTGTTCGTGATCGCACAGGACCTACGGCGGATGCGGATCATCGCGCCGCTCAACGAGGTGGATGTCTGGCTGGTCCGGCCGGGGCAGCGGGTGCGCTTTTCGATCGAGGCCCTGCGGGGGCGCGAGTTCTCCGGGCGGGTCCTCCAGATCCGGAATCCCTACTTGCCGGCCGAGACGAAGCCTGCCTCCGCCTCCACGCCCGCATCCCCGGTCACGTTCGACTGCGTGATCGAGGTGGAGAACGACGATCTCCTGCTCCGCCCGGGGGTCACGGCGATCGTCTCGATCACCGTCGCCAGCGAGCCCGCGGTGGTGCACGTGCCGAATGGAGCGATGAACCCGCGTGCCGCGGCGCTGCCGCCGCATGGCTTCGGACCGCTGAAGCCGGGGGAGGCGGTGGTGTACCGGGTCCCTTCGCCCGCCGCGATCCCGGTGCCGCTCGTCGTCACCACCGGGATCTCCGATGGCCTCCGTACCGTGGTGCGCAGCGGACTGGAAGAGGGCGATGTCGTGGTGGTTGGCTCCCGATAGTCGTCGTCGGCCGCGTTCCCTGCTCCCATGGTCACGTTCTGCGGCGTCAGCAAGACCTACCAAACCGATGCCGGTCCCGTGCCGGCGCTGCGGCCGACGGACCTGGAGATCCAGCGCGGCGAATTCGTCGCCGTGATGGGCGCGAGCGGCTCCGGCAAGTCCACGCTTCTGCAGCTGATGGGCTGCCTCGACCAGCCGTCGGGCGGCGTGTACCGGCTGAACGGTCAACCCGTCCACGCCCTGAGCCCCAACCAGATGGCGGCGGTGCGGAGCGAGAACATCGGGTTCGTCTTTCAAAACTACAACTTGCTGCCCCGGACGACCGCGCTCGAAAACATCGAGCGCGCCCTCTGGTGCGACAAGCGCACGCGGAAAAACGCCCGGAGCGTGGCGGAGCGGGCGAGGCAGTGCCTCGAGTGGGTCAATCTCCCGGGGCACGGCCATCACTTCCCCTCCCAGCTTTCCGGGGGGCAGCAGCAGCGCGTGGCGATCGCGCGGGCGCTCGCCAACGCGCCCTCGCTGATCCTGGCCGACGAGCCGACCGGAAATCTCGACAGCGCCTCCGCGCGGGGGATTCTCGCGCTGCTGCAGTCGGTCCATGCCGGCGGGACCACCGTGGTCGTCGTGACCCATGATCCCGAGGTCGCGGCGCACGCGGGCCGCATCCTCACCCTCCGCGACGGGGTCGTGGTCGCCGATGAAGTTACGCCCCGTCGGGCGGCGCCTCAGGGCAGGGAGGACCGTTTGGGATGAATGCGCTCCTGCTCCTGAAAGTGACGCTGCGCACGCTGCGAAGACGCCTGCTAAGGTCGCTTCTCGCCTGCCTCGGCATCATCATCGGTGTCGCGTCGCTCATTGCCTCCGTCACGTTGTTCAACAGCGGCATCGCGCACGGGCGCAAGACGCTCTCGTTGCGTGGCGAGCGACAGGTGGTGATCACGGCGGCGCCGCGGGGAATGCGCTTGTCTGCGCTTCGGAACCGGGAGGTGCGCCCGCAGGATCGACTCAGCGTGGACGACTACGTGGCGGTCCGGCAGGGTGGAGGTCCGTTGGTCGCTTCGACCGCGATGGTCATGTCCCTGCACACCCTGCAGGCCAACGGCCGTGAGGTTACGGCCGTGCTGCGAGGGACGGACGTCGAGGGCCTCGCCTTCGACCACGCCGTGCCGCGCTCGATCATCGCGGGGGCGATGTTCGACGCGGCGGATGTGGACGCGGGGGCCGGGGTCTGCGTCATCACCGCGGATCTCGCGCGGGAGTTGTTTTCCGACGACGCGTCCGTCGGCCGCTACGTGAGGGTGAATGGGGTGCCGCTGCTCGTGGTGGGCGTGGCGAGTGCGAAGGCGGCGTGGGGTGAGCCGGCCGGGCGTGACTACGAAGCGTACCTGCCGTATTCCAGTCTTCTGCGTCGGATCGATCCGGGAGCCGCCCTGCGGATCTTCGTTGAGGCGCCGGAAACGGCGGCGATTCCGGAGCTCCGGTCGCATCTTCTTGGCCTACTTGAGGCGCGGAGGGGTGAGCGCAGCGCCGAGTTCGTGGTGTCAGATCCCTCGGAGCACCGCCTGCGCGATGCGGAGGCGGCCGGCATCGCGCGGCGCCTGCTGATCGCCGTGATGTGCATTTCCCTGCTCGTTGGCGGCATCGGTGTGATGAACATCATGTTGGCGAACGTCGCGGAACGCACCCGGGAGATCGGCATCCGGCTCGCGATTGGGACGCGGACCCACGACATCCTGTTTGAGTTTCTGCTGGAGGCGACGGTGTTGTGCCTCTTGGGCGGGGCGATCGGCATCGCGCTGGGAGCCGGGGCGGCCGCCGTGGTTGTGGCGCAGTTTGGGTGGGACCTGCAGCTGTCGCTCGGCGTGATCGCGCTGGGGTTCGCCAGCAGCGTGGCGGTAGGCCTGGTCTTCGGCTTCGCCCCGGCGCGAGCTGCGGCCCGCCTGCACCCCCTCGAGGCCCTGCGGCACGAGTCGTGAGTGCGTCTCAGGCTTCAGCTCCCGAGGGTCAGGATTTGCACTTTGTCCTCTGAGCCGGTGCCTGCGGCGGCCTTCGAGTCGGAGCGGGCGTCGTGGCGACCGGCGAGCTCGGTGCCAAGCCTTCCCCCGTCGTCAACTCACGCCAGGCGCCAGCGCGGCGGGAGAGCGGCGAGGAACTGCTCGAAGTCGTCCTCCGTCGCGCTCGCGTAGGGCGGGAGCAGGCGGAGGGGGAACGAGCGGTCGGAGATCCGGTACAGCATCTTGTCGAAGGCGCCGTCGATGTGGTAACGGCCGGTCGAGAGTTCGCGGAGCTTGGCGCCCATGGCGGTGAAGTCGGCGACATCGGCCGTACGGCGGGCATCGTCGCCGGCCACGAAGGCGTGGGCCTGCGCCGGATTCACCGAGGCCAGCGAGATCAGCAGGCCGACGTCGTGCGTGCGGCGCGCGATGGCATAACCCATTTCCGTGATGAAGAAGCGCAGCCGCGGCGTGAGGGTCATCAGGTCCGCGATCACCGCAGGGTCCGAGGTACTGTTCTTCACCGCGATGAGGTTCGGATGGGCGTCGGCGAGACGGCGGTACTCCACGGAGGTGAGCAGCCGCTTCGTGCGCATCAGATTGTAGTGATGGAAGACGCAGTCCGGGAAGCGTCCGCAGGTCTCGGCGAAAAAGACGTCGACCTCACGGTCGTTGAGCGCGCCCCAGGACGGGAGCGACAGCTGGAAGCGACGGAACCCCAGAGCGTGACTTCGCTCGATGCGCGAGAGGATGGTGGGCAGCGAGAGCGAGATCAGCCCGACCATCGGGACGACCCCCGCCTCCTGCGAACTCGACCAGAAGGAACGGGTGATTTCGTCGAACTGGGATTCCGAAACGGCGTACCCCTCGCCGGCGGTGCCGAAGACGTAAAGGTGCTTGGTCAGAGTGCGCCCGAGCAGGTGCACTTGGTGGCGGAAGACGGGCTCATCGAAGTCGTAGCGGGCCGTCCACGGCACCACGGCGGTTCCGAGGATGGAGACGTTCTGGTCGGGATTGGTGAAGGATGTGGACATGGGGGAAAACGGGGGAAAGGGCGGGGCTGCCCGGTGACCGGCGATTGCGCCCCGGGGTCGCCGGACTCGGGACGGAATATCTCCGCTGGAGGCAGCGTGGAGATGTTTCGCAGGAGCGTCGACTCCGCGCTCACCCAACCCCGCCCGAAGCTGAGCTCGGGAGGGTTAGCCTGACCCTCACCGGTGGGTTCGAATACATTACATTGGAATCGCGTGTTTCCCGCATCAAACTATCAAACCGAAAATTGTAGTTGACGATTGGAACATTGGCTACATGCTTTTGCGCATGAGGCGTCTGATTGGCCTAACCTTGGCTTATCTAGTTTCAACGCTTGTGTTCGGGTCATCGGCTCCGCAACTACAGAAATCAGCTGCTCTCTCGCCGGAAGCGAGCATTGAGATCGCAGGAGTTTATCAAAGACCGGTCGGGTCAGTTCTGGTTCTCTTGGCGCGAGACGGCGAAGTTTCGGGTTGGATCCCCGAAGGAGCCACGTGGAGAGGGCATACCTACCTGAGGTTTGACCCATCTGCGAGTGAGACAATCATCAGGGCTCCCAATGGAGAATTGAATAGAATCAGTCTGCGAAGTACAAAGGTTACGAAGACGAATACTTCCGAGGAAAAAATCGAGCTACTGCCTCCCGAAAATATAGATTGGGCTTGGGTCAGTTCCGAAAAAAATCCAATGCGAAAGAGAGCGGTGGATCTTCCTTTCGAGGTCGTCATGGAGTGGGATACTTACACCGATGCGGACAAGATCCCGCTTATAAACTACTACAGATCTCACGGATGGAGTCTCACTGTGACCCATCAGTCGATCGGGATCCGGGTGCGCCTTGAGCCCTTGGATAATCCAGCGAATCCAAGACCCAGAGTTCGTTCTCCGGAGTCGTTGCCCAGTGTGCCCATAAACAAAAAATAGCGTGACTATGAGAAGTTCTGTAACGTTGTTAAAACTGCTTTTACCACTCGTCGTCGTGGGGAGCCTGAATGCGAGTGCCCCCGAGGTGATATCCGGCGGGCAACGGCAGGGTTGGTTCCCGGGTTTCGTGTACCGACTGAAGTACGATTTTTACCAAGGGTGGTACGACAACGGCGCAGTGTACTACAACCCCCAAGACACTCCATCGAGTGATTCAATTTGGATCTTTGTCCCTCAATCCGGAAGCCCGAGTGGGACGGCATGGGCGTATGCAAATCTAGCCGATGAGTCGAAGGTGATGTCTTTCTTGATCGGTCAAGGATTCACCTGGTGTACACCAGACATGGATTGGGCTGCCTGTTTTGGTGCTAACGTACCAGATGTAATCCCTTCTTCTTAGTCTAGGTGTTCGCTTACCGTTCGGAGCTTTGATTTTCGGTGCGGGTGACTCCCGAAGAGGTTTCCCGTGCATCGCCACGAACGATCACTTACCTGTGAGGGAAAGCGAGTGCTGGTACCAACGTAAGATTGGCGCTTTCGGCGTGGCGGACCAGAGAGCGCGAGAGAGCGGGTCAGCTTTGCGCTTTGCCGCCGGGTCGGTGCCTCGGTTGCTGCACGGGCTCTTGGGGAGACAGTTTGGCCGACGGATAGCGGGGAGCAACGCCTGACCCTATCCGGTGGAGGATCGACTGGGCACGGTTCAGCGCGGGGCGGACGCTTCGCGACGGACGGGTGGGGCGGGTGGCTTGGGCGGGGCGGACCAGAGGGGGATGAGGTCGGAGGCCTGGACCCAGCCGGTCTGGCCGTTCGTGAACTCCAGGCGGCGCCAGCCGAGGAAGGGCTTGGTCACGCGCGCCACCGAGCCGGCGGCGAGGGGAGTGGCCTTCTGGCTGGTCGCGGCTTCCGTCGGCACCGAGCGCAGGGTCGTCGGGCGCCAGGTGATCGCGGCTTCTGCCGAGCCGAGGTCCGCGTAGCGGAGCGCGCCGGTCACGCCGGCGGCGGCGGCCACAAGGCCGAGCGCGCTCAGCGCGGCCGCAGTCGGACGGAGCCAGCGGACATTGCGATAGCCGTGCAGGAGGAAGAGGCCGAGCGCGAAGGCGATCGTCCACGCACCCATGATGCCGACGCGCTGCCATTCCGCGGGGGAGAGCTGGACGGCGGCTTGTGCGAACAGGCTGCCGTCGACGAGGCCGCTCACGCCGGCCGGCGTGACTCCGGCGCGTTCGCTGCACAGGGCGAGGTGCCAGCGGACCGAGGGGTCGGAGGGATTCTGGACGAACGCGGCGGTCGCGTGGCCCAGCGCCTCGCTCCAGCGATCCTGCTGACCGAGCGCGAGCGCGAGGTTGTGGCGGGCGACCCAGTCGGTGGGCTCGGCCGCGATCCGCGCGCGCCAGGCTTGCTCGGCCGACGTGAATTGGCCCGCGCGATACTGCGCGGCGGCGTTCGCGGCACTCGCTGCACCGGGGGCACCCGCTGTACCGGCGATGCGGGCTGTACCCGCGGCACCGGCCGCACCAGCGACCCGAGCCGCACGCGTGGCACCGGCGGCATCCACTGCACCTGCTCCACTGGCGTCACGAGCGGCCCGTAGATCCGGCGCGAGCGTTGTGGTGGCGGCGCTGAGTGCGAGGAGTGCGATCCACGGCAGCAGGTTCCGGCGCCGGAAGAGCGAGCGCAGCTGGAAGCGCGCCCGCGGCACCCCCGCGGCGGCGTTCTGCGCGCGGGTGATCCAGTCGTTGGGCAGGGGCGGATTTTCCGGACCGAAGAGCGTGCGGTCGGTATCCGTCCAAAGGCTACGCCACGCTTCCGCCTCCGCCTCCCCGACCTTCGGGTTCGCCGATGCGGCGTTCGCCTGTCGGGCGAGGTCCCCGGCCGAGGGAACGCTGCGGCCGAGGCCGAGGGCGCGGGCGGCGTGCTCGCGCCACGCGGTGAGCAGGCGGCGCTGCTCGGCTGGCGCGGGCTTGGCGGCGAGGGCTCGCAGCGTGGCAACGAGTTCGGCGCGGGCGAGGCGCCGGGCCTTGCGGGGATCGGTCGACCGGGCGCGACCCCACGCGAGGGCCACCCAGCCGGCGAGCGGCAACAGGAGTGAAGCCGCCGCGAGTCCGCCGACGGTCAGCCAAGAAAGGGGACGCGGCGCGGCGGCCTCGCCGGCGATTGGATCCCGCGGCAGGCCGCGCGGCAGCGGGGCGGTCCCGGGACGGGGGCCGCCGGTCGCGCCGGCAACCACCGGGGTTTCGCGCGCGGACGAACCGGCCGCGCCGGAGCCGGCGGCGACAGCGGCCGAAGCCGGCGCGATCGTCACGGTCACCGTCTCGGTCGTGAGCGTGCGATACTCTCCCGCCTTCGGATCAAAGTAGCTCCAGCGCACCGGTCCCAGACGGTAGGTGCCGGGTTGGGTCGGGATCAGGACCACGTCCTCGGTCAGCGTCGCCTCGAAGAGCGTGCCTTCCTTGGTCGTGCGTTTCGCCTGCGGCTGCACGACGCGGAAGTCGCGGCTGGCGTCGCGGGCAGGCAGTCCCCCGAGGTCCGGCCAATTGCCGGTGCCCGCCAGCTCGAGCGTCCACGTGATCGGCTCCCCGGGCGCGGCGGTGGTGGGCACGATCTTCGACGTGAGCGTGAATTCTCCGACCGCGCCGGTGAAGTCCGCGGGCGCGGGGCTCGGCAGTGCTTTCACGGTCAGGCCCGCGGCCGGCGTGGTGATCGCGAACTGTTCCATCGTCGGCCGGGAGAACAGGCCGAAGGCGGAGGTGCCGGTCTGGACATTGACCAACTGCTGGGCGGGGCTGAGGGCAAGGGGGCCTGGCGTGCGGGCGAGGGCGCGGGTGCGGTAGGTGGCGACGTTGCGGACCTCACCGCCGGAGTTGAGCTCGCCCATTTCGGGTTTGGACCAGTCTTCGACGGAGAGGGGGGCGGAGGACCACTCGACGTTGCTCGCGAGCTGGGCGCTGAACCGTCGCACGATCGACAACGTGTAGGTCAGCGGAAACACCTCGCCGGCCCAGACCGGTTCGGCGGGCGGGTTGAGTCGGGCCTGGATGACGGAGTCGAGTGTGGCGCCGGAGTTACCGAGCGTTGCGTCGCCGACGGTGAAGCTCGCGGCGGGCACGCGGACGTTGCCTTTGTCGGTCGGGATGTCGAAGGGCGGGATGTCCACCGTGCCCCGCTGGGTGGGGCGGGCGACGTAGGTGAGGAGGACGCGGCGCGTGACGTTGAAGTTGACGATCTCGGTGCTCTGGGACTGGCCGGCGAGTTCGAGCGAGACGCCGTTCACCCGCGGCACTGCTGGGGTTCCGTTGGGGGAACAGTTCTCGAAGACCAGCTGGATCTCGGAGGCTTGGCCGAGGCCAAGGTTGCCGCGGTCCGGCTGCCAACGGGCGGTTTGGGCGAAGGCGCTGGTGATCGCGCCGAGGGCGAGCAGGAGCGCGGCGATGAACGGCCCTGGAAAACGAGAGAGGAAATGAGCGCGCATGGTCACCACGTCTGGCCCTTCTTACCGGTGGCGGGTCCGGTGGGTTTGCCCTCCATCACGCGGAAGAGCTTCGCGGGAGAGTCGGCCTGTTTCACCTGATCCAGTTTCTGCAGCGGCATGGCGAGCTCCGGCTTGCCCTCGGCGCTGCTCGGGCGCGGCGGCTGTCCGCCGACCGGCTGACGATCAGCGTCGCCGGCGCTGGCACCCTCGCCGGGAGGCGGGGTGGGCGGAGGCGATGGCGGACGCTGCATGTTGCCGAAGGCGGATTCGCGGTTCTCCGGGTTTTTCGGCGGCTCGCTTTGCCCTGACGACGGATCGCTCGGCGGAGATGTCGGGGACTTGGCGTCGCTGGCCGATGAACCGTTCTGAGGCGGCGGCTCGCCGGGCTTCGGCTCGGAGTTCTGGTTCTGTTGCTGCTGCTCCTGCTGTTCGTTCTGCTGCGAGGGATCGGACGGCTGCTGGTTCTGATCCTTTTGCTGGTCCTGCTGCTGCTCCGGCTGGGGAGGTGGCGGCTCCTGCGAACCATCGAGGTACGCCTCAAGCTCCTTCCGCAGTGTCGGCCAATCGGCGGCGTTCCGGTCGA
Source organism: uncultured Opitutaceae bacterium (assembly GCA_903862595.1). Classification (GTDB taxonomy): domain Bacteria; phylum Verrucomicrobiota; class Verrucomicrobiia; order Opitutales; family Opitutaceae; genus UBA6669. Next base: position 3,597 of record CAIOYO010000073.1, on the reverse strand, counting down.
GCGCCTCGCCGGCGTCGACGGCATCCAACGCGGACGTGATCACCCCGGGGCTGAATCCCTCGCCGCCCATTGCCTTGCGGCGGGCGAAGTCGAGGGTGGCTTCGGTGAGTCGGCGGTAGTCGCGGGCTCCTGGAGCTGCCTTCCCGGAAATGTCCGCGACCGTTTGCACGAGGGCCTCGCTGGTGGCGTCGGCCCCGGCCCCGGAACTGGCGGCGGAGAGCGGCGAGCCGCTGCGGCTCAGCGGAGGCGTGGCGACGGATTGCGCGGACGCGCTGGAGCCGATGAGCAGGAGGAGGGTGGGGACGAGGACGACGGGCTTCACGACGACGCGGACTTGAGGGTGACGGGGCGCGGGGTGGGCCGCACGGGGAATTCGCGCCAGAGGCCGGCGAGCAGCAGCAGCACGGCCGGCGCGAGGAAGAATTGGAAGCGCTCGGCGAGCCGCACGCGGTTCACCTCCTTGAACTCGCCCCGGCGGCCCGCCTCCACCGTCTGGCGGAGCAGCTCGGCGAGATCGACCCAGCCCGACGCGTCGGCGTAGCGCCCATCGGTCGTCGCGGCGAGGGATTGCAGCGTGGCGGGCTCGAGACGCGAGAGCACCACGGCGCCGCGGTCGTCCTTGACCAAGCCGCCGTCCGTCTCGGGGATCATCGCGCCGTCGCGCGTGCCGATGCCCAGCGCGAGCACGCGGATACCGCGGGTCTTGAGCTGCTCGGCAAACGGCCGCCATGTGTCGTCGGCCGCCTCGCCATCGCTCAGGATGATGAGGTAGCGGTCGGCGCCGCCGTCGCGGCTGAACGCCTCGAGTGCGGCGGTGAGGAGGGCTTCGTAGTTCGTGCCACCGGCGGGGAGAAAGTTCGGCTGTAGTTCCGGCAGGAATTCGCGCAGGATCTCGTAGTCGGAGCTGAGCGGACTCTGCAGGAAGGCGGTGCCGGAGAACACGAGCAGGCCGACCCGTTCGCCGGCGAGTCGCTCGAGCAGCGACTGGATGAGCAGCTTGGCGCGGTCGAGGCGCGTCGGCTTGACGTCTGGGGCGAGCATCGAGCGCGAGAGATCGACCGCGATGAGGATTTCGCGTGACTGGTCGAAGACCGGTTCCTCGATGCGGCCCCACTGCGGCCGGGCGGCGGCGACGCCGACGAGAATAAGACCGAGGCAAACGAGGAGGCGGCGCGGGGACGCGGCGGGCGTGGAGCGGCTCAACCGGACCACCCCGTGCGCCGCGGAACCCCCGAGGATGCGCGCGGGCGCAGTCTCCCGGTCGCGCCGCAGGCGCAACAGCTCGTACCCCAGCAGGACGAGCGGGAGGAGCGTGGTCAGCAGGAGAAGCGGCGCTGCGAACGTCATCGTAGGGGCGGTGGCGATACCGTCCGGCTTGTCCCGGTCGGCGAGGAGGAAGCGGCCGCGGAGGAACGGGTGCTGGCGGCTGCGGTGCTAGCGGGGTTCGCCGGACCGGACTTGGCTGCGCCGCCGTTGGCGGTGCCTGCGGTCGCGGACGCGGATCCGGTGGGCGCGAAGCCGGTGCGGGAGCCGGAGCCAGCGGCGTTCGTTCCGCGGGGTCGGCGCGGCAGCGTGAGGGCGGCGCCGAGGAGCAGCAGTGTTCCGCCGGGCAGTGCGAGCCACGCGAAGAGCTCGGTGGTGAGGAGGTGGCTCTTGGCCTGGAATTCGATTTTCTTGGCGCGGTCGATCGCGGCGAAGGCGAGTTCCACGGTGCGCACGTCGTCGGCGCGGAAGTATTGCCCTCCGGTCTCGGCGGCGATCTGACGCAGGGCGGACTCGTCGAGGTCGGAGGGGCGCCGCTGGTAGCCGATCTTGTTGCCCTTGTCGTCAAAGACCGGGAACGGCACGAAGCCGTCGCGCCCGGCGCCGATGGTGTAGACGGGGATGTTGCGGGCGCGCGCAATCTCCGTCGCCTGGGGCGGCGTGAGGGTGCCGCGGTTGTTGGCGCCGTCGGTGAGCAGCACGACGAACGCGCCGAGGCGTCGGCCGCCCTCGGCCGCGCGAGCCGGTTGCTCCAGCCGGGCGAGCGCGACGCCGAGACCGTCCCCGATCGCGGTGCCGTCTTCGATCAGGCCGATCTTCAACCGCTCGACCTGGCGTCCGAGCCAGGCGTGGTCGAACGTGAGGGGAGCGAGCGTGTAGGCCCGGCCCGAGAACACCACGATCCCGATGCGGTCGCTCGGGCGGTCGCTGATGAACGCTTGGATCACCGGCTTGATCGTTTGCAGGCGATTGATCCGTTCCCCGTCGCGCTCGAAATCCTCCGCCTGCATCGAGCCGGAGAGATCGATCGCGAGCATCAGGTCATAGCCCTCGGCGCGGACCTCCTGCCGGCTTTCCACGCGCTGGGGTCGGGCGAGTCCCACGATGAGGAGGGCGAGCCCGATGGTCGCGAGGGAAACGGGCACGCGTGACGTCCGGATGAGGCTCGGGCGGTGCCACGCGGCGGCGAATGGGACGATCAGCACCGGCACGGCGCGGCGTCCGCGGAGCCAGATCAGCACTGGCAGCGCGATCAGCGCCAGCAGCCAGAGGGGGTCCTTGAAGACGAAGTCGGACACGGCGATCGGGGCGAACGTCTCAGCGGCCAGCGCGAAGCCGCGCGTGGAAGAACCGCACGAGCGCATCGAGGCGGTTGTCGGCGGTCGACACCGCAAGCCGGCTCTGCGGGTCGGGGAAGAGGCGGGTCCACGCGGCTTCCCGCTCGGCGCGCCACGCGGCGTGGGCGGCGCGCTCCCCGCTTGATCCTTCGAGCGTCACCAGACGCCCGCGGGTCGGATCGTAGGCGACGCGCAGGCCGTCGGAGGGGAGTTCGCGTTCCCACGGATCATCGACGCGGAAGCCGATCGTTTGGTAGCGGCGTTGGAACACCGCCCAGCCCTCGGGCGGCTCGGCCGGCGCGAAGTCGCCGAGCCAGACCAGCACCGAATGCTTCGGCGCCGCCCGCGAAATGAGCCGCCATGGGATGGTCGGGCGCCCCGCGGCTGCGCGTTCCAGCGCCGGCGGCGGCGTCCCGAGGAGGTCGGCGGCGGCGTGCAGGATTGCGCCGCGGCCGCGCACGGGTTGGCGGAACGTGTGGCCGGCGGGGCCGGCGATCACGCAGCCGACCCGGTCGCGGTTGAGTGCACCGAGCACCATGAGCAGGCCGGCGAGTTCGAGCAGTGCCTCGCGCTTCGAGACCTCGCCGGATCCGAACTGCAGACTCGGCGTGTCCTCAAAAACGAGGAAGACCGTGACCTCGCGCTCCTCGACGAACTTCTTGCGGTAGGGCTCGCCGAGCCGCGCGGTCACGTTCCAGTCGATGTCGCGCACATCGTCCCCGAATTCATAGCGGACGACCTGGTCGAACTCCATGCCGCGCCCGCGGAGGGCCGAGCGGTATTCGCCGCTGAGCACGTTCTCGACGGCGTGGCGCACGCGCCACTCGAGCTGCCGCAGCAGGGCGAGCGCGGACGACGACGTCGGCAGTGCGGAAGGAGGCGCGACGGACACGGGGTCGGGACGAAGCGGGAACGCGGGCCGCTCAGAGCGGCGGGATGGCGGTCTTGTCGATCACCTGGCCGATGATCTGGTCGGGCGTCTGCCCCGCCGCCTCGG
>CAIOYO010000072.1 GCA_903862595.1 uncultured Opitutaceae bacterium | reverse complement strand
GGCGGAAAGTGCGCGGGGTGGAACGGATGGGCGTGGATGTCGTAGGCTTCCGCCGGCAGGAAGCCGGCGAGCCGGGTGCGCGCAATCTGTTCATCGCGCGGGGTCATCGTCTTGACGAAGGTCATGAGGGCGAGGGTGAGGAAGCGGAAGAGGAGGACGCGGGCGTACGCACCTTCCAGAGCAAGGCGACGCAGAGCGCCATCGTCACGGCACCGCCCGTGAACACGGCGGTGATCGGCACTTGCGCGTCGCGGAACGCGCCGCCCGCATAGATGCTCGCGCCTCCGACGAACACCGCGAGCATGTTGAGGATGCCGAAGCCCAGCGCGAGGACCCGGCGGTCCACGATCTGGCAGAGGATCGGCAGCATGTTCGCATCCGGGAAGGTCCGCGCGAGGCCGTAGAGGACCAAGCCCGCGAAGAGGAGTGGGAGCGACGGGGAGTAGGCGATGACCAGAATCGCGGGCACGGTCAGGGAAGTGCCGATGATGCCGACCCACACACGCGCGCGCGGGTGGCGAAGGCTCCAGCGATCCGCCCAATAGCCCGCGACCAGCATGCCGACCATGCTGGCGCTGTAGATGTAACCCATCGCCGACAGGCCCGCCTCACCTTGGCTGAGGCCGAAGCGCTCGGTGAGGTAGGTCGGCAGCCAGCCGATGACCGTCCAACTGCCGACGCCAAGCAGGCCCCAAAAGCAGAGAGCGAAGAGGTAGGCCGGCGAGGTGAAGAGAGTCCGCAGGCTCGCGCCCAGCCCGAGCGAGGCGGTGATCGGCGGCGCCACGGTGGTCGTGCCCGCCGCGCTCGCTTCGGAGGTCGGGCGGTCCCGCAGGAGGATCCAGACCACGACCGCATAGACGATCCCGATCGCCCCGAAGAGTTCGAACACGAAGCGCCAGTCGTGGCGGTCGGCGATCCAGCCGCCGAGCCCGCCCAATCCCGAACCCACCATCACGCCGCTGAGATGGATCCCGTTCGCGAGCGATCGCGTCCGGTCGCGGTGATAGTCCATGAGGAGCTTGCCCGCCGCCGGGAAGTAGCAGGCTTCGCTGATTCCCATCAGCGCCCGGTAAATCAGGAGTTCCTCGAACGAGTGCGCATGGCCGGTCAGCCACGTGAATGCCGACCAGGCAAACAGCGACACGACGACGATCCGACTGCGGTTGAAGCGGTCCGCGAGGTAGCCGCCGACCGGACCGAGGATCCCATAGGAAACCAAGAATACGGTGGTGAGCAGGCCGAACTGCGCGTCGGTCATCGTGATCTCCCCCTTCACCGACGTCCTCATGGTGATGAGGATCAGGCGATCGAGATAATTCAGGCAGGCGACGAACCAGAGCAACCCGACGGTCAGCCAGGCTCGCGACGGAAGGGAGGCGGAGGGACTCATGGCCGGGAGGGAGTGGAGTAGGAGCGGATCGCAGCCAGCAGGGCCGCGCACACCAGGAGGCTCGCTGCCGCGAACTGGAAGACGTGGCTGACGTCGACGTGGGCGTCACGGAGCATGCCGCCCGCATAGATGGTGACTCCGCCGATCACACAGGAAAACAAGTTCAGTACACCGTATCCGGTCGCACGATACCGTGGATTTGAGACCATACAGAGGATTGGCATCATGTTCGCGTCGGAGAATGCCTTCGCGAGGCCGAAGATCACCAGTCCCATGAGAGCGAGGGGCAGCCAGTCGATCGTGGAGGCGAGCAGGATGCCCGGGGCCGCGATGAGCAGGCCGATGAGCGGGACGTAGATCCGGCCGAGTGCGTTGGTGCGGGCCCAACGGTCCGCCCAGATTCCGCCCGCCAGCACACCGATCAGCGCCGCGGTTTGATAGTAGCCGGTGGCTGAAAGTCCCCCCGCACCCTGCGAGAGCTTGAAGTGCTCGGTGAGGTAGGTCGGCATCCATCCGACCACCGCCCAGCCGGCGAGGCCGAGCAGGCCCCAATAGGCGAGCGCGAAGAGGTAGCCGCGGTTGGAAAACAGGCTGCGCAGTGCGGATCCGAGGCCGACGGACTCGGTTGATGGGGCTCCCGGCGCATCATGGGACTCCCGCGCCGCATCCCGGAGGAAGAGCGCGGCGATCACGGTGAAGCCGACGCCGACAAGGCCGAAGACCTCGAAGGCGTGCGCCCAGCCCTCGCGCTCGGCGATCCACCCGCCGAGCCCGCCCATCGCCGAGCCCACCATGATGCCCGTCATGTGCACGCCGATCGCCAGCGAGCGGGTGGGGCCGCGGTGATAGTCCGCGATCAGGGCGAGGGCGGCCGGGATGTAGCACGCTTCGCTCACACCCATGAGCGCACGGGTGAGCAGGAGTTGGTTGAAGGTGGTCGCGTGCGCGGTCAGCCAGGTGATCACCGACCAGGCGAGCAGGCTGATCACGATCACGCGGGACCGATTGAATCGGTCGGCGAGAAAGCCTGCGAAGGGGCTGAGCAGCCCGTAGATCCAAAGGAACACCGACGTCAGGAGCCCGAACTGCGCGTCCGTCATCGGAATCGCGTCGGTCAGCGACTGCCGCATCGTCGTGATCATCACCCGGTCGAGGTAATTGAGGCAGCCGACGACCCAGAGGATACCGACAACGAGCCAGGCGCGGGAGAGAAGGGCGGGGGGGGCGGACATGAGCTTAGTTGCGGTGGGTTGAGGTAAAGAAAGCAGGGGTGAGAAGGTCCGGAGGGTGCTACTGCGCCTTGCCTCTGCCCTCGATTCGCCAGCAGTCGATCGCGCGTCCTTCCTCGGTCGCCACGACGGTATCTGTGAGATTGAAGACGGGGCAGACGTGCGCGGGCACGAGCAGGATGCGCTCGCCAATGCGCAGGTCATCGGTCGCGGGACCACGGATGTACCCATGCTCCTCGTTCAGCCGAACCACCGCGAAGTCGCGACCGTCGGCGGGCACCGCGTGGACGCCCTCGGGCGTGCGGTCCGGCGAGAGTGTCTTGGAGCCCGCGTCGATGAGCGCGAGGCCCGGCTCCGGGCGGTCGACGACGGTGGTGAGCACGTGAACCGCCTGATCGGTGGGCCTCATGGCTTGGGTGACCTGTGAGAGGTACAGGTCGCCGAAGGGGTAGGCACCGGGTCGGACGGCTTGGATGCGGCCGGCCGAGAGCGCGGTAGCCTGCTCGGCGGAGACGCTGCAGCCGGGCCAGAGGGCGAGCGCCGGATCGATCCGGTCGCGCAGCGCGGCGAGGCGGTCGAGCATCGCGGCGAGACGCGCCGGTCGTTCGGCGGCCGGAACGCCGTAGAAGAATCCCTCGTGGGTATAGAGCCCGAGCAGTTCCAGTTGCCGGCTGGCGGCGGCGCGTGCGGCGAGGCGTTGCGCGCTGGCGTCGTCGCGCGCACCCTCGCGCCCCAGCCCGGTGTCGACGGCGAGCATGACCCGCAGGCGCCGGCCGGTGCGTTGTGCGAGACGTTCGAGTACCTCGAAGTGGGCCTCGCTGGTCAGCCCCACGCGGAGATCGTCGACCTGATCGGCGAGCGCGGCCAGCCGGGGCGCGTGCAACGGATCGCCGAGGGAGTGTGCGACGAACAGGGCCCGCACGCCCGAGGGCAGCATGGCCTCGGCCTCGCCCAGCTTGGCGCACGTGAGCCCGCGGGCGCCAAGGGCAAGCTGCTCGCGGGCGACGGCCACGCACTTGTGAGTCTTGATGTGCGGACGGAGCTCGACGCCGTGGGCGTCGGCCGCTGCCTGCATGCGGCGGAGATTCGCACGCAGTCGCGCGCGATCGACCAGCACGGTGGGAGTCGGGAGGTCCGGTAGCATGGTCAGAGTCGGCCGATCTGTCCGAGGGTGAGACCTCCGTCGACCACGATGATCTGCCCGGTGATGTAGCTGGCGGCCGGAGAGAGCAGGAACACGGCGGCGCCGGCGCAGTCCTCCGGGCGACCGATCCGACCCTGGAGGATCTTCTTCTCGTAGTGGGTACGCTTCTCGTTGCTCACGAGGCTGGCGGTGAGCGGCGTGTGGATGAGTCCTGGGGCAATTCCATTCACCCGGATATGGTGGGGCGCGAGCGAGTGCGCGAGCGTGCGCGTGAGCATGACCATCGCGCCCTTGGAGATGTCGTAGGCCGAGGAATCCTCCTCGGGCTGGAAGCCGTTGGTCGATGACGTGGCGACGATGGCCCCGGGGCGGCGGCGGGCGACGAGCTCGCGGGCGAAGGCTTGGGCGACAAAATAGTTCGCGCGCACGTTCAGGGAGAGGGTGCGCTCCCAGCGTTCGGGGGCCATCTCGAGGAACGGAACGTCGAAGAAGCCCCCGGCGTTGCACACCAGCAGATCGAGTCCCGGCTCGAGCGTGAAGGCCTCGCGGACCAGCCGGGCCGGGGCGTCGTCGGCGAGCAGGTCGAGCTCGATGAAAGGTGCGTTGGCCGGGGTGGTGGGGGCCGGGCCGGACTTCCCGTGCAGGATCACCCCGGCGCCGGCCTCGTGAATGCCGCAGGCGATGCCGTGGCCGATGCCTTGGGAGGAACCGGTGACGAGGGCGGAGCTGCCCTTAAGCGAGAATGTCTTCATCCTTGAGACGGAGCAGGGAGAGGAGGTTGTCGTGTCCCACGGCTTGCTGCAGTGCTGCCGGGAGAGCCCGCACGCAGGCGACCTCGGCCTCGTAGGTGCTCCGGAGGGAGACGAACGTGCCGTCGATGTGGGCGACGTAGCTTTGGAAGGGCGTATCGGAGCCCCAGAGCAGCTTCCGTGGGTAGGCCTCGGCCAGGTCGCGCAGCACGCGTGAGGGATCCGTGTAGTCGGAGTCGAACCGCCGGGCAGGCGGGGCGACGAAACCGAGGCCCTTGACCACGCCCTCGCAGTGGATGCGATGCGCTGAGCAGTCGAACCACGTGTTCGGCAGCTCAGCCACGCGATCGAGGCATTCCCGGTCGAACCGGCAGGAGTGAGCGAGGCAGAACCGTACGCGCGGCGTCGCCTCGGCCACGCGGAGGATGGTCTTCGCCTGCGACCACGTGTCCTCGGGGGCGACGCTCGAGTGGATGAGGAAAGGGAGATCGAGTTCCTCGGCGAGTTCGAGGAACCCCCGGCCTTCCCGCAGGAGCGAGCCAATGTCGCTCTGGATCATCGTCGGCTGGATCTTGAGCCCGTAGAAAGGATAGCGCCGGTGGAGATCCCGCAGCCGCGCGATTTGGGGCGCGGGCGAGCGCAGGGGGTCGAGAATCGCGAAGGGCAGCGTGTTTCGCCCCAGATCCGGGTACAGCTCGTAGAGCTCGCGCAGCATCCGCTCGTTCTCGAACGCATACGGCACGTCCTCGCAGCCGCCGCCCTTCAGCTCGGTGCGCCGCATCGCCGCCACGTCGAACGTGAGGTTGGCGATCATCGGGAAGACCACCCAGCGATCCACGCCGCAGTGCCGCCCCTCCGTCACCATCGCCGGCAGATCCTGGCAGTACGGATGGTATCCGTTGAGATAAAAGAATAGGTCAACGCCGAGGTGATTGTGGCAGTCGATCAGCATGGACAATTCTGTTTGACGAAACGATCGTTTCGCATTGTGATACGTCCCGCAAGCGAAATCCCATGAGCATCGCGGTCCTGGACAAGACGTTCTCGCTGTTGGAGGTGCTGGCCCGGATGGGCCGGGCGGCGACGCTTGCCGACTTGGCCCGGGAGAGTCGCCTGCCCAAGCCGACCGCGTACCGGATTTTGCGCAGTCTGCGGGACTTGGGCTACGTCGTGCAGTCGGATCGGGGTGGGGCCTACTCGTTGTCGGAGCGGCTGCAGTCCCTGGGTGAGCAGGGGCGGGACGAGTCCTTGCGGGAGAAGGCGGCGCCGCTCATGCGGCGGCTGCATGCGGAATTTGACGAGACGGTGAATCTCGGGGTGCTCGAAGGCATTTACGTGCGTTACGCATGGGTGCTGGAAACCACCCACGCTCTGCGCTGGATCGTGAAGCCGGGAGCGCGGGATCCGTTCCACACGACGGCGCTGGGGCGCGCGATCGTGGCGGGGATGCCGGCGGAGGCGCAGGCGCGGCTGGTTGCGAAGGTATGTGCGGCGACGCCGGCCCGTGGGCGGGGTGCGTTGCGGGAGCGGCTGCGTCGCGAGCTGGAGTCGACGCGCGAGCGGGGTTTCGCCCTCGAGGAGGAGGAGACCAACGCCGGCGTGGCCTGCGTCGCGGTCTCGCTCGCTCCGTTGCAGGAGCCCTTGGCTGCGGTGAGCGTTTCCGTGCCGGTGAATCGTTTCCCCGTGGACCGCCGCTCGGCCCTCATCGCCGCGTTGCGCCGTCCCCAGGAACGGTTGGCCGCCCAAGCTTAGTCGGTCCAGTTTCTTTTTTTGTCCTCCATGCCCTATACCTTCGCCAAATCCCAAGCGCTCTTTGAGCGTGCCCAGCGCAGCATCGCCGCCGGAGTCAACAGCGGTATCCGCAAGATGGAGGCCCCGGTCCCGTTGTACTTTACGCACGGCCGAGGCCCGAGAATCTGGGACGTGGATGGCAACGAGTTCATCGACTTCAAGCTGGGGCAGGGAGCGTTGCTCTTCGGCCACGCCCCTGAAGGCATGGCGGAGGCGATCGCTGCCCAGGCGCGGCTGGGCACGCACTGGGCCGGCCAGTCGGAACTGGAGATCGCCGTGGCGGAGCGGGTGCAGGCGATGATCCCTTCCGCGGAGTTGGTCCGCTTCAATAACTCCGCGACTGAGGTGGTGGGCGCGGCGTTCCGTCTGGCCCGCGCTGCCACCGGTCGTCCCTTGATCCTGCGTTTCGAGGGGCACTATCACGGCTGGATGGACGAGGGTTTGGTGGGATTTGCCAATCCGATGGATCGTTGGGGTGACGAAGAGAATCCGGCCCGCACGCATCCGAGCAAGGGCGTGATTCCCGAGGTGTTGGACCAGTTTGTCGTCGCTCGCTGGAACGACCCCGAGCACCTGCGCCGCCGGGTTGACGAATTCCGCGGCAAGATCGCGGCGATCATTTTCGAGCCGGCGCTGTGCAATACCTGCTGCATCGAGCCCGTGCCGGGTCTGATGGCGACGATCCGCGAACTCTGCGACCGCGATGGAATGATGATGATCTCGGACGAGACGATCACCGGCTTCCGCTTCGGCGCGTCGTGTGCGCAGGGGTTCTACGGCTACAAGCCGGACCTCACGATCCTCGGCAAGGCGATCGGTGGCGGCACGCCCTTCGCGGCGCTCGCCGGCACCCGCGCCGCGATGGCCAAAGTGCTCTCGGGCGAGGTGGTCCATGCCGGCACGTTGAACGGCAACCCACTTTGCCTCGCCGCCAGTCGCTGGTGCCTCGATCAGGTCATTGCCCAGGGGGACCGCCACCCCGCCGGCGTGGCCGCCTTGGGGCGTCGCCTGATGGAAGGCCTGGAAGCGCTCGGGCGCACCCACGGCGTCCCGCTCCGTCCGCAGGGTCCGGGGCTGATCTTCCATACGGTGATGCTCAAGCCGGGCGCCGCCGAAGGCCGCGTGCTGAGCTATCGGGACTATGTCCGCCGGCACGACGCCCCGCGCTGGGCGCATCTGCGTCGCTGCCTGCTCGAGCAGGGAGTGAGCTCGATCGAGCGAGGCCTCTGGTCGGTCTCCCTCACGCACACCGCCGCCGACATCGATGAGGCGCTGGCCCGAGCCGGGGCGGCGTTCGCGCGGCACGCCGCCACGTGGACGGCTCCGGCCTGAGTCCGGCCCACGCTCGACCATGCGCCCGCGGATTCTCTTTGGCGGTCTCTTCCACGAGACCCATACCTTCCTCGATGAAGTGACGCCGTGGGAGGCGTTCACGGTGGTGGAAGGCGACGCGATCCTCGCGAAGCGGGGCGACGCCTCGCCCACCGACGGATTCCTGGAGGTCGCTGAGGCCGAAGGGTGGCAGGTAGTCCCCACGATTGATGCGCGGGCGACGCCGAGCGGCACGGTGACGGATGTGATGTTTGAGCGTTACTGGCGCTCCTTTGCCGCCGTGGCGACGCCGGCGCTGGCCGCGGGCGTCGACGCAATCTACCTCGTCCTGCACGGCGCCATGGCCACCGAGACGCAGCGGGACGTGGAGGGTGAGTTGCTCGCCCGCATCCGTGCTTTGCCCGGAGGGCAGGTCCCGATCTTTGGGGTGCTCGACCTGCATGGGAACATCAGCCCGCGGATGTGTGAACTGGCGAACGGGCTCGTGATGTACCGAGAGAATCCGCACACCGACGCCCGTGATGCGGCGGTGCGCGGCGCGCGGTTGCTGGCGCGATGCCTGCGCGAGGGCCGGGTTCCGCGGATGGTCTGGTGTCGCCCGCCGATCCTGTGGGCTCCGCCCGGCACGGGCACGCACGCCGACCCGATGCGTGCGCTCGAGCGCTTCGCGCTGGAGCTGGAGGCCGGACCCGGCGAAATCTGGGCCTGCAACATCGCGGCGGGCTACTCATTCGCGGACACGCCGGACACCGGGTGTTCCCTGAGCGCCGTGACCACCGCGCCGCGTGAGGAGGCCCGCGCTCGGCTGCTGCCCGGCGCGCAGCTGGCGTGGGACCTGCGCGAGCAAGGAACCCTTTCCTATCCTGGCGTCGATGAGGTCGTGGGCCGGCTCCGGGCAACACCTCCCGCCGAGGGCCCGGTGCTGCTCGTGGAGCCCGCCGACAACATCGGTGGCGGTGCGCCGGGTGACTGCACGGACGTGCTGCGGTCACTGCTGCGACACGGGATCGAGCGGTCGCTCGTGATCATCAACGACCCTGTCACCGTGGCGGCTCTTGCCGACGCATCGGCGGGTGAAACCCGTGTGCTGGAGAT
>CAIOYO010000071.1 GCA_903862595.1 uncultured Opitutaceae bacterium | reverse complement strand
CTCCCTCTCGCCGAACCGCAAGCGTGACCTCTCGACCGCCGACTGGCGAGCGCGGCTTTCGCGACGACGCGAACCGGCTCTCACCGGGGGCTGGGCTCACCAAGACCTAGACCTTGATGAACCACCGGCGCCGCCAGAGTGCCCACGCGAAGAGGAAACTCACCCCGACGAAAGCCACGGCGAAAACCAGCGACGCCAGTGGACCCGTCCCCAGCAGGCTCGAGATTCCGCCCGCCAGCAGCTGCTTCGGGGTCACCTTCTCACCGTCTGCCCCGGTCCATGAGATCAGGTACAGCAACCGCGCCACGAGCCCTGCAAAAACGTAAACCGCGATCGCGTTGCGACCGTAAAGTGTGAAGGGCGTCGCCCACCGGCGCCAGCCCGTGGCCTCGATCAGTCCGTAGAAGACGCCATAGAACAGCGCCGACCACCCCGCCATCAGCAACGTGAAGGAAGGGGTCCAGAGGTTCTTGTTCACCGGTATCCATTTTCCCATCATCAGTCCGAGCGCGACAAGACCCACGCCCGTGAGGACAAGCGCCCCAGCACGTCGCGCCGGACCGACCGGCAAGGCCAGCAACGGGGCCGCCGCCGCGCCGAGAAGCGTGGAGGCGATCGCCGGGAGCGTGGAAAGAATGCCCTCGGGATCAAAGCCCGGCGCCGGCGCCCCGGACCACGTGTGCCCGGCGAGCCACCGCGCATCGAGCCAACCCGGCAGGTTCCCGATCGGCTCGAGCACACCGGCGCCATGACCCGGCACGGGCACCGCCAGCAGCAGCGCCGCATACCCCGCGAGAAGTCCCAGCGCCGCCAGCAACTGGCCGCGCCAGCGGCAGTACAGCACAAAGGGGCTCGCGATCAAAAAGCAGAGCGCGATGCGCTGCAGGACTCCCGGAATCCGCAGCGTCGCCAGCGAGAAGGAATCTCCCAGCAACCCGAATGGGAAAGCCGCCAGAAAGAGGCCGAGTCCGAACAGGATCGCCGAGCGGGTGACGATGTGCCGCGCCAGTCCGCTGACGCGTTGAGTCGATTCACCCCGATCGGCGCCGGAGGTGCCGCCGGTCACACCGGTGCGCCGCGCGAAGGACAACGCCATCGACAACCCGACAATCCACAGGAAACAGGGAAAGATCAGGTCGGTGAAGGTCCACCCGTGCCAAGGCGCGTGCCGCAGCGGAGGATAGACGTGCGACCACGAGCCCGGATTGTTGACCAACAACATCGCCGCCACGGTCGCCCCGCGAAACGCATCCAGGGAAGTGAGTCGTTCGGATCCGCTCATGCTCCGCTAGCCGAGCCGCGCCGACTCTCCGCCGCAATCCTCGAATCGGACGGGAGGAGACCCAGCGACACGCGCTGGGCAGTCCCCTCAGCGGCCGCCGTAGGCGACGAGCCGCTCCACCACCGCATCCAACTCCGCCCTGGCTTCGGGCGAGCCAGGCTGCACCCGGTGGCGGTTCAGCATCACCGCAAAGGCCAAACGCGCTCCGCCGACCGTGTCCACATAGCCGGAAAGCGAATGGGCCCAGCGCAGCGTGCCCGTCTTCGCCCACACCTTGCCCTCGGCCGGACCGCCACGGAAGCGCGTGCGCAATGATCCGTCCACCCCGGCAACCGGAAGCGCGTCCAGCCACGCCGCTGCCTCGCGGTGCCCCGCCATGTGTTGGAGCAGCGCGACGATCACCGCCGGGCTGACCAAACTATTGCGCGAAAGCCCCGATCCCTCCTCCAGAATCGCTTCCGCCGCCGGGATGCCCCGCTCGCGCAGAAAGGCCTGCAGGTCCGCCGCACCCAGTTCCTCCGAGTTGCGCCAAGCCGGGGTGTCGGGCAGCCGCGTCAGTTCTCCCGCGAGATCGAAGAGCAGGCTGGCCCGGAGATTGTTCGAGTCCTTCATCATCACCCGCACCATCTCCCGCACCGGCGCCGACGCCACCGTGCCAAGGATCACCGGGGCCCGCGGCTCCTCAGACTTTTCCGGCCATCGCACGCCGCGCGCGCGGCCTTCAACCGCCATGCCGGCGCCGCGCAGCGCGGCCACCAACTCCGCCGCATACCACTCCGCCGGCCGCGGCACCGTCGCCTCAAGGACCCGGGGCTGCGCCGCGACCGGAATCGTGCCCAACACGCGCACCGTCGTCTCGCCGGGAAAACGCAGCACCCGCAGCGCGGGCGCACTGTCCGCAGGGCCGGTCACCACGCGGTTGTCCAGCGTCAGTCCATGCCCCGGCTGACGCCACCCAAGGCTCGCCGCCGCACCGGGTGCAGCGCCGGGCGCGACGTCGAATTCGACGTAGTTCTCGTCGAGCACCACGCCCGACACCTCCGCGCCGTAGTCCTCCATCAGGTCGTCGGCGGTCCAACTCGCCCCAAAGGGCGGCACGCGCAGGTAAGTACCGTCGGCCACCACGTCACCTGTTATCCGCCGCACGCCGGCGCGCCGCAGCACGTCCACGACCGGCGCAAAGACCTCGGCCCATGGCTGACCCGACCGCCGCGGGTTCCAGCTCGGATCGCCTCGACCGGCGATCACGAGGTCGCCGCGCAACACTCCGGCTCCGTCCACGGGCTGGGTACCGAGCACGCGCGTCTGCAAGCGACTCGCCCCTCCGAGACGGTCCAGCGCGAGCGCGGCCGTGAAGAGCTTGGCGTTCGACGCGGGACTCATCCGTCGCTCCGCGCCGTGGGAGAAAAGCACCTCCCCCGTCTGCAACGACACCACGCTCACTCCCCACAGGGCTCCGGCAAAGCGCGGCGCTGCAAGCATCGTCTCCAGCTCGGCGCGGAGCGCCGCAGCCGTGATCGGGGTCGGGGGCAGGGTCGCCACGGAGGTCGGGGCGCCG
>CAIOYO010000070.1 GCA_903862595.1 uncultured Opitutaceae bacterium | reverse complement strand
GCCGCAGTACGCCCAGAGCAGTCTGTGGTCCTCCGGGGAATGGCGCGACCATCTCCGCGCGGGAGCCGCGCAGGCGTTCACCACGCAATTGCCGCGCGTGACGTGGGATACCGAGTTGTCGGCTCATTTGGCGGCAGGGTCGCCGGGAGCGCGCCGCCTCGCCCTCGACAACTACGAAGCCACCGCGCCGCTCGGTGCGTGGCGTCTGGGAGCGGGTGAGCCGTGCGTGCTCGCGATCGGACCCGAGCGGGGGTGGGGGCCGCGCGACCGCGACGCCCTGCGCGCGGCGGGTTTTGCGTTGGCCCATCTCGGCCCGCGGGTGCTGCGCAGCGAGACGGCGGTGGTGGCGGCGCTTGCGATCCTGCGCGCGGACTCAGGCTTCGCCTGAGCTTGGCGCGCGCCGGAAGAGAGTCACGCCGGGCTGGCGCGCGCCGGTGCCGCCGATGCGTTTCACGGCGACCCAGCGGGGATCCGTGAGCGCGAGTTCCCCCGGCGTCTCAAACACAAGGAGCGGATCCCCGCCAGGCGGCAACCAGCCCGCCACC
The DNA here is from genome assembly GCA_903862595.1 of uncultured Opitutaceae bacterium. GTDB lineage: Bacteria > Verrucomicrobiota > Verrucomicrobiia > Opitutales > Opitutaceae > UBA6669. Next base: position 964 of record CAIOYO010000070.1, on the reverse strand, counting down.
GACGCGAAGAGGCGGGGGGCGACTTCGGGGATCACTTCGTAGGGAGGGTCGATGAAGACCAGATCGGCGGGCGGCGTCCCCGGACGCGGGGTCCACGTCACCGCGTCGGCCGCGATGACTTCGCCGAGGTCGCGCGGGTCGCGGCGGAGGCTGCGGGCCACGGCGGCGAGGTTCTGCCGGATCAATCCGGCGGTGCGGGCGTGGCGCTCGACGAAGACGCCGGACTCCGCGCCCCGGCTGAGGGCCTCAAGACCGTAGGCGCCGCTCCCGGCGAAGAGGTCAACGAATCGGGCCCCGGCGAGGCGTGGCGCGAGGCTGGAAAACAACGCCTGCCGCAGCCCATCCGTCGCCGGCCGCACGGCGTCGCCGGCCGGAACCGACAGCGGGATCCCCCGGGCGGCGCCCCCGCTGATTCTCATGGCGTGCCCCCGGCCGAAAGCGGCGCGAGCGGGGGCGAAAAGCCAATCGTGATATGCATCCAGAAAACCTGCGGCACCGATCGGCAAAGGCAATCCACGGGATGGGCATCCCGCCCTTTCGGGGCCGTCCGGTGCGCCCAGCGGGTCCGGGGCGTTCCCGGGGGACTGCGTGGGCCTCCCGGCGGCTTCGGAGCCGCCTGCGCCCGGCCACTCCGTCCACCGTTCGTGCGTGCAAAACGACCGCTCATCCTTCCGAGCTCGCTTCGGACGGCACGGCGTTGCACGACTGCCCTCGCCCGAAATTCGTGCTCATCTCTCTAGCGTCCGTCGCCCTCCTGCGTACTCTCTTTCCATTATGGTGCCTCCCGTTTTCCGTTCCTCACTCCGCTCCCTGGTCCGTCGCGGTTCCGTTGTCGCGTGCCTTGCCGCCGCCTTCGCTTCCCCGGCTTGGGCGCAGCCCGCTGGGCGTGGCCCGGCCTCGTCGATCAACCTCACCTTTTCCCACTCGGCGGAGTCCGACGCCGACCTGCCTGGTCGCCCGGCCG
>CAIOYO010000069.1 GCA_903862595.1 uncultured Opitutaceae bacterium | reverse complement strand
GCTCTCCTTGATGATCCCGCCGCGGGCGCAGTTGAAGATCCGCAGACCCTTCTTCGCCTTGGCGAACGCCGCCTCGTCGATCATGTAGTGGGTATCATCCGTCAGCGGCATGTGGACGGTGATGTAGTCCGACTGGGCCAGAAGCTCATCGAGCGTCGCGGGCTCCACCTGCATCGCCTTGGCCCGGCTCGGAGAAAGATATGGATCGTAGGCCAGCACGCGCATCCCGAAGGCCTGCGCACGCTTCGCGACCTCGCTGCCGATGCGACCGAGGCCGACGACACCAAGCGTCTTCTTGAAGAGTTCGATCCCGCTGAAACTCTTGCGATCCCACTGACCGGCCTTCATCGAGGCTGCCGCCTGCGGAACCGGCCGCGCGCCGCAGAGCAGGTGCGTGAACGTCAGCTCGGCCGTTGCGATCGTGTTGCCCGAAGGCGTATTCATCACGATCACCCCGCGTTCCGTCGCGGCATCGACATCCACGTTGTCGACCCCCACGCCGGCCCGGCCCACCACGCGCAGCAACGGGGCCGCGGCGATGACGTCGGCGGAGATCTTCGTCTCCGAACGGACCGCGATCGCGTGGACATCGCGCACCAGCTCGAGGACCTTCTCCGGAGAGGACCCGTAGGCCTCAATGACTTCGAAGCCCGGCTGCTGACGCAGGTAGGCGACCCCTTTGGGTGAAATCTTATCGGCAACGAGAATTTTCATTCGGACAAAAGCCCCTCATCGAAACGCCGCGCAGGGGGGGCAAGCAAGCAAGGAAACGGGCGGTTTGACCGCGACCACAGCGAGGCGCCTCGCGACACATGCAATCACGGTGCAGCAGTCACGTCGCGCTCGCCAACTCTGGGCGAAGCATTCGATCGTAGAGTGTGCCCGACTCCCGACTCGCCCGTCAGGTTCAGTTCATCGTTGAGGTCGATAAACTTAAGGACATCTACCGTCAGACCGTGCTGATCCACAGCGGTCGGGCGGAGAATGATGCCGAGCATTCATGGCACCTCTGCCTGCTGGTCATCGTCTTGGCGGAGCACGCGAATCTGCCCAACCTCGATCTCCTGCGGGTCCTCAAAATGCTCATCATCCACGATCTGGTGGAGATCGATGCGGGCGACACCTTCGCGTATGACGCGCAGCGCATGGCCGATCAGTACGCGCGGGAGACGCAGGCGGCGGAGCGCATCTTCGGTCTGCTACCGGATGACCAGACGCGGGAGTTTCGAGCGCTCTGGGAGGAGTTCGAGGCCAAGGAGACGGCCGAGGCACGGTTCGCCAGTGCCGTGGACCGCTTCCAGCCGGTGCTGTTGAATCTCCTGACCCAAGGATCCGCCTGGCGCCGTCACGGCGTCACGCACGACCGCGTTGTGGCGCGCAACCGCCACATCGCTGAGGGATCGTCCGCGCTCTGGGACTACGCCGAGGCGATGCTGCGGGAGGCGGTGCAGGATGGCCGTCTGCCTCCGGGGCCGGCGGGCGTCGCAGAACCCGAGCGCCCGTAACGATCCCGCTGCGACGCGGTAGCTCAGCTGAGATCGCGCAGACTGCCGAAGTCGGCCTCGAACAGGCGCCGGTAGGTGCGGACGATCATCCCGTCCGTCAGGCCGGCCAGCCAATCACAGATCCGCCGCGCCTTCTCGGCCTCAGTGCCTGCGGCGTCGATGAGCCGCCCCACCCGCGGCGGCAGGATGCGGATCACGCGTCCTTTGCATTCCACGTGATTTCGCCAAGCCGAGTGCCAGAGGTCGAAAAGCACTTTGCGGGCCTTGTGCTCCATCTGTTGGAGCTGCGGGCTCTCGAAGATGATGTCGTTGGCCAGCTGCTTGTAGAACGCCGCCTCGCGCTGCACCTCGGCACCGACCACCAGTTCGAACCGATAGCGCTGGGTCGCAGCACTCATGAAGTTCTGCCGGGGACGCAGTCGACAGGCCGTGATGAAAGTTCCGATCTTCTGCGAGAACACGGACTCCAGACGATCGGCGCGCACCGCGACGAAGAGTCGGTCGAGCCACGCGAGGCGCTCCGCGTCCAGCGCCTGCGCTGACGCCCAGCGCTCCATGCGGTCGAGCGTGAGAAATCCGGCCCTCACTCCATCCACTACGTCATTCAGCGAGTACGCGGCGTCATCCGCCCAGTCCATGATCTGGCACTCGACGCTCTTGAACAGGTTCAATCCCTCCCCTTCCCGGAGTGGCTCCGGGATCGCGGCGCCGGCAAAGACGAAACCGCGCTGCGGCTCCTGGGAGTCATAGAGAAAATGATTACTCGGAGCCACTGCGTATTCACTCAGCAACTTCTTGTACTTCAGAACCCCGTCCATCAACGCGCGGGTCGGCTGCATGCCGCGGGTCCCCTCCTCATTCTGATAAATGGTCTCGGTCAGGAGATGCAGGGTCTGCGCATTCCCCTCGAAGCCGCCCCATGGAAGCATGAGCTCCTGCAAGGTGCGTTCGCCGGAATGACCGAAGGGAGGATGCCCAAGGTCATGGGCGAGGCAGATCGCTTCCACCAACTCCGGGTCGATGAAGAAGTCCGGCGACAGCGGTTCCCCGCGAGAAAGCAGGAAGTGGCAAATCGACCGACCAATCTGCGCGACCTCCATCGAATGCGTGAGCCGGGTCCGGTAGAAGTCGTATTCTCCGGAGAGAAAGACCTGGGTCTTCGACTGCAGCTTCCGGAACGCGTGGGCGTGAATGATCCGATCGCGGTCGATCTGGAAGAGCGAGCGGTAATCGGGACGGCGCGGCGACTCCCAAGTCGCCTGATCGAAGTCGGAATAAAAGCGGTTGGTCAACATGCACCTGCCCCGGAGGGCGAGCCCGAGCGCACGCGGGAAGCCCGCTGAAGGCAACGCTGATCCAGCTGAGCCAGCCACCCGATTTTCCTCGGCAGCCGCGCCACGCTGTCGTTTGTTACCCTTCACCATGCACACTCCCGTCGATGTCCAGATCATCGGCCACGAGGTCGCAATCCGCTGGAGCGACGGCGCCGAGACGTTTTTCCCCGCGGACCGCCTGCGCGCCGCTTCGCCGAGCGCGGAGACTCAGGGAGAGCGCGACATCTTCGGCCGGCAGTACGGCGGGGACGGTCCCCGACAGTTCGACGGCGTATCGGTGCAAGCGTGGGACCGAGTCGGCAACTACGCACTCCGTTTCGGATTCAGCGACGGTCACCAGACCGGTCTGTACACGTACGACTACCTCCGCGCCCTGGCCGCGCGCCTGCCCAACGCCTCCTGAGCGGTCTCCGCTCCATTCGATTCCTTCCGCCATGTCGTTTCCCGCCCGCACCACCACGCCCGAGATTGAGCTCGGGAGCACGTTCCAGCCAAAGTTCGGCGCCGACGGGTTGATCCCGTGCATCACTCAGGATGCCACCACCGGCGAGGTCCTGATGTTTGCGTTCATGAACGCGGAATCGCTCGAGCACACCCTCCGCACCCGCAAGGCGACCTACTGGAGCCGCTCGCGCAGCAAGCTGTGGATCAAGGGCGAGGAGTCCGGGAACGTCCAGCGGGTGCAGGATCTACGCACCGACTGCGATCAAGATGTGATTCTCCTCTCCGTCACGCAGGATGGACCGGCCAACGCCTCGTGCCACAACGGCTTCAAGAGTTGCTTTTACCGGAAGCTCCGGGACGTGGAAGCCGCCGCGAACCAGGGCGACTTCAGTCTGGAGACGACCGCGAAGCCGCTCTTCGACCCCGCCCTGGTCTACAAGCGGAAAGTCTGATCCGCCCACGGGCGGATCGGAGTCAACCCGTCGAACCGGGAGCCAGCCCCCGCTCGCTCGCCGCCGCGAATTCGAGGACGCGGCGGAACTCGGCGCTCGCCGCCTGCTCCGAACCCGCGAGTTTCTCCAACGCCTGGGAGCGGTTCAGCCCGTCCCGGAAGAGCACACGGTGGAGCTGCTTCACCCGCTCGATCTGCTCCGGCGCGAAACCACGGCGCTCCAGGCCGACCTTGTTGATCGAGCGGATGACGGCCGGCTGACCGTCCGCGATCATGAAGGGAACGACGTCCTGCACCACTTTCGCGAACGCGCTGATCATCGCATACGCACCGATCCGGCAAAACTGGTGCACTCCCGCCGCTCCTCCGATGGTCACGTGATCCTCGACCCGGACGTGGCCCGCGAGGAGGATGCCGTTGCTCATCACGATGTGATTGCCGAGCACGCAATCATGGGCAACATGGCAGTTCGCGAGCAGCGTGTTGTCGTCGCCGAGCACGGTGAATTCCCCGTCGCGCGTCGCGGCATGGACCGTGACGTACTCCCGGAAGACATTGCGGGCCCCGATTCGGACACCTGGACGACCGCCCTGAAACTTCAGGTCCTGCGTCTTCGCCCCGAGATTCGCGTAGGGAAACACTTCGCAGCCCTCGCCCAACGTGGTCCAGCCCTCAACCGAGGAATGATGGTGCAACCGGGTGCGATCGCCCAAGACGACCTCGCCACCGACGTAAACGAAGGGGCCGATCTCCACGTCGACTCCAAGTTGTGCGCCTAGCTCCACCACGGCGCTCGGATGGATCCGCGTGGCCATGCTCAACCAACCTCCGCCTCGTCGACGATCGCAAACATCAGGTCGGCGGAAGACACCACCGCCCCATCGACGGTGCACACGACCTCGGCCGAAGCGAGTTTGGTGCCCCGTGTCTTCGTGAGCTTGGCCGTGACCACCAAGCGATCTCCCGGCCGCACCGGCTTGCGGAACTTCACCTTATCCGCGCTCATGAACAGCGAGGTCTTTCCCTCGAGGGAGCCGCGCCGCAGCATCAATAGACCGGCGGCCTGAGCCATGGCCTCAAGCTGCAGCACGCCGGGCATCACCGGATTCCCGGGGAAGTGCCCCTGAAAAAAGGGTTCGTTGATGGTGACGTTCTTGATCGCAGTCAGCTCGTCCTCGCCGCGGAACTCCGTCACGCGGTCGATCATCAGGAACGGGTAGCGATGCGGAAGCATGTCGAGCACCCGCCGGATATCGAGTGAGGTCTCGTGAGCCTGCACCATCGCCTTCCCTTCGGCGGGTGCGGAAGCCTTCTTGCCCCCACGCTTCGTCGCCTCGGCGCGACGGTCGAACAGCGCCTTGGTCAGCTCGGCATTGAGCTGGTGGCCAGGACACGTCGCAACGATGTGGGCCTTGAGGGGCATGCCCAGCAGCACGATGTCTCCGATGATATCGAGCATCTTGTGCCGCACGAACTCGTCGCGGAACCGCAGCGGTTCCTTGGAAAGAATGTTGCCACCCTTGATCACCACTGCGGAGTCCAAGCTGCCGCCGCGGATCTTGCCGAGTTTCAGCAACTCCTCGATGTCCTCGTAAATCGTGAACGTACGCGAGGGAGCGATCTGCGAGATGTAGGTATCCGGATCGATCGTCAGCGAGAGGTGCTGGGTGTGGTACCCACGGTCGTCAGTCGACGTGCAGGTAATCTTCAATCCGTCGAACGGCAGCGCGATGATCGAGCGGTTGCCCTTCATCACCGAGACCGGAGCATCGAGCTCATAGTAGACACGCTCCTTGTCCTGCTCCACCGGACCCGCCTCTTGAATCAGCGCCACGAACGGACGCGCTGAACCATCCATGATGGGCGGCTCCGACGCATCCATCTCGATGACAGCATTGTCGATGCCGCAGCCGTGTAGTGCACTCAGCACGTGTTCAACAAGGTGGACCTTCGTATGTCCTTCTTGGACAGTGGTGTTGCGCACCAAGTCACCCACCGATTCAATGCGCGGGTGCACTTCGGGCTGACCGTTGAGATCGAGCCGCTTGAAAACGAGCCCGTGATTGGCGGGGGCAGGCTTGAACGTCAGCTGGACGGGGTTTCCGGTGTGCAGGCCGGTTCCCTTGATCGAGACGGCGCGCGCCAAGGTGCGTTGCTTCATGGGTGAGGGCCCGACGAGTGTCCAAGCCCGGTCCAAAAAGGGCAAGCGCTTAGGCGTGGTGGTCGAATCCTTGACAGCCCGCCGGGGACTTGGCTAATCCAACACCCTTTCCCTCAACGATCCACCGCCCGCGACCATCCCTTACCGTCCATGCCTTCCGCCAACGACATCCGCAAAGGCCAAGTCATCAAATTCAACGGCGAGCCGCACCTGGTGATGGAGACCCAGCACCGGACGCCCGGCAATCTCCGCGCCTTCGTGCAGATCAAGATGCGGAATCTTCGCTACGGGAAAGCGCTGGACCAGCGCTTCGCGTCGACGGAAAGCATCGAAGTGCTGCCCACTGATCGCAAGACTCTCGAGTTCAGCTACGCCGACCGCGACGCCTTTGCTTTCATCGACCCCGAGACGTTCGACCAGATCGAGCTCACCGAGGCGACGCTGGGCGAGGTGAAGAACTACCTCACGCCCGGCGGTCGCGTGGACGTGCTTTTTGTCGACGAGAAGCCGCTGTCCGTCGATCTCCCGTCCACCGTCTCGCTCAAGATCGTCGAGAGCGCCGATGGCGTGAAGGGCGACACGGCCAGCAACGTCCAGAAGCCGGCCAAGCTCGAAACCGGCCTCGTCATTCAGGTTCCGCTCTTCATCAAGGAAGGCGAACTCGTCCGCGTCAGCACGGTCGACGGCACCTACCTCGGCCGAGCCTAAGCGCGAGACTCCGTCGCGCCTTCGCGCGACCGTGAAACGACGAAGCCCGCGGCCAAGGCCGCGGGCTTCGTCGTTTGATCGAGGTGCCGCGCGAGGCGGTCCGAAGACCGCCCGCGTCGGCGAGCGACGTCAGGCGACGCGCTCGACCACCAGCGGAGGCGGAGTCGGACGCTTGGGCGCAAGCCGGTAGGCGTCCTTGAAGTAGTTCAGCGCCTGCTCGAGCTTCGACTCGTCGTTGTAGTGAATCATCATCAGCGGCTCACCCTGCTTGACCTGGGTGCCGACCTTACGGATCTCGGACACGCCGACTGAATAATCGATCTTGTCGCCCGAGGCGGCGCGACCGGCGCCAAGGAGGTGAACGCCATGGGCGATCATCGCGGCGTTGATCGTGTGAACGTAGCCGCGCTTCGGAGCGGGCAACTTTCGAATGTGCCGCGCCTGCGGGAATTTCTCCGGATGATCGATGAAGGAGGTATCGCCGCCCTGCGCCTTGACCAATTCCTTCAGTTTCTCGAGGGCAGAACCGTCCGTGAGATGACGCTCCACCGTTTGCTTGGCGGACAACGTGGAGCCCGCGACGCCGGCGAGGCGCACGATTTCCATGCCGAGCTTCAGCACGAGTTCCTTGATGTCCTCGGGACCACCGCCCTTGAGGATCTGGATGGCCTCCTTGACCTCAAGCGCCGTGCCGACGGTGTCGCCGAGCGGCTGATTCATGTCGGTGACCAGCGCCACGCAACGCCGCTTCATCGAGCGACCCACGCGGGTCATCGACCGGGCCAGCTGCTTCGCCTGCTCCAAATCCTTAATGAAGGAACCGTTGCCCCACTTGACGTCGATCACGAGTCCCTCGGACCCCTCCGCGAGCTTCTTGGAGAGGACGGAGCCGGTGATCAGCGGCAGGCTGGGAATCGTGCCCGTCTCTTTGCGAAGATCGTAGAGCTTCGCATCCGCCGGAGCGAGGTCCTCAGACTGCGCGATGATCGCGCCGTTGATGCGCGCCAGCTGATTCACGAACTGCTCGTTGCTCAGATGACCCTTGAAACCGGGAATTGAAGCCAGCTTGTCGAGCGTGCTGATGACGTAATCATGCTCGGCACTGCACATCATTGGCACCACAACCCCTGCGGCCATCGCGAGCGGGACGAGCACGAGCGACGTCTTGTCGCCGATGCCGCCGGTCGCGAACTTGTCGATCTTGGGCTTCGCGATCGCTGAGAGATCGATCACCTCGCCGGAAAGCATCATCTCCTCGGTCAGGTCAGCCGTCTCCTGGGCCGACATGCCCTGGAAGTAGATGGCCATGGCCAAGGCCGCCAGCTGGTGCTGGGGCATTTCCCCATCGAGCGTGCTATCAACGATGTAGCGAATCTCGTCCTTGCTGAATTCGCCACCGTCGCGCTTCTTTTCGATGAGGAACTCGAAAGTCGGCTTAATGAACCTGCGGGGAGGAATGTTTCGCTTCGTCATTGTGCTGTAAAGGCTCCGGGTAGCAGTTCCGCCGAAACGGAAAAGTCTACGAGCAAACCATGCCGGCATAGGATGTCGAGCCGGAAATGCTTCCCATCTCGGCCCTTCCCCACCCGCCCGCTGGTGCGTGCGGTCGGTCGCAAATCACGCTTGCGACAGGTTCACGGGCCGCGTGTCGTCGCAGGATGCACGTCTCTTTCCAGCCTGCGGTCGATCTCTCTGCTGCGGTGGCAGCGGCCGCCCGCAAGCTCGGGTTCGCCGAGTCAGAGTTCTCCGCCGAAATCCGGACCGCCGACCCGCGGCACGGCGACTTTCAAGCGAATGGCATTCTCGCTTACGCCAAGGCTCGTAAGGCCAATCCGCGTGCGCTCGCGGAGCAACTGGTCGCGGCCCTGCCGGAAGAGGTGCGGCTCATTTGCGAACCGAGCATCGCCGGGCCAGGATTCATCAATTTCCGCCTCCACCCGGGCGCGCTGCTCGCGTGGCTCCAGCATCACGGCACGGTCGGTCAGCTGGAGGAAGGCGCGGCCGGGCTGCATCGCGGCCAGCGTTACGTGGTCGACTTCAGTTCTCCCAACACCGCGAAACAACTGCACGTCGGCCACGTCCGCGGAATGGTCATCGGCGAGGCGATCTGCCGCATGCTCGCGTTCTGCGGAGCGACGGTCATTCGCGACAACCACATCGGCGACTGGGGCACGCAGTTCGGAAAGCTGATCTGGGGTTACAAGAACCTGCGGGACGATGCCGCGCTGGCCAGGGATCCCCTCGAGGAGCTCGAGCGTCTCTACAAGGCAGCCGATGCAGCGACCAAGGAGAAGCCCGAGACTCTCGACGCCGCGCGCGCGGAATTGGTGAAATTGCAGGCGGGCGACGCCGAGAACCTCGCGCTCTGGAACCGGATCAACGCGATTAGTTCCGGCGCGTTCGAGGAGATCTATCGCAAACTCGATATCCGCTTCGATCACCAACTCGGAGAGAGTTTCTACAACGATAAGCTCACTCCGGTGTACGCGGAGCTCACGAGGTTGGGACTCGCGACGGAATCCGAGGGTGCCTTGGTGGTGTTCCACCCGGAGCACCCTCGTTTCAACACCCAGCCCTTCATCATCCGCAAGTCGGATGGCGCGGCCAACTATGCATCGACGGACCTCGCGACGATGGCCTACCGGGTCGAACACTTCAAGGCCGACGCGATCGTGATCCTGACGGACGCGCGACAGACCGATCACTTCGAGCAACTCTGGCTCACCACGCAGAAATGGTTCACGGCCACCGGACGCCGCCTGCCGCGGTTCGAACATGTCTCCTTCGGATCCATTCTGGGCGAAGACGGCAAGGCGATCAAGACCCGCTCCGGCGATCCGATCCGCCTGAAGGCGCTCCTCGCGGAAGCCGAGGAGCGCGCGTTCACCCTGGTCTCGGAGAAGTCCCCGGAGCTCTCCGAAACCGAGCGCCGCGAGATCGCGGCTGCGGTGGGTATCGGCGCAGTCCGCTACGCAGATCTCTCCCAGAATCGAAGCAGCGACTACGTGTTCGCCTGGGACAAGATCCTTTCGCTTGAGGGCAACACCGCGCCTTACCTGCTCTACGCTGTCGCGCGTATCCATTCGATCTTCCGGCGCCACGGGGTTGACCCCACCGATGCCGGCGCCGTGGCCGCCGCCACCGCGCCGGAGTCCGAGACGGAACTCGCGCTCGCCCGCAAACTCGTGGCCCTGGCCAGCACGCTGGACCTCACCACTTCCCAGCTGCGCCCCCACTTCCTCTGCACATACCTCTACGAGTTGGCCGGCGCCTACAGCGCGTTCTACGCCGCCGACAAGGTGCTCGTCGACGATCCCGCGATCCGCGCGCGCCGACTCTTGCTGTGCGCACGCACCCTCCTTGTGCTTGAATCAGGACTACGTTTGCTGGGCCTGAGATCGCTCAGCCGCATGTAGGCGACCCTCGACGGAGATTCTCCGAAAAACCGCCTTGCTCGCAGAGTCAGCATCTTCCAGAGTCTCCGAGACATGGCGACGCAGGAATTCTACATCCGTGCCTCTGACGAGACTGACGCGCGCGGTCCTTTCACGCTCGACCAGCTCAGCTCCCTCGTCGCGGCCGGCCAGGTAACTCCTGAGACTCTCTACTACGATACCCTTTCCGAGCAGTGGGTCCCAATCGACGCCGACCCGGAAGTGAAGGCCTCACTCTTCCCGGAGAAAAAACGTCTTCGTATCCGCGCACGGGATGCACGTCGAACCACGTCCACTGGAGACCGCACTGCTGCCCCCATCACCGTCGACGACATGCTCGCTGCGGCCGACAATCGCACTGAGGGCGCAGGGGCCAAGACCAAGATGCGCAATCAGCTCCGCGTCGCCCGCATCGGGCTGTGGAGCGTCGTGGGCATGCTCTTGGCGAGCGCCGCGTCGCTGATGCTTTCCCCTCCGGCGATCATGCACATCGGAACCGGGGATTTTGCGCGCCTGTTCTCCCATCCGTTCGCCTTGCTCGGCGCCTGCGATCTCCTGCTCGCTCTGTTCCTCTGCCTGCAGATGGTGTCGGTCTACCCCTTGGTTCGTCTCCGCGCTCTACTCGGACTGGGTTTCTTCGGTATCGTCTTCTGGTCCTACTCCGAGTCCGCTCCGATCGCGTGGGTCGCGCTCGCTTCCATCGGACTTTACTTCTCCACCATTTTCATCTCTGCCATCCGCCTCGTCAGCGCCGCCCTTCTCGGCTTCGCCGGCGTCGCAGCCTTCGCGCACTACATGCTCGGTTAACCGCCGGGCCAGCGAACCATGGATCGGTTCAAGGCCACCCGAGACCGTCTCGTCCATCTCTTCGAGAAGGACATCTGGCTTCCCCAGCACCTGCGCGACCAGTCGCTCAAGGGACGGTGGTACGCCATCCTGCGAGTCGTTTCGATCACCGTCGGCGCGCTTCTTGAAAGCAGCGCGGCCAGCCGGGCGGCCGCGTTGAGCTTCAGTTCGCTGGTCGGACTTGGGCCCCTCATCTCGCTCACCGTTCTCATCGCTGGCTTCACCCTCGATGAACGAGGGCCTTCCCTCGCGGCCCACACGGTCCATGACCTGATCCGCTACGTCGCCCCTCCCCTCGCCCAGTACGAGAAACTCGGCGCAGAAGAAGCCGCTCGCTCGGCGACAGCCGGACAGGAGGTCCAAGTGAATCCCGAGCTGGTGCGCATCTTTGACGAGATGATCACGAGTTCGCGCAGCGGCGCTGTCGGCATCTTCGGAGCCCTCACTCTGATCGTGATCGTGCTCCAGTTGTTCACCTCAGTCGAAACGACCTTCAACGAAATCTGGGGCGTGCGACGCGGTCGCTCTTGGTTGATGCGCATTGTTTTCTATTGGACCATCCTAACGCTGGGCGCCCTCTTCTTCTTCGCGGCCGCCACCGGGCTTTCCGCCACCGCGCTCTTGACGGCCTTCGCCGAGAAATTGCCGTTCGGACAACATGTCCGCGAGACGCTGATCTTCCTGCTCCCGCTGGGATCGACGGTCCTGATGATCTTCACCCTGACGATCTTCTATCGTACCATTCCGAATACGCGCGTGCTCTGGCGCGCCGCGTTCATCGGCGCCGTAGTCGTCGGCCTGCTGATCCTGCTCAACAACTTCCTCGCTTTTCTTTACTTCAAGCGCGTTCTGCTCACCCGCAGCCTGTACGGATCCCTCGGCATCGGACTGGTGTTGATGCTGGGACTCTACGTTTTTTGGTTCTTTGTCCTGCTCGGAGGCACCGTCAGCTACGCCATCCAGAATGTCCACTTCCGCAACAGTCAGGCGGCGTGGAACAGCTTGGCGGAGTCCGTCCGCGAACGCCTCACCTTGGTCGTGCTTCTTCTCATCGGCCGCCGCTTCGAGGGCTGCCAGCCCCCGTGCACCACGAGCCAACTGAGCGAAGCGCTGAAAGTACCCGCCCAAATCGTCAACGAATGCATCAACCGTCTGGTGCTCATGGGACTGGTCACGCCAGTTCCCGGCACCGGCCCGAACGATGTGGCCAATGTACGCTACCAACCCGCCCGCCCGCTCAGTCGCGTGACGCTGAGGGACTTCAAACGCTCCGACGACGCCCTGGGTGACGCTTCATCGGCCGTCTGCCTGGCCAACCTCGATCCCGTGCTGGAGGCCTACGATAACCGGCTCGCTCGATCGCTCGATGATCCGTTCTTCTCCACACCCCTGTCGGCACTGTTCGAGCAGATGCCTTTCCGGTCCGCCCCGCTGACGTCAGCGGGAACCGAGCAGGCGGAGCCCTGAGGCCCAAGGCTTCAAGCGGGCTGCAATACGAGGTAAGCGCGGTTGACAGGCAGCACGGCTGACCTAGTCTCGCGGTTTACTTCCATGATTTCCTGGATTCAGAAAACGTTCCAGCAGCACTTCCGCGTCATCTTCCTCGTGCTGCTGGTCATGACGATCATCGCATTCGTCTTCACCATCGGTGCCGCACCGGGCCTGGGTGACGCGCATACCAAAGCCTTGGATCGTCCGTTCTACGGACTGAACCTCGGCAATCAGGAGGACCAGAAGCGGCTCTTCCGCGATGCCGGGCTGAGCGTGTTTCTCCAAGCCGGGTTCCCCGCGCTCGGCGGCGAGCAGCTTCAGGCCTACGCGCTGCAGCGCCACGCGGCACTGCACCTCGCGGACCAGTTGCACGTGCCCGGCCCCTCAGGGGCAGACTTGATCGATTACGTGAAGACGCTGCGCGTGTTCGCCGGGGAAAACGGGGTCTTCGATCCCGCGCGCTATGCGCAGTTCCGCGACAACCTGAAACTCGATGCCACGCTCACGGAGAGCGACGTCTCGCGCATCCTCGCTGACGACTATCGGTACACGCAGGTGCAGAAACTCCTCGCGGGCCCCGGCTACGTTCTGCCGATCGACGTGAAGCAGCAACTGGCTCGCGCCGAGGCCAAGTGGACGATCGCCGTCGCGAGCGCCGACTACGGTCAGTTTTCGCCGACGGTGGATGCGAGCGAGGCTAACCTGACGAAGTTTTTTGAGGAAAACGCGTTCCGCTACGAAATCCCACCGCAGGTGAAGGTGCGCGCAGTGCGTTTCCCGGCTGCTGCGTTCGTGGCCCAAGTCTTTGTCGACGACGCCGCCGTACGCGCGCTCTACGATTCAAACCCGGCGCGTTTCCCGAAGCCTGCCGCAGACGGCAAGGCCGCCGTGACCCTTCCGGCAACCGGCGCGTCCGACGCAGATTTCGACGCCGTGCGTCCGCAGGTCGAAGCCGCGCTGAAGCTCGAACGCGCCCGCAATCTTGCCGCCAAGGCGGCCAGCGACCTGACCCTCGCCCTCTACGAGGGCAAGGTCGCGCAATCGTCCGTCGACGCGTTCCTCGCTGCCCGCAAGCTCCAGTCCAGCCCGGTCCCGCCGTTCTCGCGCACCGCCGCGCCGGCCGACCTGGGCGGGTCCCCCGACATCGCAGCCGAGGCGTTCCGCCTAGGGACGGCACGGTATTTCTCGGACGCACTCCCGACCCCCGAGGGCAGCGTCGTGCTGCTGTGGCAGGAGTCCATCCCCGCCCGTCAGCCCCTGTTCGCCGAAGTTCGCGCCCAAGTGTCCACCGATTACGCCGAGAACGAGAAGCGCAAGCGCTTCGTCGAAGCGGGTCGCACGGCCCGGACCCAAATCGAGTCACTGATCCGATCCGGCAAAACGCTCGAACAGGCAGTGGCCACTCCGATTGCCGGCCTCGCCTTCAGCGTGCAGTCGACCCCAGCCTTCACTCTCCGTGAGCCCCCAGCCACGCTCGAGCCTGCCGTTTTCGGGGCGCTGGAATCCCTCGAAAAGGGCGGCGTTTCCGAAATGGTGACCACGGGCGCGAAGGGCATGATCGTGCACGTGGCCGATAAGGCCATGCCCGCGACCGACGAAACCAACCCTCGCTTT
>CAIOYO010000068.1 GCA_903862595.1 uncultured Opitutaceae bacterium | reverse complement strand
TCGACCCGATGATGCTCGCGATGAACGCGCTGGGCTACACGAGCATGACGCTCGGTAACCACGAGTATAACTTCGGTCTTCCGGTGCTCCACAAGGCCCGCGGGGAAGCACGGTTCCCGTGGCTGTCCGCCAACACGCTGCGCAGCGGCACCGACGAGCCAGCGTTCACGCCGTACGTGGTGCGCGAGGTCGCCGGGGTCCGCGTCGGCATCCTTGGGCTCACCACTCCCGCCATCCCTTCGTGGGAAAGCCCCGCGAACTTCGCCGGGCTGACGTTCATCGACCCCGTCGCGTCCGCCAAGCGCTGGGTCGAGGTGCTGCGCCAGCAGGAGAAGGTCGATGTGGTCGTCGCCACCGTCCACTTCGGGCTCAACCAAAACCTCGCGGATGGCCGCACGCCTCCCGGCGAGATGGAGAACGAAAATCCGACCCTGACGCTCGCCCGCGAGGTGCCGGGCATCGACCTGATGTTCCTCGCCCACACCCACCAAGACGTCGCGGGGCTGTCCGTCAACGGGGTGCTGATTTCCCAGGCTGGGCGCTGGGGCAGCCGTCTCGCCCGCGGCGATGTCTATCTGGAGCGCCCGAATCGCTCCGCCCCGTGGCGCGTCCTCGCCAAGGCATCCACGACCTTGCCCGTCACCTTGGCCACGACGCCGGATCCGGAGCTCCTCGATCTGGTCCGGCCTTACCACGAAGCCACGCAAACGTGGCTCTCCCAGCCCGTCGGCCGCTCCGCGATCGCCCTGAGCTCCCGCGAGGCCCGCCTCCGCGACTCGGCCATCATCGATCTGATCCACCGGGTCCAGCTCGACTCCGGCAAGGCCGACATTTCGTTCGCCGCCGCGTTCACCCTCGATGCCACCCTGCCCGCCGGCGACGTGACCGTCCGCGATCTCGCGGGGCTTTACATCTACGAGAATACCCTCGTGGTGATCGAACTCACCGGAGCCGAGGTGAAGGACGCCCTCGAACACGCCGCCGGGTACTTCCGGGCGTACCAACCCGGGCTGACCCCCGCCGAGTTGGTCGATCCCGTTATCCCGGGCTACAACTTCGATACGGCCGAGGGTGTCGAGTACACCTTGGATCTCCGCCGGCCGCGCGGCGACCGGGTTGTCGATCTCCGTTTCGGCGGGGCCGCGATCGACCCCAACCGCCGCTTCCGTGTCGCCATCAACAACTACCGACTGAACGGGGGCGGCGGCTACCGGATGTTCCGCAACGCCCGGGTGGTTGATCAGGCCAACCAGGAAATCCGGGAGCTGATGATCGACTGGGTACGCCGCAATCCCGAGATCCCGTCAGCCCCGACCGGCAACTGGCGCCTGTTGCCCTGACGGGCGCCGGACGCGCCCGCGAGCGCCGCCGCAAAAGGGGTCACCTTTGGCGTCACTCGCCCGCGTTATCATCTTGGGCGTTGTTGCATGAAGAGTGGGGAAGTTCCCTCAAGCGCGGCTGCCTCTGGGACGATAGCTTTCCCGATGAAATTGCCGCTCCCGCAGGCCTTGCGCCGTCCGATCGCCGTGGCGTTGCTCGCGGTCGTCTCCACCGCGATCGCTTTCGGGGCGTCGGTGGGCAATACGGAAGCGGAGGTACTGGAAGCCAACGGGGAGCCGACGAGCCGGATGTCGACCGGGACCGTCACCGTCCTGAACTATCCCGACAAGATCGTACGTCTGGAAGACGACGCCGTGGTCTCGATTCGCCGCCTCGGGGGCGCTGGACCAGCCGTCGCCAGCTCTCCCGGCAAGTCTGGTAACGGGTCGACCCGCAACACCGCCAGTGCCGGGCGGTCTTCGTCATCCGCATCGTCGTCGGCCTCTTCCGGAGCCACGGGCTCTGGCTGGGGCGCCACCGCCAAACGCCCCACCGGCCCAGCCTTGGATTGGCTTACCGAGTACCGCCCCGCCGTTGAGCGCGCCGCCAGTGCGAAGCGGCCCATCTTCCTGTTCTTCACCGGCTCCAACTGGTGCACGTGGTGCAAGAAGCTCGAGGGCGAAATCCTCGAAACCACGCTCTTCCGCAACTACGCCGCCAAGAAGCTGGTGCTGCTCAAACTCGATTTCCCGCGCGGGGTCCAACAGCCGGAGTGGATGATTTCCCAGAATCAGGCGCTCTCCAAAAAGTACCGCGTCACTGGATACCCCACGGTCGTGATGCTGTCACCCACCGGCAAGTTCCTCGCCAACCTCGGCTACGCCCCGGGCGGCCCGGTGCCGTTCGTCAGCGCGCTGCAGGAATTCGAAAACGCGCCCTGAGGCGCGCCGTCGCGTCAGGGCGTCCCGTGAGGGTGCGCCAATAGCGGAGCGAGCCAACCGCCCACTCCGCCTCAGTCGACCAGCAGCGCGATCTGCACGCCCGGGCCGTGCACGCCCTCGATCAGGATGCCTTCAACGTCGGCCGTCTTCGAGGGGCCGGTGCACCAAATGATGTTCGGGTCGCTGCCCAACGCCGCGACCGCTTCGGGGAGATCGATGTGGATGCGGGACCGCGGGACGACCGCCACGTGCACCCAGGGCGCCAGGGCCGCCAGGCGGCGCGAGGTCGCCGCGTCGTTCAGGATCACGGTACCCGTCTCCGCAATCGCCCCCACCGCCGCGGTGATGCCGAATTGATAATCGTCCACGCGCGTCCGGTCGAAGTCCGTCTCGAAAACAATCTCCGCCGGGAACGCCGGCCGCAGCCGCGCCACCAGCGCCGGATCACAGTAGCCGCGCCGCCAACCCGAGGCGACGAACAAGGCGACCAGGTCCGCGAGCGAGGAAATCGGGGTGCCGTTGACGAGCTTGAGGCGCTCCGTGAAGAGCGCCGCGGCATCCACGGCTCCGCGGGCGTTGCGCATGACCACGAGCTCGCGCTCCCAGTCCGGCGCCTCCGCCCGCTTCGGCAGCGGCGCGAGCGCCTGACGTACCCGTCCCAAAATGGCTTCGCGGTCGTTACTCATGGGTGTCGTGATGTGCGGGAGCCGGTGCGCGCGGACATGATCGGCAGAGGCAGGGTGACCGAGGGCGCAGTGAGAGGCGTCAGTTTCGCGCAGCTCCGCTTCCGGAGCCCGCCCGTTCCTTCTGG
>CAIOYO010000067.1 GCA_903862595.1 uncultured Opitutaceae bacterium | reverse complement strand
GCGTGCAAATGAAACTCCCTTCGCTGTCTTGGTGGCTGATTGGCTATGGCGCCTTCGTTTTCCTGATGGGGGTGCTCGGCTACCTCTCGAACCCCGAAAAGGCGGGCACGGCGTTGAAGTCGGGCGGCATGGTGGCAGGCCTGTCCCTCGTCTGGGCGATCGGGTGGTGGAGCCAGCGCCGCTGGGCGCTGTTCGGTGCCGCGGCCACGCTCGCCCTTGTGGGGGCCGTGTTCATCTGGAGGTCGTCCGTGAGTTGGCGCGCCTATTTCGGTGGCGAGAGCCAGAAGCTCACCGCCGCCCTCTTGATCACGGCGATGTTCATCGCCACGGCCGTGGTCCTGCCGAAAGTGCTCGCGGGCATCCGGGCGTCGCGGCGTGCCGCGAAGTAGCTGCGGGCTCTCGGTCCGACTCGTCGGGGGCGAGCTTACCTCGTGCTTTCCGAAGCGGTGCGTCCGACTGGCTGCAATGCGGCGCGGGCGCCGCGTTCCAATAGGACGGAAAAGAGTAAAAGTCCTGATCCTCAAGGGTTGCACACGAATTCAAATTATCTGTTCAACGGATATTATCTGCTTGCCGGATAGTCTGATTCGGCCGACGATGTTGTGTGATCAAGAGCTTCGCTGATCGCGACACCGAGAAGCTGTGGGTGACCGGCCGCTCGCGCCGCGTGCCCGGCGAGATTAGGGAGCGCGCTTTGGTTAAGCTTCAGCTCATCGATGCGGCCGTCGAACTGGCCTTTCTCTCGGTGCCGCCCGGCAATCGCCTCGAGGCGCTCCGCGGCGACCGGCGCGGTCAGTACTCCATCCGCATCAATGACCGGTGGCGCATCTGCTTCCGCTGGACTGGCACCGACGCCGAGCAGGTCGAAATCGTCGACTACCACTGAACCCATCTCTCCCTTTACCATGAAACCCACTGCCCACCGCATCCACCCAGGCATCATTTTGCGGACCGAGTTCTTTGAGCCGCTCAAGGTGACGCAGCTGGCCGCCGCCAAGGCGACGGGTATCCCGCAGAGCCGCCTGAGCGATATCCTCGCCGGACGGCGTTCGATCACGCCGGACACGGCTGCGCGTCTAGGTCGGTATTTCCGGGTGGATCCCCGCAATTGGCTGAACCTGCAGGTCGCCTACGATCTTTGGAAGATCGAGCGTGAGTCCGGCCGACAACTCAGCCGCGACGTCCGGCCTCTGGCGGCGGCCTAGCGCCACCGGGGAGTCGTCCTGATATTCACACCCAACGGGTGAGTTCTCGCACCATCGCGTTGTCGTCGACGCTGCCGGATGCCGTAGAATGCGCTTGTTTCGCCGGAGTCGGTGGGCGCGAATGAGGATCGCCGCCGGCGCTGTGTGACCACCGTCGTCGACCCCGTACTTCCCGTGCCATGAACCGCCTGAGCGTCTGGATTTCCTCGATTGCGCCGTCCGTGCTGCAGCCTTCGTTGGCGGGTCGGGCGCGGCCGGCGGGCTCCGTGTGGCGCGTCGGCGCCGCGGAGCCAGCCGGTGCGGTCCTCTTCGTCGGCACGGCGCTGCTGGCGGGAATGGCTCCGCAGTCGGCAGGGGCGCAGCCCGGCACGCCTGTGCCGCTGGTTCAAGCCGCGCCGCCTGCTGCGGCAGCGCCGGTTGTGCCGCCATCTCCCACCGCCCCGGAGGCGGAAGTGGCGGTTCTGCCGCCTCCGCCGGCCGAGGAAATCGAAGCGGACTCGGAGTTGCCCGCCCTGCGTCCGTTGGACCGACTGGTCGCGCGCTTGGATCCAAACCACGTTGATGGCGTGGGCCTCGCCTACATCGCCGGGCAGGCGGCGGCGCTGTTCAAGGTCCTCGCCGCCCAGGCCGAGCAGGACGCGGCATCGTGGCAGAGTGAGGGCGCCGGCCACGGCGTGGCCGATTCAGACGAGATCACCCACGCACGGGAGACCCACCCCGCCAGCCCTGTTTCCCGCGCGAGCCCGACCTCACCCGCGAGCCCTGCTTCCCCCGCGAGCGGTGCCCCTCGCTCAAGCGCGGATGTCCAATCAAGCGCGACGCTTCAATCGCGCGACACCATCCATGCGAGCGCCGCTGTGCAAGCGAGTGAGTCCGAGGAACGCGGCAAGGACTCTCCCGCCGCAAAGGCGCAGATGCTGGCGGTGCGTTTCAGCGGATGCGCGGCGGACTTCGAACTCGTGGCGCGTTGGCTCACGCTCAGTCACGACACGCAGGACCTGGAGCAGCGCGACGCGCAGCAGGCCGAGCTTGAGTCCTTGTACCGGCGGGAAGTTGAGAAGCACCGCGCCGCCGGGCTGGGCCGGTTCCCGCCGTCGATGCGCCGCGATTACGACGCGGCGATGGAGATCCACCCCGCCGTGAAAACCCTGGCCGACCACTGGCGCCGGGAGCTCAGCGAGCGCGCCTCCGGCAAATCCTCGGGGAAGGATAACCAGGACCCTGGACCGACTCCGGTTACCGCGCCCTAAGGAGCCTCGTGCCCGACGGGTTACTGCAGCCTGACGGAGCCACGCAGCGAGGCAGGGTCACGTTTGGCACCCTGACGCCGGCAGCGGTGTTCGCTGTGGAGCACGGTGACATGCCGGGCGGCCGTCTGCCGGAGGACAAACCACAAAGCCTGAACCTCGGCATCGCGCCTCACGCGACAGCCACGCTTTCTATGGTCATCTTGCCCCGGAGTGTTAAAGTACCGGGGCGGTGTAGTTAAGAATCTAAACAATGCTGAACGGACGGCGCAGCGAGCCGTGGTAGCGTTGACCCCTGCATCGGGGCTTTCTAACGAGGGGCATGATGCGTCGAATCCTCTCGGTTCTCTTGCTCTTTGTCGCCGGCGGTGTCGGCTCGCTCGTCGCCCAGCTCAGTCAGGCCGGTGCCTATTCCGCCACCGTGGGCACCAACGATGTCTTCATCACCATCGGCAAGAAGACCGCGGCGCAGTTGCTGCTGATTGATCGCGCGGGACGAACGGTCGATCTCTCGTCGCTCAGCAGTCTCAACGCCTCCGACTCCGTCTCCGGGGTGACGATCAAGGGGCGCCAGTACTCGTTCCAGGTCCGTGACTCCGTGGCGCGTGGAACCCTTGGCGGGGTCTCGTTTACCGCGGCCAAGGAGCCGATCTTTGGCGCATTCTACGCGCGGTCGGGTGGCTATAGCGGCGTCTTCCAAGAGGATAACCTGACGACGCACGTTGCGAGCATCACCATCTTCCCATCGGGGAAGGTCATGATTCTCCAAAGCAACTCGCTCGCCGAGCGGCTCGGCTTCGGGCAGATCAATCAGTTCGGACAAATCACGGCGTCGATGAGTGATGGGGCCGCGTATTCCCTGTCGTTCAACCCGAACCCCGAGCTTTGGCTCACGGCCAACGGTGACGTGTTTTCGAACGGTCGCCGCACGTATTCTTACGTGATGTTCGGAGCGGCCACGTCGAGGATGCCCAACATCGCGACCCGCGGCGTGGTGTCATCCGGCGCTCCGATGATCGCGGGGTTTGTCGTGACGCAATACGCGAAGACCGTGCTGATTCGCGGGGTTGGGCCGACGCTGGCGTCATTCGGGGTGACGACCGCCTGCCCGGATACCCAGATCTCGCTGTTCTCGGGTCAGACGGTGATCGCGGCGAACCAAGATTGGGGGCAGGCCGCCAACCCGTCCGAAGCCGCGACGGCGGCCAGCTTCGTGGGAGCGTTTCCGCTGGCCACGGGGGGCAAGGACGCCGCGATGCTCGTCACCCTCGAGCCAGGCCCGTACACGGTCCTCGTCGGACCCCAGGGCGCGGTGGGAGGCGAGGCGTTGGTGGAGGTCTACGAAGTCAATTGAGCCGTCCGAGTGGCCCGGTCGGGCCAGACACTTCTCCTTCGGGCGCGGCGCGAGGTTGCTCTGTCTCCGGACCCTATCCCTCCGGAAACCCGTGCTCCCGGCGGTGCCAGGCGAGGTTTTCGCGCCGCGGGCGCAGGGGGGCGCCGGAGGGGAGGGTGATCGGGGCCCCGGCGAGCGTGCGGAGCGAGAAACCGCCGGGGCCGGCCTCCTCGTGGAAGGAGGACGCCGGCTTCACGAGCACGCGGAGGTCGTCGGACACGCTCCACAGCCCCAGATCGAAGAGCACGTGGGCGGTGGGGGTGAGGGCGAGGCCGTTGTCGGGCTCGTTGTCGCGGCTCCGGCTGAAGGCGTGGATGTGGGCGGCTTCGACGATGCCCAGCTGGTCGGCGGTGGTCAGCCGGTAGCCGGTGAGCGCGCAGGTGAAGCGGTAGCCGCTGACGACGGCGGTCTTGAAGCGGGCGCTGCGCCCGAGCTGGCGGGCGGTGCGGTAGACGGCCGGATCCTCGGCGGCGTGCGCGACTCCCGGCGACGCGGCCTCCGCCGGTTCGTCAGCGGTGCCGAGGGCGGCGAACAGCGCGACCTGCTCGGCGGCGGGGAAGTAAGTCGTGACGAGTTGGCGCCGCAGCGCGGAGCGGAACCGCGGATCGGGCAGGCAGGCGAGGAAGTCGGGGTGAAGCTGGGCCACCTGGCTGGTTTCCCGGGCGCGCGAAGGACGGCCCTCGGCGTCGAAGACCGACCAGACCCGGTCGTTGGAGAGCGCGTGGAATGGCATCCGGATGTCGCCCTTGTTGCCCCGTCGCGCGGCCACGAGCGGCCAGAGATTCTGGAAGCGGACGACCAACTCGGGCGACCGGACGAGCGTCCCGTCGCGGAGCCCGCCGGCCTCGAAGAGATCGAGCACCGCGAGCAGCAGGAGCGGCTTGTGCGGCGCACTGCCCTTGACGGAGTCCTGGTCCACCCGCAGCGCGCGGAAGCGCGCGAGCCAGGTCTGGGCGCGATCGTCGAAGGGCGTAAGTCCGGATTCCGCTCGTCGCTGGCGAAGGGGTGGAGGCATCGGAACGAGCGGGTGCGAGGACCGCCCCGGGGGCGGCGAATGCTCAGCCCTATCCCGACGACGAGTCGGACTTCAAGATCTTTGCCCGCTGCTGGTCGTACTCCTCTTTTGAAAGAAGTCCTGAATCGAGGGCGACCTTGAGTTCACGGAGTTTGTCGGAGAGAGATTTGTCGGCCGGAGCAGCTTGGACGGTCCCCGGGGAGGCCTCCAGCTTGACCAACGTGACCTGCACGGGATTCGGCTTCAGGTCTTTCATTGCCCCTGTACCTGCGTCCACGGCTGCGCCGACGAGTCCTCCGAGCAGAACGTTGCCGGCCATTCCGGCGCCGCCTGCGCCAGAGATATGCGGCGTCACGTTCACCGTGACGGTTTCATAACCCGCCTTCGAAATCGTGACCACGAGGGCGTCCGCGCGCGGCAGTTTGAAGGATGCCGGCGTCCTTCCAGCCTGTCCGGAACTAAGCGAAACGTCCGCGCCTGCGGGCGTGCTCTCAACGACGAGAACATCCTTGGAGCCGCGCGTGATGGTGGCGCAGCCCGAGGTGAAAACGGAGACGATGACAATGAGGAGGGAGCTGACGAGGAGTCGTGGGGACATGAGGCGGTCGTAAGGGCGTTTTGTATTTCGCACAAACACTTTGTATAATGATGTTTCGCCACTATTGATGCATTATCAATTCGTGCCTAGGTGTTAATGTGGTGTTGATCACCTGCTTTCGGTTTTTGCTGGGCAACACGCACCCTAATCCGCAAGTCTCTTTGAAAGAGCTCGTAAAGCGGTCCCGGTCCAGCCGCTGCTACCGGCCAGCCGTCCGTTCGCCTGCATGTCGTCGACTCAAGATACGTCACCGCGCTCCCGATCTCTTGCTTCCGAAAATCCGCCGCACCCGTTTGCGTTGGTTGCTGCGATGCGGAGCATGGGCTATTCGCCACCTACCGCATTGGCTGACTTGGTGGACAACAGCATCACAGCCGCTGCCCGGAAAGTCGCGATACGAGTTTCACCGCCACGCGGCACAAGCGATTCCGGATTCGTAAGTATCGAGGACGATGGCAAGGGTATGCCAAGCGACAAACTCTTCGAGGCCATGCGGTGGGGCGGCAATGGGCCGGATCGCTCCCGCCAAGCTCAGGATTTGGGGAGATTTGGACTTGGTCTGAAGACGGCATCTCTGTCTATGGGGCGCGTTTTGACGGTCGCAACGAGGCACGAGAGGGGTGCGAAACTTTGCGTGCTACGATGGGACCTCGCGCATGTTGAAAAATCGGGGTGGGAGATCCTCGAAGGGCCAGACGTTCACGCGGTGCCAGCCATCGAAGCCTCGTCCCTTTCCGATCCGCAGCGATGTGGGACCATCGTTGTTATTACACAACTAGACCGACTCTCAATACGATCAGGGCACCAAGCGCACGCCGAACGCAACGAGGCCGCGCTCTTCCGCAAGATTGCTTCACATCTCGGCATGGTATTCCACTGCTTCATCGCCGATGGAGTGGAGATCAAGTTGGGTTCCACTGTCGTTGTGCCTTGGGATCCGTTTGAAGGCGCCGACTTAAAGGACCAAGAGCGATTGGGAGAGAAAGTTGCGGTCACCTCCTTCGTGTTGCCGCATCACTCGCGGATCACGCGAGAGCAGGACGGTCGGTTGTCAGGCCCACTGGGGTGGCCGGCGCACCAAGGCTTCCTGGTGTATCGCGAACGTAGGTTGATCGTGCCGGGCGGGTGGCTTAGGCTATTTTCTCCTGAGGAGGCATGTCGGCTGGCAAGGATCCGCATAGATTTGCCCAACTCGGTGGATGACGGATGGGGCCTAAATGTCATGAAGTCGTCGGTAGTGCCACCGTCGTGGGTGATGGCCGATCTTCAGCGGATAGGTGAAGCTACGCGGCGCCAAGCCCGTGCCGTGTTCAATTTTCGGGGCGAACGGCAGGCGCCAAGCGAAGCTGTAGAGGATCCGCTAGCCCCGAGGGCGTTTTGGAACCAAATTCCCACCGAGGACTCTATTCGTTTCCGCATCAACAGGGCCCATCCGATTGTCCAGACGCTCAAGCAGAGCCTTCGCGAGCCGGGTGCGGCCGAGCAGTTCCTGAAGACGTTTGAGCGACTTCTGCCGCTGGACGCTATTCTTCAAGACCCCAAGCGGACCACCAACGGCGCAGTCACTGAACTCCAGCGGGATGACCTTCGCGACATACTCACGCTTGCAAAGAAAGCGATCTGTGTTCTCCGGGCACAAGGGCACGATCAGGCGACTGCGGAGCGAATCGTGCTTTGTGCCGAACCGTTCGCTTTCCATCGGGCTGACCTTGAACCTCACTTGTCTTAAATATGCTCTCCCGACAGGAATTCATCCGATTCGCTCTCGTATCCATTTCCGAGCGAGGCGTTCCCGCCCCAGAACAAATCGAGTCTCAGATTTCGGAGTTGCTGGTTCTCGCTCCCCATCTTGCCGGCGAGCGGCAGTCCTTGGTCGATGATGTGTTGACGGCTATCGTGACGAGCGTCGGTAAGGCGGAGACCTTGGTTGATTCCGACGAGATCGGTCCCCCGTGGATCACGCCACAGATAAAGGCGAAATGGGTCCACTGGCCGTGGTTGCAGGCATATCTCGCCGCGGAGGTGAAGCGACCCTTGCGGGTCATGAAGGAACTGGACTTCAGCACCGATGAAGTGATTGACATGATCGGAGATCCCAAACGCGACGGAATTTGGGACCGCCGTGGGCTCGTGGTGGGGCACGTTCAGTCAGGCAAAACGCAGCACTACACCGCGGTTGCGGCCAAAGCGCTGGATGCGGGATTCAAACTGGTCATCATCCTATCGGGCATTCACGAGAACCTTCGACAGCAGACTCAGGAACGAGTTGAGGAGGTCCTCATCGGCAAGGATAGCCGCCGTGAGTTTGCGCATTGCGGCATTCGGCTTTGGTCCAGCCGACGACTGGCACGGATTCGCATCCCCGGAGATCCGATAGCTCCTCTTCCGGACATCATAACGCAGACATCGGTGGCGGGAGATTTTGGGGCTGTCGTGAATCGAGGTCAGCACGTCACCCCTGGGCAGGTTCCAGTGATCATGGTCGTGAAGAAGAACGCCTCGATTCTCGACAACTTGCTGCGGTGGGTGAAGAACGCGAACGACGGTGCGGCGCTCGATTTTCCTGCCCTCGTGATCGATGACGAGGCTGATCATTCTTCGATCAATACAGCTGCGACTGACCCTGAGACCAACCCGACGCGTATCAACAATCTCATTCGGAAGATAATTTGGAGGCTTAACCGGGTCGCGTACCTAGGCTACACGGCCACACCCTACGCTAACATCTTCATGGATCCTGCGCCGGTTCCAAAGTCGGCCACGCGGAATCTAGACGACCGAGGTGCAGATATCTTCCCGAAGACGTTCATCACGACTCTCAAAGCACCGACTAACTATCTCGGGCCCGAGGAAGTCTTTGGACGGGCGTCCGACGAGTCACTAGAGATAGCGGGCATACAACCGCTCCCGATGCATCGCGAGGTCGACGATGCGGACTCTTGGATGCCGCCGCGTCATCGCAAAACACTGATTGTCTCGCCGGACATGCCGAATTCGCTTCAGGAGGCGATCAGGGCCTTCCTACTGACGGTAGCAGCCAGAATGGCGCTGGGTCATGGAGGCGAACACATGTCGATGCTCGTTCACGTGAGTCGCTTCACCGCCGTGCAAGAACAGGTGGTCAAGCACATCGAGAATGACCTCTCCTCACTGATCGAAAGGTTGAGGCACGGTGAGTCGGCCGACGACGAATGGGCTGCGCTCGAGGAGCTTTGGCGACGAGTCTTCGAGGGTCCTTTTGCCTCTTTCGTGACTCACCCGTCACAGCAACTCGTTAAGCCAAAACTGCCAGAGTGGGGCTCCATCAAAGCCCTGGTCTTCGAGGCGTTCGGACGAATCGTGTTCCGAAACATCAACAGCAGCAGTAAACAGAATCTCGATTACTCTGGCGCTAAAGACGGGTTGGTTGTCGTGGCGGTCGGCGGTGATCGGCTGAGCCGCGGTCTCACGCTATCCGGACTGAGTGTGAGTTATTTCCTTCGAGGTGCGCGTGCGTTCGATACCCTCATGCAGATGGGAAGGTGGTTCGGCTACCGGCCAGCCTATGCGCACCTGTGCCGTGTCTATGCCCCCGGGCAAATCGTAGAGAACTTCGCCAAAATCGCTCTGGCCACCGAGGAGCTTCGTCGTGAGTTCAGCCGAATGTGCTACCTTAAGAAGCGTCCGACGGAATACGGCCTGCGCGTTCGCGAACCTCGCATAGACATGCTGGTTACGGCGATGAACAAGATGCGTCGCGGAGAGACGGTTCGCGTCCACTTTGCCGAGTCGTTCGTATCCAGCTTGGATATTCCGAAGAACGCTGCCGATGCCAACTTCAAGGCCTTCTCGGTATTGATGTCCGAGATGGAGAAGCGACATGGCGGTGAGGTCGCCGCTACGCAGCTCATGAAATCAGGTGAAAAGGGCTCGCATCACCACCGATGGGAGGCGGTCGATGGGAAACTGGTGCTCGAGTTCCTGAAGACATATCGAGCATCCGCCAACATCTGCTTCGCTGCCGATACGAACGGCTCCACGCAAATTGCGCGATACGTCCAGACGATGCTGGATAAAGGGGAATTGGACAAATGGACGGTGGCATTGGTCACGAACAGCCGCTCTGACGAAGTCGCAATTCTGGGGAAGAAATACAGGCGTCTTTACCGCAAGATCGACGCAGGAAAGGCAAAAGCGCGACGCGATCAATACACCTTCCAAGGCGTGGCCATGGGTCAAGACGAGGCGATCGATCTCTCATCCGAGGAATACAATAAGGCCATTGCTCAAAGCGCTGGCGACAAGCGTTCGAAGGCGGCGTTCTACCGGATGAACCGGCCACCCGAACGCGGATTGTTGCTCTTATACCCGATCTCGCCGGAAAAGGAAGGCACGGCCCTCGAACTCGATGATCCGCTCATTGGCGTGGCTGTAAGCTTTCCGAAGTCCGACAACGACGCGGGGCAGGAATATGTCTGCAATCCCCGCATGCTCGCGGAACTCTTCGGTGAGCCGTTTGTGGAGGATGCCATTCGCGACGAGGAAGAGGACCGTGAGGCTGTCCAGGCCTCGGGAGGTGCAGCGTGACGGCAGAAGACCTAACCGCCGCATGGCAGGAAATCGCCGAGTCACCGCACGGGGAAGGTCCATACCGCTACATTCAGTTCCGCGGTGGCGTGCTACGGATAGGTGCAATTTTGAGGGCCTCGGATGACCGTCCGGGTTTGTTGGTCCGTTTTCCCGCAACAGATTTCCATCTGCTCCCGCAGCCTGAGTCCGGACGGGGTTTCTCGTTCGAACGAACGGTCACGGTCGGTTCGGGCACACTCGGACTACCAATACTTCTGGGGGAACAGTCTGCGTTGGATATGTTTGCCCTCATGGGCGCCGATCTGGTCAATGAGGCGGCGAGAGAGGATGGGGCCATGCCGGCGGTTCGAAGGGTCCTCCGCAGGATATCGCTTTGGCGCCGCTTCATGCAGAAACGGATAGGGCTGATGTCGTCTGAGGAAGTGAGAGGTCTTTTTGCTGAACTGGCAGTTTTGGAACGGTGCGCCAAATCGGACGGGATGGATGCGGCGCTCGCGGCTTGGCACGGACCCGAACGAAACCTTCATGACTTCGCTTTTCCTGAATGCCTCATGGAGGTGAAGTCGTGGCACACGGAAAACGGCGGCCGTGTCCGGATCTCGGATCCGGGCCAACTTATCGTTGACCCGGTGCGCCCCATCCAGCTGATTGCGGTCCAACTCGCGGTAGGGCCGGCAGGCCGCACTCTGGCGGAGGCAATCTGCGTCATTCGCAAGAGAATGGATGACGCTCAGTCCGAGAGGTTCTCAGACCTGCTGGCGGACTACGGCTTCCACGACGTGCATGCTGCCGAATACCGCGACTGCCTCTCGGTTGTCGGCATCGAGGCCTACGAAGTGCGTGAGGCCTTTCCCCACATCGACGTTAGGACGATTCCGGGAGGCGTCTCCATGCTGCGCTATTCAATCGAACTGGGAGCCATTCACGGGTTCCGCATCGCAAACCGGTGGCTAGCTTCACAATGAGCATCGACAGCATTCGCGAGGAAGTCCTCGAGGTCGCGCACTCTGAGGCCGGGGGCTTGCACCGGAGTGAGGCGATATTCCGCGTGCTCACCTCCATAGTCACGGATGCGGGCTTCCTCACAAACCCGCAGTGGAGCCCGCTACAGTTCAAGGATGGGCGTCTAAGTTGCTCAATCGAGGGCTACGACATCGATGAGGAAGATGGCATCATGACTGTCTTCGCTATGATCGACGCCCACGGCGACCTCGAACTCGACCGGGCGTGGCCGGATGTCACCTGCGCGAAGAAGGACATCGATCGGGCACTCAAGGAATTGGTGTCCGCGGTTCAGGCCATCGAGAAAGGTGATTTTCCTCCAATTGAGGACTCCAGTCCGGCTCGCGAGATGGTTAAGTCGATTTCACAGGATTATCGTCCATCGGAGGGCCGCGTTGTCTGCTGCCTGCTGACGACCGGTAAGGTCTCGAGCGTCGCTGCCGAGTCAGTGGCTGAAGCGAGCATTCGCACGGCGGTCTGGGATGCTGACCGCCTGATTCGGACCCGTGAAAACGGACGCGAACCACTGGTCGCAGACTTCGAATCGATCGGGGGCTTGCCTTGCTTGGTCTCTGCGCACGAGGCCGCGGAGATTCAGGAGGGCAGGCTCGGCGTGCTGATCACGAAGGTTCCAGGTAGCTTCCTCGCCAAGCTATACAACGAGTATCGCGGAAGATTGTTGGAGCGAAACGTCCGCGCCTTCCTTCAGTTCACTGGGAAAGTTAACAAGGGCATTCGGGTAACAATCCACGAGGAGCCGGAGCACTTTCTCTCGTTCAACAACGGCATTTCCTGCACCGCATCCCGCGTTCGTCTCCGCAAGACAGCTGACGGCAATCACAGTCTTCTCGCCGCCGAGGATTTCCAGATTGTCAACGGGGGCCAGACAACCGCATCCATCGCACGCTGTGTGCGCGAGGATCGGATTGATGTCTCCTCAATCGGGGTGGCAATGAAGCTCACGGTGGTCCCACCGGAGCTGATCACTGAACTCGTTCCAAGGATCTCGCGATTCGCCAACACCCAGAATCGCATTCAGGAAACGGACTTCTTCGCTAACGACCCGTGGCACATCGAACTCGAAAGGCATTCTCGCGCATTGGAAGCCGAACGGGACGAGGGGTCTTCAGGGCGTCCGATCCGTTGGTATTACGAGCGCGTCCGGGGGCAGTATGCCGAGGACCTCGCTAAGCTTTCGACCCGTCCGCAGAAGGAGGCCTTTCGGGCGCGGCATCCCGCGCGTGCTCGGTTCGCCAAGACTGATCTTGCCAAGTATCTCCTCGCTTGGGAGCAGGAGGCAAACTCGGTCAGTTTGGGCGGCCAAAAGGCATTCGCACGCCTCATGGCGGTGCTCGGGGCAACCTCGACAAATGCGGAACGCAGTCAGCTGCCCAACGAAGAGGACTTCAGACGTATCTGCGGTCTCGCGATCGTCCAGCGTCATGGGGAGCGTGT
This sequence comes from uncultured Opitutaceae bacterium, assembly GCA_903862595.1. Lineage (GTDB taxonomy): Bacteria > Verrucomicrobiota > Verrucomicrobiia > Opitutales > Opitutaceae > UBA6669. The sequence goes on along the minus strand of CAIOYO010000067.1, from coordinate 11,087 downwards.
CTGCGGAGAACTCGGCATCGTCGGCTATCGTGCGAATCTCGTCGCCTACGCAATCATGGTCCTATCGGTGAAGTCCGGAAAGCGCTTCCCTTGGCGGCGTCTATGGACCACCCAAGCAGTGACTCCGGAAATAGATCGCGCTCTCCGCATTACGATACCAGCTTGTGACACTGCGATCCGTGTCTCCGCGGGCGCCCGCAACGTGACGGAGTGGGCTAAGAAGGCAGAGTGCAGGGAGTTCGTCCTTGGCCGCTCCATTGACGTGGAACTCACGCCCGAGGCCGATTGGGATCAATTCTCGATCAAGGACATGGCGAGACCGAAGGCTGAAGCTGACCTGCTCAAGGTGCTGAATAAGCTCAGCTCAGAACAATGGCTGAAAGTGGCAGCGGCTGCTCAGCGAGACGATGCCAACGAAATCTGGGTCGGAGTCGCGCAGACCATGGCTCGACAACTTGTCCCCAAGGGGCGATCCCCCTCGGAAAAACAGGCAAAGATTCTGAGGAAAACGCTGGTGCGCTATGCAAGCATCCCCGCTTTGGCTGGCACGCTATCCGAAGACGATAAAAAACTGATTCAAGGCCAATAGTGGATTACCAGTGCGGGCCCTTGGAATCGTCCGCAGTACCCTTGCTAGATAAAATGCGTTCAATCAGATTAGAATCGATAGCCACCCTAATCAGCGATTATCAAGGCGAGAGCATAGTTCTGACCACGGTCACTTTGGAGCAAGACAAGTCGTATGAAGCGTACAAGCGTGCCTCCTACCTAGATGGTGCGTGGCTCACTGCCCGATGCTAGGCGTTCAAGATCCCAACAATCAGATTGCCGATCTTGTATGCAAGGTACGGCGGAACGGCGTTTCCCACCTGCCGATATTGGTCGGTCGCTGCACCCTCAAAGAAGTAGTTGTCCGGGAAGGTTTGGAGGCGTGCTGCCTCCCGGACGCTAAGACTCCGACACTGCGAGGGATCGGGGTGGATATAATAGTGCCCGTCCTTACCGATGTGCGAAGTGATTGTGGTCGATGGTCGGTTGCCGAGCTGCACCCGGAAGCGGTCGGCAAAGGGTGCCTCGGTAGCATCTCCCTGAACGTTGCCGTGATCCGGTCGCAGATAGTGCGGAGCGTCTGATAGTTTCGGCGATCGGCCGAAGTGCCGAGCGTAGCACGACCAAAAAAAGTATCGCATCAGGTCCCGGCGCATGTGGCCCCGGCTGTTGTGGTTCAGAACCGCCTTGAGCTTCGGGTCATGGTACCAGTCGTGTAGGATGGTTGGCTCGCCTTTCGGCACTTGCGGGCGCCCCGTTCCTAGGGGCAGGTGCTCATTCACTTCACTGATCGCGCGTCGCAGCTCTCTGTCGAAGAACAGGTCGTGCGACATCGTTTCATACTCAGCCAACTGGCCGATCGCAGCTGCCCACGCTGCGCCGGAGTCCGTCTCCTTCGTCAGCTTGCTACGGATCCGTGGCAGGTCCTTGATCGCGTCTAGGACGTTGTTGGTTCGGTCGCCGTTGCGAGGAAGGGTGGCGGCTTTGAGCGATAAGTCTCGTCGCAGGCCGAGGATGAACACCCGCGCTCGGGCTTGAGGCACCCCGTGTTCCTCCGCGCGAACAACGAACCGCCTGACATCCTGGTCCGATTGGCCGGGTGTCGCTGGGGCATTCAGCGGGTAAAGGTCGTAGCCTGCGGAGGAAAGATCATCTCGGATGAGGTCGAATGTGCGTGTCCCGCTTAGGCTGGCGGAGAGGAGGCCAGGCACGTTCTCCATCAGGAACACTGCGGGGCGGAATTTGCTCACGATCCGCAGATATTCCCGGTAGAGAACGTGTTTCTCGTCCGATTCGAAGTCTGACCGCAGTTCGCGCGCGCGGCGTGATCGGCCCGCGATTGAGTAAGCTTGGCAGGGCGGACCGCCGATCAGGACGAATTCCTTGGCTTTGGACCGTTTGATGGCGTGGTCGATACGCTCCTCGATTGCTTTGTCCTCCGATGGCGATGCACCCAATCTCGCCCTCAGAGCCTCATGCTTGGCTGCAATCCCAGCCGATCCAGAACGCTCGAACAGCTCTTCGCGGGAAAGTTCCCCTCGGATGTACCTGTAGTAGTCCGAATCCCGGTCGTCGCGAGCCAGCTTCCGGACCAACGCGCGAAGTTCTAGGGTTCTGTGGGCCCATGGCTCGCACTCGACAGAAACGAGCGTGTCGAACGCCGGTTTTCCACTCTTGGTGAGGACGCGGCTGAAGCCCTCATTCAGGCCACCTGGACCCGCAAAGAGATCGATCAACGGAATTGGCACGTCGCTGGATCATCTTCACTGGCGTTGGATGCGCTAGGAAAAAAGCATGATGCGGCGCTATCCAGCCTTATTCACCCCTGATTTGGGGTATCGGCTCCGTTCATTGCCGGCCGGCGATCCGCATCGCGAGAGCCCTGAGCCTTCCCGGCCTTACCTCGCATTCCCAAATTGTAAACACCCGCCACCCCAGCTGCCTGAGCGTCGCAGCGACCCGTCTGTCGCGAGCCACGTTGGCGGCGAACTTGGCTTTCCAGAAGGCCGCATTGGTGCGAGGTTGCGCTGCGCGCGCACAGCCTTGATGTCGGTGGCAGAAGCAACCATGCACGAATACGATCGCTCGGTGCTTTCGAAGTACGATGTCCGGCCGGCCGGGGAGGGACCGGACATTCTTCGGGAACCTGAGCCCCTCGCGGTGCAGGAAGGACCTCACGAGTCTTTCTGGCTCGGTCTCCGCCCCCCGAATTGAGCGCATGATGCGGCTGCGGGCGGAGTCTGACTCAACCCTCACGGCTAATGTCATCACGGGCTTCGACTATAGGGCTCTCGCTGCCTCAATCACAATCAATCGCAAATCGGCGCTTCTTCGAAGCCCAAGACGAGAAGCCCTCGGCCGCCCTAGCGACTGTCAGCACTCGGTCCTCTACAACCGCTCCTCTGCGAGGCTCCACAGCCCGTTGAACTGCTTGCGCATGTCCACCGGCCCCAACGCTAGGTAGATCCTCAGCCCATCGGGAACGTCAACATCGCACCAATCGCAGCAGCTTGGCCACGTCCTCTACGCTTGCTCCCCGGGTCTGCGCGAAGAATTTCGATGGCGGTTCGACGGGTTTATCACGGAGGGCTACGCCGCTTTCTTGGAGAACCGCACTCGCGCGCACTCTCAAATCGGGCGGGCCGGAAAACAGCAGCTTGTCAGCTAGATACTCGCGTAGCGGTAGCGCCCCTTGATGCTTTGCGCGAGGAATTGCCCCTTCGAATCAGCCGCCTTCATCGCGGCGAATACCGCAGAAGGAACCTCGAAATATTCATAGCGTCCTCCGCTCTTGAATTCGACAGTCAACACTCGGTTGACCGCGTTGTAGCCAAAACTGGCGATGTTGGATGATTCGGGTGTGTTGATCCATTCCATGACTTTATTTCTTAGTGATTAGCTTGAGGGCCCTGTGGGATTCTTGTGCCCGTACTTCGGGCTCTGCTTACGCCATGGGCTGACGACCGCAGGCAAGTTCGACATCGAGTGAGTCTCGTTCCATCCTCTTGGATCGTCAAACCCATCTTTCTAGGCATTGCCGCGAACAGCGACTTTGGGATCGACGCTCTCTGGCCGCCCGTCGTTTGTGGACGTATCGACTTATGTGCGAACGGGCGAGCTCACAGCCTCACCGACGATTATTGCTCCGCCCGTGGGCAAGATTGGAAGCATCTCAGACAGACCTTTGAACCTGTCTTACAAAAGGTTCTTAAATCCGGCTGCAACGTAGAGTAGTCACGGCTGCGCACAGCGCCACGCCGGTTCAATTTGATCGCTTGCCTTCTGTGTGGTCGCGTGCCGCAGCTTCTCCTTTCTTCGGCTCAGGGTTTCAGCGGGATCAATCTTTGAAGATGAGATAAAGGATGAAAATCACTATACCAACGATGAGAAAGCCACACCCAGACGACTTCTTCTCTGTCTCTGGCTTCGCTGCTCCAAGAGCCTTTTGGATTTCGGCTTGGAGCTTTTGACCCTGAGGGCTTTCAACCATTCTTCGCCTTATCTTCCCGAGTTCAGGGTCTTCGAACAAGCGTGTTACGAGATAGAGATCAAACCACACTGAAGCCCTCATCCCATCGGTAACAAAAGCGTGCTCGCAAATGTCGCTGTTTCCAGGCTTACCGCGCGGCGATTCCGAGTAGCGTCTGATCCCGCCCTTCCGGTAGGTTCCCGACCCGAGCTTCAGATCGATGATTTCGCCCTGAATTTGCGCAGAGTGGAGGTGGTTCGATGTAGCAATGACGAAAGGCGATTCGAACGATCCATCACCTTCGACTATTCGCTCGTGGACGACCCGCTTTATCGGCTTAACGTAAGGGGGGGCTTCACTAGGCAACGTCTTTGGCAGATGAAGCGACGAAGACGCTAGTGCTTCGAGGGTCTCCTGAAGCTGGCATATAGGTGCCCATTCTTCGACATTTGAAAGGCGATAGAGTGAGTCGGCGGTTATTTGTCCTGTCGACCACATGGTCGAAACTTGCGACAGTGTAAAGGGACCGCGCTCGCCTGCTTTCGATCGGAGTAAGTAGTGGTGTGCTGGAGCGACCATATCGTGGCTAAACGGTTTTATCGTTCTTGGCTAAGCTTCATTTTCGGTGGCTGATCGAGCGAGGAGATAGTTGTTGGGGCAGTGGAATTTGGCGGGGGCGCGAGGTTTTGCCGTAGCCGCGGATGCATCGTGCGGCCGACGGCCACTTCTCTTCGTAAGCACCTGGCCCGGGACCTACGTCTGGTGCATTTCCGTTAACGGCTGCGATGTTGAAATGCTCACCGTTGTGATGTAGCGATGAAACTGGCTGGTTAGTTCGCGCTACTGATATGAAGTAAATCATATGAAGTAGCGGGGGAAGTTGTCTCGGATGTAACGGTTGGTGGGGTCGCTTGGGTCGAGTAGGATCGCGTGGTCGATCGCTTTCTTGGCGTCATCCTTGTTTCCCACCTGAATTAGGCACATTGCCAGATTTCCCCATGAAGCTGGATCATTGGGTGCGACTGCAACCGCTTCTCGAGCAAAGGGCAGTGCTTCGGAGTTCCTGCCCTGCTCTCCCAAGCACCGCACCAGTTCATTTAAAATGTTGAGCGTACGCGGTTGCAACTCGTTCGCTCGGCGAAAATGCCGCTCTGCGGCACTTTGTCGCGCGAGCGCACGGAGCACCAAACCGTAGGAAAACTGGGCGAAGGCGTAATCCTGCCCATCTCCCTCCGCAATGCGCCTGATTTCCGGGAGCAACCGTTCATCTAGTTCCTCGAACAACGGTCGCGCGGCGTCGGCGTCTCCCATAGCCTTGAGAGGCTTGCTCTGCCCATCGATTTCAAGGACGCGATGCGCGAGCTTCTCCAGTCGCGTAAACAGAGCCGCATGACTGCGCCCGTCCGTCGCCGCGCGCCCAACGAACACCTCTCTGCCCGACTTCAGGTCGAGATAAATGTCCTGATCGACCTCCCGCCTTTGAAACTTCAAGTTGTCGCCGAAATTTATTGCGGCCGTAAACCCGAAGTTTCTGCTTAGCGAAGACTCATACGTCCAGTTTCGAGGGACGGCTAGTGGCCCCGAGGATTGGCCGTTCAGATGGGCTGTAATCACTTTGCCACCAGCCAAAGTGACGGTCGCTATATGAAGCCACGGGGTAGGCGTAGCCGGCCCCCGAATTTGGTCTACTACCACTAGGTCGACTGCCACTCCGTTACTATCATGTACGAGACCTCCGGCCTCGATTTCAGCAACATAGGCCCTAACATCAGCGGGATCCATGAATCCCACTCGAACCAGATGTTCGTCGTAGCACGCCGTAGCGTTCGGCACAGCAAGAAGAAACCCGTGCCAGCCTCCGCGAAACCGTTCTTCGATCGCACCGCGGCGTACAACAACAGAATGGCCTTCTATAAGGACTGCCATGATTAACGTCTTTTGAAAGATTCTCGCAAAACCGTGGACTAACAGTGGGGGCGCGCAAGTCTGATTTTTGCGCGCATGTACTGGTCTGGGAGTCCGCGGGCCCAAATCTCTTCCGTAACTAGTGAGGTGGACCCCGATCGTTAGGCGGCGGATAGGGTAAAATGAGTTAAGATATAAAGTGCTCCCGTTTACTGGACCAAGGACCGCGTGAATTCCTAGGATGGGATTCAATCTCATCCCGGAGACTCAACCCTCCGTAGTCCGCTAGACGGGAACACTTCAAACCCACTTGGATCTCATACCGGGTGGCCCGGAAAAGTGCATCCGGTCCACGCCGGGCGCTTGCGTTTCACCGGCCAACAGCCTGCAGGAATCCGGAAACGTACCACCCGGGTAAAAACAGCGGAAGCTTTCCGCGCTTGCCGTCGATTCGCAGGTCAATGCCAGTCCGCGCGTGATTCTCGAGGTATTCTCTAGAAACCTCCACGCCGACGATCTCAGTGACCGTCCCATCCCGCAGCACTTCACGATCTATGACCGACACCTTGAGTGCATTGCCTCTGGAGTCAGCAGCGCGTTCGAGAAAAATCCAGTCGGTCTTCCAGGATGAAATGTAGATTTGCATCGCCTCGTCATTGGTTTTCGTGGACTTGATGGAGCGTAGCAAATATCGGATGTGATTCAAAACGAATGGTTCTGCCATCACCGTGATGGTCTGGGTGTAGGGATCCTCGGTACGCTTCACGGACGATGCGATGCCTTCAGCTGTTTCTGGAATGCGTTTTCCTTGCACGACGCAGCCTGCTACAAGAACATTTAACAAAACGGCTAGACGGATGAAGCGCATGCGTTTAGAGATCGTTTAGGTTGAATGAGGTGGACCCTGTCCGGTGGACGACCAGACGTGAGTGTTAGCTATGGGATGGAAAGCGTGGGTTTGAAGAAGATTCCGAAGGAATCTTGGGGATTAAGAAACAAGGGGGGCGTTCCCTGTTTCCCCCCACCCGTGAACCGACACATTGTTTGTCGTACGATGCATTCTGTGTCACGCAGCCACCGGGAAGCGGGCCTTGTCGACTTCTGCCGGCGTGGCGTCGGCGAGCCGTGAGGGCTTCATTCGGTCGTTGTAGAAGCGGAGGAAGAGGGCGCGCCAGGTGCTGACTCCCGAAGCCGGCACACTTGCGTGCCGACATGATCGGACACTTGTTGGACAGTGTCGTTTTCGCCTAGGTGGCTCGAAAAGTACAAGGCCCTCGTAACGCGCTGGTCACGAGGGCCTTAAATTGGGTGCAGGGGCTGGATTTGAACCAGCGACCTTCAGGTTATGAGCCTGACGAGCTACCAGGCTGCTCCACCCTGCAACAATGGGAAGGTCAGACGTTGCGCGCGGCGGTCCGGGTGTCAATGGCCTTTTCCGTTTCCCCCGGAATTCTCGCTTGCCAGGGTGGGGCGGCTGCTCTGTTTTGGACGACTCCGCCCATCCCGGGTGGAGGTCATCTCAACCATAACCCATACCATCGATCGCAAGGCGGCCATCCCGGCCGACCTGTGTTCAAGGTCAGGAACATCAGATCAACTGCCATGAGCCTCAGTATCAACGTCAAGGATCTCCTCGATGCCGGCGTCCACTTCGGACACCAGACCAAGCGCTGGAATCCGCGCTCCAAGCCCTACGTCTTCGACCACCGCCAGGGGATCACCATCATCGATCTCGGCAAGACGTTCACCGCCCTCGAAAAGGCCGTCGCTTACCTCGAGGAAACCGTCGCCAACGGCGGCAATGTCCTCCTCGTCGGCACCAAGCGCCAGGCCCAGGAAATCGTCCGCGAGGCCGCCAGCGCCACCAACATGCCGTTCTGCGTCGACCGCTGGCTCGGCGGCACGCTGACCAATTACGAGACCGTCAAGAAGTCCATCGCCAAGTACAAGAAGTACCAGCAGATGGATACCGCCGGCGAGCTGGGCAAGTTCTCCCGCAAGGAGGAATCCGCCATCCGCCGCGAAATGGCCCGCATGCAGCGCAACTTCGCCGGCATCGTCGACATGGGTGATCTCCCGAGCGCGATGTTCGTCGTCGACGTCTCCCACGAGGCCATCGCCGTCGCCGAGGCCGACCGCTGCGGCATCCCCGCCGTCGCCCTGGTCGACACCAATTCCGACCCGACCACCGTCAAGTTCCCGATCCCGGGCAACGATGACGCCGTGAAGTCCATCCGCATCATCGTCGACACCGTCGTCGCCGCCATCCAGTCCGGCCTCGCCCAGCGCGACTCGCGTCGCCAGGCGCGTGGCACCGCGGACCTGAAGGCCGCCACGGCCGCCGTCGCCGCCGCGACCGGCGCCACCGCCGAGCCCGCTGCGGCCCCGGCCGCCGAGGTTGATCTCTCGTCCCTCCCGGGCGCGCTCGTCGCGAACGTCGAGGGTGAGGGCGACGCCGCCGCGGCTGCCGCCGCCGCTGCAAAGAAGAAGGCCCCGGCCCGCAAGAAGATCGCGGCGCCGAAGAGCGAGTAAGCCCACCGCGCGGTCCTCCCGGTGCGCCCCGCGCCGGCCGTCGCCCTCCCGCGACGCGCCGCCGAGGCGCCCCTCCCGGCGGGCCGTGCACCCTGCAACCCTTACCTGAATTATCGCCATGAGCACTCCCATTACCGCCCAGATGGTCAATGACCTCCGCGCCCAGACCGGCGCGGGTTTGATGGACTGCAAGCGCGCGCTCGTCGACACGAACGGCAACGTCGAGGAAGCGATCACGCTGCTCCGCAAGAAGGGCGCCGCCTCCGCCGCCAAGAAGGCCGATCGCCTCGCCAAGGAAGGCCTCATCGAAAGCTACATCCACCTCGGTGGAAAGGTCGGCGTGATGATCGAGGTCAACTGCGAGACCGACTTCGTCGCCCGCAACGATGAATTCCGCGCCTTCGTGAAGGACCTCTGCCTGCACATCGCCGCCGCCAGCCCGCTGTACGTGTCGCGCGACCAGGTGCCGGAGGCTGACCTCGCGGCCGAGCGCGACATCGCGGCGGCACAGGTCGCCGGCAAGCCCCCCGCGGCGGTCCAGAAGATCGTCGAGGGCAAGCTCGAGAAGTTCTACTCGACGGTGGCCCTCCTGGACCAGCCGTTCGTGAAGATCCCCGAGAAGACGGTGAAGGAGCTGATCACGGAGAAGATCGCCAAGACCGGCGAGAACATCCAGATCCGCCGCTTCGTCCGCTTCCAGCTCGGCGGCTAATCGCCCGCGCGAAACCGTTTCAACGAAAGACGCTCTCCCGCTGAGGGGGAGCGTCTTTTTTGTGCCGGAGCGCGAGCCGGGATGCTTGAGGTGTGGCGCGACGGCGGTAGGCTGGGCCCTGGGCTACGGCTCTTGCGGTGGTGCGGGCGATGGCCTTGGCTACGGCGTGAGCCTGGGTCCTGAGCGCGGCCCTGACGGCGGCGTCGGCTGCGGTCGGGACTGCGGCGCGGGTGACCGGATTTTCTCTTCAACCTCTTCCTCTTTCTTCCCCCCTCAACACCATGCAAGTGACGCGTGCGCAGATCGTGGCTCGGGGCATGACCCTGTGCTGCCCGAATTGCGGGGCGCGGTCGCTGTTCCGCGAGGACCAGTTCTTCGTGCTGAACCGGGAATGCCCGGAGTGCGGCCTGCGGCTGGAGCGGGATGAAGGTGGGTTTCTTGGGGCGATGTCGCTGAACTACGGCGTGACCGTGGTGGGCTTCCTCGTGCCGGTGCTGGTGCTGTACCTGACCGAGGTGCTTTCGGGGCGGACGGCCTCGATCGTGGCTGGGGTGGGGGCGGTGGCGGTGCCGCTGGTGCTGTACCGCTTCTCGCGGAGCTGGTGGCTGATGAACTACTACCTCGTGCTCCCGCACCACCTCCCGGCGAACCAGGAAGCGCGCCGCTCGGCGCGCGACGACGAGAACACCTGAGAGCGGGTTGGGGAAGGGCGGGTAGGGAGCACGCATTTTCGACTTCCGTTTTCGGCGGTCGACGGTACGGTTTTCCCTTCTGTACCTGGAGAGGTGGCAGAGTGGTCGATTGTACCTGACTCGAAATCAGGCGTGCCCGCAAGGGTACCGAGGGTTCGAATCCCTCCCTCTCCGCCAGTTTTCTAACGAACCGCAGGCTTGTAAGTTGCACTCCTAGCCCAGCAGGCGAGTGGTTGGATAACGGGAACTCCCGGGCAAGAAATTAAAGCCAGGATTTCTGGGGTTTGACAATCAGGCCAAGACGAGGACATATTGTCCTCCCTGTGAGGTTGATTAAACGAAGCACCCTGCGCCACTACGCTTCCCGGTTCTCAAAGGCCGATCGAGCGCTGAATGACTGGGCCCGGCTGGTGCTCTCCGGCAAGTGGCAGAATCTTGTCGAAACCCGCCGCATGTTCCCCCACGCCGACCAAGTGAAAGTGAAGAGCGGAAAGGTCGTCACCGTCTTCAATGTGTGCGGCAACGATTTCCGCCTCATCACTGCCATCCACTACGACCGGCAAAAAGTCTTTGTCCTAAATTTTCTCACTCACGCCGAATACAGCCGCGAGCATTGGAAGACACGTCTATGAAAACCGCTACCCAATCCTCAACTCCTTACGCGAAAATTCCCAAGACCTATGCAGGGTTGATGGCCCTGCATTTGCTGCGGCCCATTCGGGATCAGGTTGATGCCGACAATGCCGCCGAGATGATCGATCTGCTCGCCGGACACACGCTCAACACCGAGCAGGCCGATTACCTCGACCTCCTGAGCGATCTCTATGAAAAATGGGAGAGCACGCAGTTTCCCCTCAGCCGGGCAGCGGGATCGGAACTGCTGCGTCTCGTGCTCGCGGAACGCGACGAAAGTGCAGCGAACCTCGCGAGGCTACTCGGGATTGATGTGTCTCTCGCCTATCGGCTCCTGCGCGGTGAACGGCAATTGACCACCACTCAGATTCGAAAAGTCGCCGACACCTACGGCATAGATCCGGTGGCACTTCTGCCGTGAATGGCATGCGGCCTTCGGTGGTTATTAGCGCCACTTTGGTTCGCGTTAAAATCGCAGACGCTCTGCCAGTTTTCCGACGAATCCACGTCAGGCTGGTTGCATCGCGATGCCTGAGGCGGGCGGTGGGGTAACACGAACGCGACCGCCGGATGTGAAATCGACGAATCCACCGCG